>CAZHET010000111.1:0-14771 GCA_964531585.1 uncultured Planctomycetaceae bacterium | reverse complement strand
ACCCTCAAACCGAATCTCAACGTCATTCCATATTCCTGGCGGGCGCTCAGCGACATCCTTGCGAGCTAACGCTGAATCGTCCGAATCCTTTCCTTCGAGGACTCGCAGCTTGCCGGTTTCGCCGGGTTTGAGTTGATATTCGAGTGCTCCCCGGGCTGACAGCCCAGCCACGTTATTTCCACTGCCCACACTTAGAAGGAGAATTCCGGTACGGTCGGCTGCGGTCGGCAGGGGCCTGCGCGGAAACTGGTACTCCAGTCTGAGTGCAAAGTTGGAGTATGCATCTTTGCTTTGAAGCCGACCTCTGCCGCCGGGCGCGATGTAAACAAGGTGGCCGTTATCGACGGCATAACACAGATTTCCATTCTTAGGTTCCCAGCCTGCAAGGCTGAATCCATCAAACAGATACACGGCATTCTCCTCATCTGGAGGTGCCTCTCGGAGAATCTGCTTCAGTTCACGATTCAGATTCTGAGCCTGAGTATCCAGTTTATTGCGAATGTACGCATCTCGCGCGCTGACAAACTCGCGTTCCAGAGTTTGCCGGACCTTGCGCAGATCGTTGGCCAGCTTGCGGTCCACTGATTCCGGGATCTGACCGCGTTCCAGAAATGCTTCGCGTTCCGCAACAATGTACTCGATGCCAGCAATGTCAAGCACCCGACGTTTACGGAGCAGATCATCCTTGCGATCCAGGTCCTCAACAACCTTTCGCTGAAGGTCGCCGATCGCTGATTCGTATTCCCTGATTGCTTTGTCCAGCTTCTCGCGAATCGCATCGGCGTCGGCGTACGGAGTAGCGGCAGGGGCAAACAGGAAAAGCACCGAAATGGAAACGAATGCAGCCAGCTTTAACATTCTCTCAGCCCTCCGGACAGCCTCTGTATCACATCAGGGTTCAACCTTGCAGACCATGCCGGCGAAAGTAAATGCTCCACAATCGAACGATCGTAAACAGATTCCGGCGATGCGGCAAGGAATATTCAGCAGTTACGGCCCATTGGGTGCATGTCAACGATTGTGGTCTTCAGCCACTCTGAACTGCCCTGAATGCTGTTCCGGGTGAATCCACGGTGGGCTGAAGAGTTTCACCCCAGCATCACACCAACCGAAGTGCACTGCATGTTTGTTGATACGAAACCTCCAGATCGAATGAAATCGCGTGCTCATTGTCCAGCCAGACTGGCAGGACTGGTAACCGTTTTCCAACAACCATCGGATACGCCCACGATTCAAATCGCGAATGCGTGGCCAGTTGGTGGCTGCGACATGTGACAGCGTAGGTTGCAGGCGGGGTATGTGAGAACGCGGGATCGGTCTGGCAGAAGACATCCAGTATTTCGCAGTACAGATTGAAATCCTTCACGGTCACCAGATCGACGATTGAAACGCAGATTTTCTTCTGCAATAAAGCGGCGCACTTTGAAACGAACGCCTGGCGAGTTTCCGGGCGATCCTTGTTGGCCGGGCTCACAAGTTCGATCGCGGCGACCAGTTCTCGACCGCGCCGCTGGTCGAAGATCAGCACTTCGTATTCGTGGATTTCCGTTGGGTCAAGCTCCAGCGTAAGTGTCGGTTCCGGCGGTGCCCATGTCGCAGTTCCCGCACCCGAACCAGACGAACTCGATCCGAATCCATTTTCTCGATCAACATCGAACGTGCAGACGTCGACTTCGAAATTCTTCCCCAGATGTACGCGAGGCTCAGCGGTGTACTGTTCCGGCAGCGATTTGCACAGATCCATGACCATCAACGCCGGCCACATTCCATGAAATCCCTCCCAGGAACCTCTGTTGAAAATCGGCGGTCGAAAATGGTCCAGCAGCGACATAATGCGTCTCCTCGGCTCTATTGTATCCAGTCCCGCCGTTGCCGCGAGCGAATCCCTCGAGATCCCAGGACACCGCTATGACTGATTCAGCAGCGATTGAACTTGTTCAGTCGAAAGGGCAGTTGGCCCGATGATGACGTCGTCGATAATGCCGTCCATGAACTCGGACGCTGAAGAACAACCGATTCGCATCTGCTGGCCTGGTTGCATGAGGCGCGGAGTGCCTTCGAACGGGATCGTCTTCTTTAAGTCTGCGTCAAGATACAGTCGACCAAGGGGGAAAGACAGGGGGCAGGTCTCTTTCTTCGAGTTCTCCTATATCAGTTCGGTAACTTATTTGCGGACGGGTGCTAACGCACTGCGGCTGATGCGAAGGCCGGTCGTTTGTTGGGCGTTCCTGCACGTCGCCTGGACTTGGCGGCTCGTGAGTGGCGATGCTGAGTTTCTGAGCCACAGATGGGCACGGATGCACACGGATGGAATTGTGAACCAGGCACGGCACAGTGGCACTGTCCATGGGTTGAAAGTGTGGCACTGGCATTGCCAGTGTCTCTTGCTGACAGACTGACGGCACTTGCAGAGCCAGTGGCACACATCAGGTTGCCATGCCAGTGCCACCCCGCCCACGCCTTCCAAGTCCCGCAGCATATGTTGCGGTGAATCATGAAGCACACTCCGCCGAACATCGTTCGTTCGGAAAATCCACTGCGGCGATGCAGGATCGAGCGGATTCGTTCGCGCAATGCTTCTTCAGCGTGCGACGTCATTGCTCACTGTCAGCTTTTGTAGATCTTGTGTCGCGGTCGGTCGGACAGGATCTGTTCCTTTCCCCAGTTCGTGACATCGCGGAAGGCGGAGCTTTGGATGAAGCTTGTGAAGGCGGCTTCGTCCGACCATTCACTGGTGATCAGGTACGACGCGCCGTCGCTGACGTCTTTCCACAGAGTGGACTGTTCGTGGCCCTCGGCGGCGTTGAGTGCTCCGATGACGGCGGCGAATTTTTCTTCGAAGTCCTGCTGCTTGCCTTCGATGACGTGATAGTTCATTCCGACGGTGATCATGTTGTTCCGACTTGCTGATGAGGAAACTGAATAGCCAGCCGTCATGGTAGCACGATTCGCAGAATGCGGAATCCAGTGTGCCTCGGCAGCGGACGTACAAGGCGTCATTCGCGCAGAGTCCTTGCCCTCGCGAAGGCCGTGGCGGGAAACAGTCGAGCACACGCTGGATTCCCGCGTGCGCGGGAATGACGTATTCGCTGCCGTCGTGAAACACGTGCAGCTCGCTGGATTCCCGCCCCCGCCTTCGCGAGGGCAGGACTCTGCGCGGGAATGACGGTCAGCGCTAGAATCCAGGGCCTGACAAAGCACTGGCGATTTTCATACGGTTCGCACATCATACGGTTCGCACATCATACGGTTCGCACATCACACGGTTCGCACATCACACTTCAGCACGGAGGAATCCGCATGACGTCTCTCGACCAGTTGAAGCAGCACACGGTTGTCGTCGCCGACACGGGCGAACTGGACGCCATCACCGAACACAAGCCTCAGGACGCCACGACAAATCCGTCGCTGCTGTTCAAGGCGGCTCAGATGCCGCAGTATCAGGACCTTGTCGACGACGCGATCAGCTACGCTCAGGCGAAGAGTCACAGTGAAGACGAACTGATTGACGCAATCATCGACAAACTGGCAGTAAACTTCGGGTGCCGGATTCTGGACATCATTCCCGGCCGAGTCTCCACGGAAGTCGACGCTCGCCTGAGCTTCGATGCAGCGGCCACGGTCGCCAAGGCGAAGGAACTGATCGCGCTGTACGCAGATGCAGGCGTCGATTCGGACCGTATCCTGATCAAGATTGCCAGCACGTGGGAAGGTATCCGTGCGGCGGAGCAGCTTGAGCGCGACGGCATTCACTGCAACCTGACGCTGCTGTTCGGGTTCGGCCAGGCCGTGGCGTGTGCGGAGGCGAAGGTCACGCTCATCAGTCCGTTCGTCGGTCGCATTTACGACTGGTACAAGGCGAAGCGCGGCGTCGACAGCATTCCTGTCGAAGACGATCCGGGAGTCGCCTCAGTCACGGAGATCTTCAACTACTTCAAGACGCACGGCCACAGGACGGAAGTCATGGGAGCCAGCTTCCGCACGGCCGAACAGGTCAATGCGTTGTGCGGCTGCGACCTGCTGACGATTTCTCCACAACTGCTGGCGGAACTGCGAGCGTCAGATGCAGAAGTCCCGCAGCGTCTGGACGCGGCTGCCGCGAAGCAGATGGATATCGATAGAATCGAAATGAACGAACAGACGTTTCGCTGGATGCTGAACGAAGACGCGATGGCCACGGAAAAGCTGGCCGAGGGAATTCGCGGGTTTACCGCCGATCTGGACAAATTGCGAGCGTACCTGGCTCAACGAATGGAAGCGGCACTGGTGTGAGCAACATCAATCTTCAATTTGTTTAACTGGACCGTGCCATGTGGGATGCATTAGCCGATAATCCGCAGGATTTCGTCGAAGTGAGCGGCACCGCGTTAGCCGCCGGTGTCTGCATTGAAGAACGGTCGGAAATACCGGCGGCTAGCGCCTTGCCGCTCACGGAACCTGGCGCTGTCCTGTTAAGCCGCGGCCGCGTCACGGCATAAACGAAACCGTTTTCGACACCGCCACCTTCGACATCCAAACAAGGGGAACTACCTCATGCAACGTCGAACCTTCCTTCAGACAGGTGCTGCGGCTGCGGTTGCCGGTCTTGGTCCCAGGCTGTTTGCCGCGCCGGCGAACGCTCCGCGGCGAGTCGGGCTGATCGGCAGCGGCTGGTACGGCAAGTGCGATCTTTTCCGACTGCTGCAGGTCGAGGACGTCGAAGTCGTCGGGCTGTGCGATGTGGACAGCCGCATGTTGGCAGAGGCGGCGGAGATCACGTCCCAGCGGCAGAAATCCGGGAAGAAACCGCGCACGTTCGGCGATTATCGTGAGATGCTCGAACAGGAACAGTTCGACATCATGCTGGTCGACACTCCCGATCACTGGCACGCCCTGCCGGCCATCGCCGCGATGAACGCGGGCTGCGACGTGTGGGTGCAGAAGCCGATCAGCGTCGACATCGTCGAAGGTCAGGCCATGCTGACGACGGCTCGCAAGACCGGACGAATCGTGCAGGTGGGAACTCAGCGCCGCAGCACACCGCATCTCATTGAAGCTCGCGACCGAATTGTCAACGCGGGTCTGCTGGGTGACATCGGACTCGTCGAGTGCTACTGCTACTACCACATGCGTTCGACGAAGCAGGTTCCGAACATTGCGGTGCCGGATTATCTGGACTACGACCTGTGGACCGGGCCGGCTCCGATGCGACCGTACAACGAGCTGGTTCATCCGCGAAGCTGGCGCGTGTTCATGGAATACTGCAACGGCATCGTCGGTGACATGTGCATTCACATGTACGACATGGTGCGCTGGATGCTGAATCTTGGCTGGCCGACACACGTCAGTTCTCACGGCGGAATACTCGTGCAGACCGCGGCGACTGCGAACACCACGGACACTCAGACGGCAACCTTCCAGCATCCGGATTTCCCGGTGATCTGGCAGCACCGCACGTGGGGGACGGCTCCTGATCCGGAATATCCGTGGGGAGCAACGATCTACGGCAGCAAAGGCACGCTGAAACTCAGCGTCCATAAGTACGACTTCATTCCTCAGGGCGGAGGCACACCGATTCACGGTGACGTCGTGATGGAACTGGATGAGTTTCCGGTCGACAAGACGGAGGAGCGTCTGGAGACGCACGTCGCTCCGGCGATTCGCGGCCACATGAAGAATTTTCTGGACTGCATTGATTCACGTGAGCTGCCGGTGGCAGACATCGAGCAGGGGCACATTTCGACGGCAAGCTGCATCCTGGCAAACATGGCTCTCGAACTGGGCCGCACGCTGGAATGGAACGCCGACACGCACGAAGTTGTCGACGACGACGAAGCCAACAATCGTCTGCGCAGGCCATATCGTGATCCGTGGAAGCATCCGGAACCGGTGTAGCGTCCGGCTCTCGCTGGCCGGCTGCGGGGCTGCAGGAAAGCGGACCGCGTTCTGCAAACGGGAACGCGGCAGAAAGGGTGTGAAGTGAGTACTCAGCAACAGCACCGAAACAAACTGGCGATCTGCAGGGGCACCTTCCAGAGCCGTAGGGATCGCCGCGATGGCCTCGGCGAGGCATCGTACCGAAGGATTTTCGGGACGATGTTCCGGCGAATACGATCCTGTGCCGCCGCGGCAGTTGCTGGCGTCATGCTGATCGCGAGCGTCGTCGCGCTGGCAACGAGTCGAGCGGACGAACCTGCCGATCCCGCTGCCGTCAGCGGCTCGGCAACGATTTCTGGTGAGGGATTGCTGGTGCTGTACGATTTCCGGTCGGGCGACGGTTCGCTTGTCAGGGATCGTTCGGGACACCAGCCACCGGTTGACCTGACCATCGAAAGTACCGACGCCGTGCGATGGGGCGACGCTTCGCTGGAAGTTTTCGGCCGCACAATCCTGCGCACTCAAACGCCTCCGAAGCGGCTGATTCAGGCGGTCAAAAGGACAGGCGAGCTTTCAGTCGCAGCGTGGGTTCGCCCGGCAAACGCGACTCAGCAGGGACCGGCCAGACTGGTGGCGCTTTCGAAAAACGGCAGCGAACGGAACTTCACGCTGGGGCAGGACGGCAGCCGCTACGACGCCCGGCTGCGGACCACGGATACCAGCGCCAACGGAATTCCGTCCGTCAGCACTCAGCCGGAAAGCCTGACCGCAGAACTCACGCATGTGGTCTACACGCGCAACCGGCGTGGGGCTGTGAAGGTTTTTCTGAACGGCGAACTGGCGGAAGAAAGTGAGGTCGCGGGGAATACGTCCAACTGGGATCCGTCGTACTCGCTGGCGCTGGCGAATGAGATTTCCGGCGACCGACCGTGGCAGGGGACGTTTTACCTGGTGGCCATCTACAGCCGCGATCTGCTTCCGGAAGAAGTGGCCGAGCATTTTCGCGCCGGGCCGGATATCAAAACGGGTCCTGCTGAGGCGACCGCATTTGACGAGAAGGCACACTTCTTCGAAACCCGCGTCGCTCCGCTGCTCGCGCGGCACTGTCTGGAATGTCACGACGCTGCGACGAGGGAGGGCGGCCTCAGCCTGGCTCGCGAGGATTCGGCAAAGGCCGGAGGTGACAGCGGCAAGGTGCTCGTTCCCGGAAAGGCGGCTGACAGCCCGTTGTGGGCAGCCGTCGAAAGTGAGTCGATGCCGCTGGAACGGCCGCCGCTTTCAGACGACGAAAAGAAAGTGCTGCGCCAGTGGATCGACGATGGAGCGAGCTGGAGTCTCGAAATGATCGATCCGGCGATCTACGCTCACGATGGTCCGGCCGGCGAAAACTGGCTGCGGCGGCTGACGGTTCCGGAATATATCGAAACGGTGCGCAGTGCGCTCGGTGTTGATATCGCGAAGGAGGCTCGCGAGATTCTGCCGCCCGACCTGCGAGCCGACGGCTTCAGCAACACGGCCTACAACCTGAGCGTCGATCTGAAGCACGTCGATGGCTACGCACGCCTGGCGCAGATCATCGTCGAACGCATGGATATCAGCGCGTTCACGGCGCGGTTTTCATCGGCACGTCGGTTCACCGACGATGACATGGGTGACCTGATTTCCAGGATGGGCAAGTGGCTGTTGCGCGGGCCGCTGGAAGATCGTGAACTCATTGCCTATCGCGGCATTTCGACGACTGCTGCCAGCGCCGGAGGTACGTTTGAAGAGGCCGTCGGACTGATTCTTGAAGCGATGCTGCAGTCGCCCCGGTTTCTTTACCGCGTCGAGGCACAGACCGGCGATGGATCAAAATGGCCCGTCTCAGAATATGAGCTGGCGTCGCGCATGAGTTACATCATCTGGGGAGGCCCGCCGGATCAGGAACTTCTGAGAGCTGCCGAGGTCGGGGAACTGGACGGTCCCGGGCTTCAAGAACAGATTAAACGCATGCTGGACGATCCGCGGGCGGTGTCACGTTCTCTGCAGTTTGCTGCAGAATGGCTGAATCTGTCCCGACTCCGGGACCTAAAACCCGACCAGCATAGGTTTCCTGAGTGGAATCCAGAGCTGGCGGACGACATGCGCCGCGAAACACTGGCCTATTTTCAGGACGTTGTGTGGAACCAGGATCGCCCGATGGCGGATTTGCTGAACGCTCCGGTGGCATACCTGACGCCTCGCCTGGCGCAGCACTACAACATGGACGACGCGGCTGAACTGCTCGTCGACAAGTCGTCCGATCCGGCAGACGACCTGGCCTGCTACGATGTGTCGTCCGTTCCGGGACGGGGCGGCCTGCTGACTCAGGGCAGCATTCTGACCGTTGGCGGCGATGAAGCGTCAATGGTTTCACGAGGTCTGTTTGTGATGCACGATGTGCTGCGCGGGGTCGTGAAAGATCCGCCGCCATGCGTCGACACGACGCCCGTTCCCACCAGGCCCGGGCTGACTCAGCGAGCCATCGCGGAGGGCCGGCTGGCAAATTCCAGCTGCAGCGGCTGTCACGCAAAGTTCGAGCCGCTGGCATTCGGTCTGGAACAATATGACGGGCTCGGTGCATGGAACGAAAACGACGAACACGGAAACGTGCTGCGTTCCGACGGCGAAATCCTGTTCCCCGGAGCCGCCGGCCCCGTGAAATACACGACCTCTGCCGAAATGATGGATCTGCTGGCGAACAGTCACCGCGTGAAGGAAACCATCACATGGAAGGTCACACAGTTCGCGCTCGGTCGACCGCTGACCGCCGAGGACGCACGGGTTGTCACCGAAATCCACCACACAGCTCAGGCTGATGGCGGCACGTATCGAAGTCTGGTGACGGCAATTTTGTTAAGCGATCTTGTACAGATGACGACAACGGAACCGGTGACCAACGCGAATCGGTGATTGCCGCGCCACTCGGCGAACGGCGTGAAAGCGGACTAACGTCGCGCTGCTCGCCCAGCTCGTCTGCCAGCCTGAACACGGGCGACCTGCGCGACGTCGTTCCGCAATCCGGACCGGCGCGAGCGGCGAGTGGAGTGAAAGCGGACTAACGTCGCGCTGCTCGCCCAGCTCGTCTGCCTGCCTGAACACAGGCGAGCTGCGTGACGTCAGTCCGCAATCCGCAGCGTTGCCGTGGCGGCGTTGACCGCTGGCAGCCGGTCCTGTCCAATTCGCGCTGCTGACGCCATCTTTCACAAAACTGCGACTCACCATGACACAGCGACGAATTCTCGTCACATCCGCTCTGCCCTACGCCAACGGGCACATTCACGTCGGACATCTGGTCGAGTACATCCAGACGGACATCTGGGTGCGTTTTCAGAAACTGCGCGGCCACCGGTGCATTTATCTGTGTGCCGACGACACTCACGGCACGGCAATCATGATCCGAGCCCGCAAAGAAGGTCGCAGTGAAGAAGAAGTCATCGCCGATATGCGGGAAGCACATGTCCGCGACTTCAGCGCGTTCGGCATTGAGTTCGACAACTACGGCAGCACACACAGCGACGAGAACCGTGCGGTGTGCGAAGAAATCTGGAAGGCGATCCGCGCCGCCGGACTTGTGAAAGAGAAAAACGTCGAGCAACTGTTCGATCCGGAAGCCGGAACATTCCTTGCGGACCGCTTCGTACGAGGCACCTGTCCAAAATGCGGCTCAGAAGATCAGCCCGGAGACAACTGCAGCAAGTGCGGAACCGCGTACACTCCGGCCGATCTGATCGATCCGAAGAGCACGCTGTCAGGTGCGACGCCGGAAGTTCGATCGGCTCCGCACCTGTTCATCGAACTCGAACAGCTTCACGGATTTCTGAACGAGTGGACTCAGTCGGGCAATCATCTGCAGGCGGAGGTCGCCAACTATCTGAAGGGGCATTTCCTGGGCGAGGAACTTCGCGACTGGGACATTTCCCGGCCGGCTCCGTACTTCGGTTTTGAGATTCCCGACAGCCCCGGAAACTTCTGGTATGTCTGGTTCGACGCGCCGATCGGCTACATCGCTTCGACTCGCCAGTGGTGCGATCTGCACGGCGAAGACTTCGATTCGTGGTGGCGAAACGACGACACGGAGGTTCATCACTTTATCGGCAAGGACATCACGTATTTCCACACGCTGTTCTGGCCCGGAATGCTGAAGACCGCCGGTTTCAATCTTCCCGAAAAGGTTCACATCCACGGCTTCCTGACGGTGGCCGGCGAGAAGATGAGCAAGTCGAAGGGCACGTTTGTGATGGCTTCGACGTACCTGAAGCATCTGCCGCCGGAAGTGTTGCGATACTATTACGCCAGCAAGCTCGGGTCGGGGCTGGACGACATCGACCTGAATCTCGACGAATTCGTCAGCAAGGCCAACGCCGATCTGGTGGGCAAACTGGTCAACCTGGCATCTCGGACGGCGAAGTTCGTCGCGGAAGGCAGCCTGAGCGACACGTATCCCGACGACGGCGGATTGTTCGAACATGCCGCGTCTAAGGGCGAAGCAATCGCGGCAGCGTACGAAGACTGCAATTACAACGCGGCCGTTCGTGAGATCATGCTGCTGGCCGACAGAGCCAACAAGTTCGTCGAAGACAATCAGCCGTGGGTGCTTCGCAAGGATCCGGGCAAGGCCGACGAACTGCGAGACGTCTGCACGGTGGCACTGAACCTGTTCCGGCAGCTTGTGATCTACCTGGCACCCGTGCTGCCGACTCTGGCGAAGCAGACGGAAGCGTTGCTCAACACGCCGATCAAACACTGGGACGAAATCCGGACGCCGCTGCTGGGAACTCCGGTCAGCACATTCACGCACTTAATGAAACGTATTGAGGACAAGCAGGTTCAGGCCATGATTGAAGACAGCAAAGAAGACAACGCCGCCGACGCAGGTGCCGGCACGGAAGCCACCGGTCCCGAGTTCCACGCGGCGGACACGTGGAAGGATTCCGGCGACGCATTATCGAAAGAACCGCTGGCCGGTGAATGCACGATCGATGATTTCGTGAAGGTCGATCTGCGAGTCGCGCGGATCATTGAAGCCGGTCACGTGGAAGGAGCCGACAAGCTGTTGCAGTTGACTCTGTCACTCGGCGGCGGAGAAACTCGCAATGTCTTCGCCGGGATCAAATCCGCCTACGACCCGGCAACGCTGATCGGCCGGCTGGTGATCTGCGTGGCCAACCTGAAACCTCGCCAGATGAAGTTCGGCCTCAGTCAGGGTATGGTCTGCGCCAGCGGCAGCGGCGGGAAAGAAGTCTTCCTGCTAAGCCCGGATGACGGCGCAGTTCCGGGCCAGCGAGTGCATTGAGGAATGTGCTGGTCGGCCTGCGGCGGTGTTGCGTCGGAGGCCTGGAGTTTGTCATGGCAATGCCATCGTCGCCCAGCGCAAGACTGTTCTACCGAACCGCGCAGCAGCGGTTTGAAGACGCGGAATTTCTTCTGAATGTCGGACGAACCACGGCAGCAGTCTATCTTGCCGGTTACAGCGTCGAATGCATGCTGAAGGCGCTGATTCTCGCTTCCGTTCCTCGCGGCCGCGAAAGCGAGGTCGAAAGGATGTTTCGGGGCATCCGCGCTCATGACTATGATTGGCTGCTGCGACTTTATGACAAACAGCGTGGCGCCGGATTGCCCGTCGGTCTGGTTCCTCATTTCACACGGGTCAACACGTGGTCGACTGACATGCGTTATTCACCCGGAACGGCGACTCTGCGTGAGTCGAAAGCATTCCTTGAATCGGCAGTGGCGATCCTCAACTGGGGCGATGGACGACTATCATGACTCACACGAACGGCGACCAAACGGACACGCAGGTTCAACAGGTTTTGGAAGCGCTGCGGGATTACCAAGACGCGCATCCGGCCGCTCAGGTCGATGCCCGTCGGCAAAACTCAGTATCTGTTCGAATTCGGATTATTGACCCCGCGTTTGCCGGGCAGGACAGAGTTGACCGGGAACCGGCAGTCTGGAGACTTCTGAACACTCTTCCCGAGGACGTTTTTTCGAACATCACGATGCTGCTGCTGATTACTCCCGCCGAAGCGGAACACTCACTGGCGAATCTGGAGTTTGAGGATCCGATTCCGTCACGCCTCTGAAAGTCCCGCTGCGATGACAGACGCGGAACTGATCGAGATCGCGGTGGAGATATTCCGACTGCAGGATGCGGGAGCAGAATCCACTGCAGCGAATGCCGAATTACTTCACTGATCCATCGCGGTTGCAGCGTCGGCATTCGTAACAATCCCTGCCATCACGATCACGCTGCTTGCACGTCGCCGTGTATCGTCACGATCAGTTTCCGCTGGCCGCCGTGGTTGCGGTGTTCGCACAGGTAGATGCCCTGCCACGTTCCCGTCAGCAGTCGGCCGTTGGCGATCGGAATGGAGACGGACGTGTCCGTCAGAGCCGCTTTTACGTGAGCCGGCATGTCGTCCGGGCCTTCGCATGTATGCACGTACGGCCAGGCTTCGGGAGCCAGCCGTTCCAGTGCCATGTTCATGTCGGTCAGAACATCCGGATCGGCGTTTTCATTCAGCGTCAGCGATGCCGATGTGTGTCGAATGAACACATGCATCAGGCCGACGCGAAACTGCTGCAACTGGGGCACGTCTCGCAGAATGTGATTCGTAATCAGATGGCAGCCTCGCGAAAACGCGGGAAGCGTCAGTTCGGTTTGAAACCACTGATTCATTGGCCTGTCGTCTTTTCGATCAGTGATTCGATCTTCTCGTTCAGTCGCGGTCCGCGAGCTTCCGGCTGGATTTTGCGGAGGTAGGTGACCGCTCGTTTGGGGCTTTCTTTCGCCAGCAGGTGCGCCTTGCGAAATCGCACCTTCCAGATTTCTGCTTCCATCATTTGCTGAGCCCCCCGGTTGCGGTCTTCGACGGCCAGGATGTCCAGTTGCTCCGCCAGAGCGTCCAGCAGTTGAGTTTTCTCCGCGTCGCACAGTGGTGACGTTTCGATTTCCTCAACGACCTGTTCGTACTGCGAGACAACTCGCGTGATGTGCTCGAAGGCAATTTCGCAGCTTCGTGTCACGCTTTTCTGCAGTGCTTCACGGAATTCCCCTACGGCCTGTGCGTTTGCGAGCTTCGACGATTCCTTTTCATACAGGTATGTCGCCTGCAGCCGGGCCGTCAGACGCGCACGCTCTTCGTTCAGGTACTGCTTGCGGTCGATTGCGGCGACGGCCCTGCGTTTGGCCATGAACAGCCGAATCTTCTCGCGCTGGTTCACGACGGACTTCGGCCACAGAAATGCACACAGCTTCAGACAACCGGCCAGCAATGAGACCAGCAGCACGGCCCCCAGCAGAATCATCCCGAATGCCAGCAGACCGCTGCGAAACGTATCCCACCGAAAATGTTGTGCTCCCTGTCCCAGAGCAAACACCACGGTCAGCACCAGCAGTACGAACAGCAGCGCTAACATCCCCAGTCCCAGACGACCCAGATGGTCAGCAGGTTCTTCGGGAAGCTTCGAATAGTCGGGGATGCGATCGTCCATGCGGGCCAGCGCTGATTCGTTTAGCCCCTGTGTCGTTAGTCCAGGTCGTACTTCGAGACGATTGTGTCGTTCTTGATCCGTTCCACCGTGTTCTCGAAGTTGCTCAGAATATCCTGGATCAGCCGATCTTTCATGACTTCGGGCATGGCGGAGGACTTTGCTTTTTCCAGCGCCACCGACGCGGATTCGTACGCTCGCTGCAGGTCGGCGTTGCGAGAATCCAGCCGGTCGATTTCCAATGCCCGGATTGTCGACTGCACGTAGGTCTTGATGGACTCCGCGACCTCGACGGACTTCGCATCCCAGAACGCTTTACTCTCGCGAATCGCCGCGTCGGCCTTGTGACGAATGAGGCTCATCTCCGTCTCGTAGACGGTGCGAGCCTTCTGCAGTTCGTGAGCCGATTCGGCATTGCGAAGTCGCAGCCGACTGATCATGCCCATCTTGTCATGTTCGATCTGCTGTTCGGAAACGCCCTCGTCGTTCTCCTCCGCCGAAACCAGCTCCGCCTTTGCGGCGACCTTGACCGGAAGGTTCTCCGCCGGCTGTTCACGTTTCCTGAACGCTCGTTCCAGATGATCGTTAAGGTCGTCGTTGCCGGACATGAGAGGTCTCGATACTTTGTGATTCTGTCACACCGTTCGATGCCGGATACACGTAAGCAAGTGCTGGATCAATCGGACGTGCGCCGGTACGAGCCACTACTTGTTGATCACTTCATCCAGGTTCAGAATCAGGTTGGCGACCATTGTCCATGCGGCCAGTTCGGCGGCCGGAATTTCGTCCGGCGGCGGCATGACTCCGGTGCTGATGAGCTGTTTCGTCGCGTTCGGATCGGCTTCGAAGTCCGCTCGGAACGCGCTGGCGTCGGTGGCCAGGGAGGCGACTTCGGAGTCCAGTGGCGTTCGCAGAACGCACTGTTGCAGCATCCAGCGAGCACGTTCGGTGTCTGAGTCGCCGGCTTCGCGCAAGGTCCGTTCAGCGAGCACTCGGGCGCATTCGACGTATTGCGGGTCGTTCATCATCAGCAGCGCCTGCATGGGGGAATTCGTGCGTTCGCGGCGGACGGTGCAGGCTTCTCGCGATGGCGCGTCGAAGGTGCTCATCTGAGGCGGCGGGGCAGTGCGTTTAATGAATGTGTACAGCGTGCGGCGATGGACCTTTTCGTGGCCCTGGTCCGGTTCAAATTTCGCCGTGTTGGAAGTCGAAAAGCCCACGGCGTTCCACAAGCCGGACGGCTGCGGTGGTTTGACGCTGGGACCGCCGATGTCGGGCACCAGCAGGCCGCTGAGTGCCAGCGCCTGGTCTCGCAGCGTTTCTGCGTCGAGACGAAAACGCGGGCCACGGGACAGCAGGCGGTTTTTCGGATCGCGCTGCAGCGCCAGCGGCTGAACCTGAGC
>CAZHET010000110.1:0-14774 GCA_964531585.1 uncultured Planctomycetaceae bacterium | reverse complement strand
TGAATCTCTCAGCAGCATCTGCGTTCAGAACGATGGCGACATTGAGGTGCTGCTCGTCGATGACGGATCGACGGACGACACACTGAACATCGCCGAGACTTAGCGCGATCGACTTGCGCTGCGAATTGTTCCCCGGGCGCATTGCGGCAACTGGGTCAGCAGCGTGAACTTTGGCATGGCGGAAGTCCGCGGCTGATATGCGTGCATTCTGCACCAGGACGATGCCTGGGAACCTCACCGGCTGCAGGTGGTTCGTCGTCAATTGGATGCTCATTCCGGCGCGAATGTTTTGCTGCATGATTCGTATTTCATCAACAAGTCTGGGCGGCGCATCGGTCGCTGGACGAGTCCGCTGGGCGCGGCATCCGGGCTGCTGGCGCGTGACTTCGTGTGGGAGCGGCTGTTGGTGCAGAACTTTGTGGCGTCGGGTGCTCCGGTGTTTCGGCTTTCAGCGGCACGTCGGGCCGGGCCGCTGGATGAGGAACTGTGGTACACGGCCGACTGGGACTTCTGGCTGAAGTTGACATCAACGGACCGGACGGTGACTTGTCCGCAACCGCTGCTGTCCGTGCGGATTCATGGCTCTTCACAAACCATGACGCGCGCGGCCGGTGACGGCGACTTGCGGTGCCAATACGACGCGGTCTTGAATCGGCATTTGACGCCATGGATCAATGAGCATGCATCACGGCGGAGTATCGCACAGCGTGCGAAGTTTTCGGCAGACCTGAACGTTGCTTTGGCGTCGCGAGCGGGCGGCGGTCGAATTCCGGCCGGACGGCTGTTGGTGGGCCTCGCCCGGCTGGGACCTCGCGGAGGCTGGCGGTACTTCCGCGACTCACGGATTACCGAGCGAGTGGCCAGCCGCCTGCGCGCGGGGGGTGGTGAACTGACGGCGACTTCACATCAAATATCGGAAGTCGACCCGTGAGTTCGGTCGGCTGTACGTCCGTGGATGTGCAACTCGGACGGTTTCAGGCTTCGTCCAGCAGTTCCACGGCTGCGAACTTCCTGCCTTCCAGCATTGCCAGGCTGGCTCCGCCGCCGGTGCTGACGTGAGACACCTGATCGGCGAAACCCAGTTGCTGAATTGCCGCGGCGCTGTCGCCTCCGCCAATGATGCTGACGGCACTGCTGTCGGCGATTGCCTGAGCGACGGCGCGGGTTCCTTCGTCGAACGGAGGCATTTCGAAGACGCCCATCGGGCCGTTCCAGACGACGGTTCCGGCGGTTTCGATGATGTCGGAGTACAGGGCGGCCGTGCCGGGGCCGATGTCGAGTCCTTCGTAGTTGTCGGGGATTTCACCGGAGTTCACGAGCAGCTTGTTGCAGTCTTCGCTGAACGCGTCACCGCAGTGCGTATCGACGGGCAGTACGAGTTTCGTGCCACCGTCCTCGATCAGTTGTCTGGCAAGCTCGGCCTTGTCCGGTTCGACCAGACTGTTGCCCACCTGACGGCCCTGGGCCAGCGAAAACGTGTAAGCCATTGCTCCGCCGATCAGGACTTTGTCGCAGATCGTCAGCAGGTTATCGATGACTTTGATCTTGTCGGACACTTTCGCACCGCCGAGGATGGCCACGAAAGGTCGCTTCGGATTTGCGATGGCATCGCTGAGATACTGAATTTCCTTGTCGACCAGAAAGCCGACGACTCGCGGCTTTCCATTCATGGCTTCGGGAACAGCGACCATTGACGCATCGGTGCGGTGACAGGTGCCGAACGCGTCGTTGCAGTAGATATCCGCGAATGCTGCCAGTTTCTGGGCGAATTCTGGCGATCCCTTCTTCTCACCGGCTTCGAATCGCAGGTTCTCCAGGACCAGCACGTCGCCATCGTTGAGTGCTTTGACCTTGCTGTCGGCATCGGCACCGACCGTATCCGTGGCGAAGGCGACCTGTTTGCCGAGCAGACCGGCGAGCACATCGGCGGCGGGCTTCAGGCTGAATTCGGAGTTGTCCTGTCCCGGTTCAGGACGACCGAGGTGGCTCATCAGGATCAGTTTTCCACCTCGTTCGATCACGGACCTGATCGATGGCAGCGCCATGCGGACGCGGCGGTCGTCGGTCACCGTCGTGCCGTCGAGCGGAACGTTAAAGTCAACTCGCATGAGCACGGTTTTGCCGGCAACATCGACACTGGCAATGGATTTCTTAGCCATAGGGACGGGGCTTTCTTTTGCGGGACGGCCGGTCGGGAGCCGGAGTCAGTGGGATGGCGGCATGTTGCGGTTTTCGCTGCGGGAATCAAACCCGGGATTCGTGGTTTCCCAGATTTTGAATGTGGTCGCTCGTTTGTGCGGACCGGGGTTCAGTCGTATCTTGCGGCTTCCAACCTGAGTGAGAGAAGTCGCAACAACATGTCAGATTTTGAGCAACGACTGCAGAAGGCCATCAGCCGCGGCAAGGAAGCTCGCGAAGGCGAGGCTCGTGCCGCCGGTCAGCAGCAGGCCACGGAGGAAGAACTGCGCGGGCGGCATTCTGAGCTGCGGCTGGCGCTGAGCGATCACATCGCCGACTGTCTGCGGCGACTGAGCGATCATTTTCCCGGCTTTGAGTATTCGACGATCGTCAACGAAGATGGCTGGGGCGGCCGGATTTCCCGCGACGACATCAACCTGCGTCGCGGGACAAACCGCAATCTCTACAGCCGGCTGGAAATGCTGATCAAGCCGTATTCGGATGCTCACATTCTGGAACTGAGCACCAAGGGCACGATTCGCAACCGTGAATCACTGAACCGCAGCAACTTCCGTTTCCTGAACGAAGCGACGGTAGAAGGCTTTCGGGAAGTGATTGACGGTCTGGTGCTGGAATTCGCGGAGCAGTATGCGGCTCAGGTCTGAATCGCTGCCCTGCGCCGACTTGCGGTGCTGCCGCTAGATTCCCAGCCCCGCAACGATTCCGACGTCGTTGCTTGCCAGCGGCGTGTCGTGGCCGTCGTCGACATGTGCCGGACCGGTAATTCGGTCCGTTGCGTCCATCAGCAGCAACTGAGTCTCGATGATCTCATTCGCGCGGGCGAAGAAGGCGTCCAGGACTCTGGGGTCGAAATGCGTGCCGCGGCCTTCTTCCAGAATGCGGAAGGACTTTTCGCGTGAGAACGGCGGCTTGTAGGGACGGGCGCTGGACAGGGCATCAAACACGTCCGCCACGGCCACAATCCGGCCTTCCAGCGGAATGTCTTCGCCGGACAGTCCCAGCGGATAACCGGAGCCGTTCCATTTTTCGTGGTGGGTCTGAGCAATCCGCGCGGCCAGCATCAGCAGCGGAGACGAACGCACGTGCAGCAGACTTTCGCCTCGGCGAGTGTGCGTTTTCAGGATGTTCCATTCCTTTTCGGCAATCGGTTCGATGATCTGCTTGCCGAGAGCGCAATGCTTCTTCATCAGTTCGAACTGATCAGGTTCCAGCTTTCCGGGTTTGAACAGAATGGAATCCGGAATGCCGATCTTGCCGACATCGTGCAACTGAGCCGCCTGTTCCAGCATGGACAGCTTGCTGGCCGGGTAGCCGAGTTCGTGGGCGATGATGGAAGTGTAACGGCCGACGCGGATCACGTGATTGCCCGTGTCGTCGTCGCGGTGTTCGGCGGCTCGCGCGAGACTCAGAATAAGCTGCTGACGAGTGGCTTCCAGTTGCTGAGTGCGGCGTTCGACCTGCTGTTCCAGACGCGTGGCTTCGTTCAGCACCATGTCGTAGTGCTGCTTCAGGACGATCGCGTTGCGGACACGCGGTAACAGTTCACTGGGATCGACCGGCTTGGACAGAAAATCGCTGGCTCCCAGTTCCAGAGCCTTCTTGCGAATCCGCGGATCAGTGGCTGCCGTCAGAATCAGCACTGGAATGTGCTGCAACTGCGGATCGAGCCCGATGACGCGCAGGATGTCGATACCGCTGACTTCCGGCATGCGGATGTCCAGCAGGACGATGTCCGGCTTCTCACGGCGGATCAGCGTCAACGCCTGCGTGGCTTTTTCGGTGGTGACGAAGTTCTCGTAGCCTTCCATTTTCAGGTGCTGGCGAAACGTCATGATGTTGAGCGGTTCGTCGTCAACAATCATGATCTTGGCATTCTTGTTCGCCGTGCGGCTGAACAGCCGATCGGTCGATGAAAACAGGCTGCTGTCGAGATCATCGGGTTCCGTGTCGGCGTCGCCGTTCGGTTTCGCGTCGATGGACACCTGCGGCTGGCTGGCGGTGCGATCCTGTGCCGGTTCCGACTCTGCGGTGCCGCCCATCGGGGTTTCAGTGGTACGAAGAGACCAGTCATCGCGCGGTGATTCGCACGGTGCCGGGTTTCCGACGCCAGTCATGGTCGACTTCGCAGTATCGGCGTTCGAAACATCGGCGTTCGTGACGTCGGCGTTCGAAACATCGGCGTTCGAAACATCGGCGTTCGTGACGTCAGCGTTCGAAACATCGGCGTTCGTGACGTCAGCAGTACCGGAAGCAGCAATGCCGAATGCAGCAGTGCCGAATACAGCAGTGGAGGAAGCCACAGCGCAGGCCGCGAAAGCATCGCCATCGTCGGTGTCCACCTGTGGAACAGCGCAGCGTGCATCGGATCCTCGCCGTCCTCGCAGCGCATCCAGCGAGCGGATTGCGGAACGAATGTCTTCGAGCACGGAGCGTTCTTCAGTGGTGGCCGAACCGGGCATGTCTTCAATCCGCAATGATTGCCACGTGTGTTCGCGGCGTGAATCTGATTCTCAGTCGGTGGCGGCCGGTCCGCCGGGCAGCGTTACACCGCTGACAGACGGGCGTCGTCGTGATGACACCGTGGTGCAGTTCAAGGTTAGGTCAGACTGCGAGTCGCCTGGCTGTTCACGGTCGACTTTCGATGCAATTCGTCAACGGGGAAATCCCCGCGATGCGTCATAGTGCATTTAATCCGCAGCACTGCACAGTTCTGCATGATCGGGAAGCCGGACGGCATCTGCCAGTTCCAGCAGTTCGGCAAGCAGTCCTTCGACTTCGCCTTCGGCACCCTCACCAGCCCGGTCCTGAAGAGCGGATGCGGGTGCGGTGAACTGAGGAAATCCGACGGTGCCGCCGGTACCTTTGAGGCGATGGGCCTGATCGCGCAGGGTTGAGAAGTCGCGCCGCTGCCATGCGGCCTGCATTTCGTCGAGCATCCGCGGCAGCCCGTCGACGAATTGTTCCACGATGGCGCGGAATTCCGGAATGTCCAGCGGTAGTGTGGACGTGATGGAACTCCGCTGCTTTCGTGCCGGCAGGATCCACGCGGGTGGTTTCGGTGGCAGCGGTGCAGCAGCCGCGGCCCTGCCAGGCGTTGCGGGAATCGGCTGCGGCCCGGACATCCGGACCTTTGCTGCCGACTCGTCCGAAAGCCCCAGTGCCGCCGTCGCGGCCGGGCCGATCCTGCGGGCCGCGGCCGATGTCGCCGCCGAACGCGCCGCGGAGGTATTCGTGGAGGCCGCGGATTTCGTGGAGCTCACGGCCGGTACGGCGCGCGGCGCTGGCACGGCTGGTGCCGGGCGACGCTGCGGGCGCGGGTCGTCCGTCAGATAGGGATTCGCGCTTGCTGTGGTACGCGGCGTTGCGACCGGCTGCGGCAGAAAATCGGCGGTGGGCAGTCGTTCCGAAAGTGCCTGCAGCAGGTTGTCGATGTCAATTGGCTTGGTGAGGAACCCATTACATCCGGCCTGTTCGCAGCGTTCGCGATCGCTGGCCATCACGTTTGCGGTCAGCGCGATAATCGGAGCGTTCATGCCTTTTTCCCGCAGTTTGCGAGTCGCCGTGAAGCCGTCCATGACCGGCATCTGCATGTCCATCAGCAGCAGGTCGAACTTCTCCGCTGTGGCTCGCTGCACGGCTTCCAGGCCGTTCTTTGCTTCTTCGACGTGCAGCCCGGCCTTGCGAAGCACCAGACCGACAAGCTGCCGGTTGGCCGGTGTGTCATCGGTCACCAGCACGCGCGCTCGTTTGAAAGTGACGGACAAGCCGGTCTTCTGTGCGGCATAGCCGTCCTTCAGCGCGGCGACAGCGGCGTCGTGATCGATGCGCGGGATCATCGAGATATTCCCGGTCGCGATAGTGAACGTAAAGCGGCTTCCCTTGCCGGGAACACTGGTGACCGTGATTGATCCGCCGAGAGCTTCGGTCAGGCGTTTGCTGATTGCCAGGCCCAGCCCGGTTCCGCCGAATCGGCGGTTGACGGAACTGTCAGCCTGTGTGAATTCCTCGAAGATTTTCGCGCTCTGATCGGGCGTCATGCCGATGCCGGTGTCGATGATCTCGAACTGCAGCAGCGGGCAGCGGTCGTCATCGATCAGTTCCGACACAATGCGAATATGCCCGCGTTGAGTGAACTTGATCGCGTTGCCGACAAGGTTCATCAGAATCTGCCGCAGTCGTGTCGGATCGGTGTGGATCATCCGCGGTATCCTGCCGCGAACCGAAGATTCCAGCACGAGATTCTGCTGCTGAGCTTTCATCTGCATCACGTTGACCACTTCAGCCACAACCTGAAACGGCGAGCAGTCGCAGACTTCCACTTCCATTTTGCCGGCTTCGATCTTCGACAGATCCAGAATGTCGTTGATCAGATCCATCAGATGCGTGCCACTGGCGTGAATGGTGTTCAGGTACTCCGTCCGCGTCTTTTCATTTTCTTCCAGTCCGCGGCGCAGAATGTCGGTGAACCCGACGATGGCGTTCATCGGGTTGCGGATTTCGTGGCTCATGTTGGCCAGGAAATCGCTTTTCGCCTTGTTTGCGGCATCGGCTTCATCCTTCGCGGCTCGCAGTTCGATCTTGTGCTGTTCCAGAGTGGTGACGTCGTCGAAGGTGACCATCACGCCGCGGTTCCTGCGGTCGTTGCCCTTGAGCGGTGAGCAGTTGACGTTGAAGATTCTCGCTCCGTCCGCAGCGAAGAAGTCCATCGTGATGTTGGAGACCGGTTTCTCCGCGGCAAGCGCTTCGGCCCACGGCTGGCTGCCGTCCGGCAAACGGCAGCGGAAACCCAGCGACGACGCCTTCTGCCCGATCAGTTCGTCGGCATTGCGGCCGGTGACCTGAGCCAGCGCGTGATTGGCCAGCAGAATCCGGTCATCGGTTCCTACGATCATCAGACCTTCCGCCAGAATATCCAATGCTTCGCGGACTCGTTTCGGGACAGCTCGCGACGGATCAAGATTCTTCAGCACGAACCGCAGAAATGTGCGGAACGCGAAGAAGCTCAGCACTCCGCAGAACAGCAGCAGCACCACCAACTGCGACTGCAGCGGAGCCCACATGCCGGCGGAATGCAGAGGAGTGAAGCGCAGTTCGATCCGGCCCCAGGCTTCATCGTCGCCGCGAGTCAGCGGAACCTGCATGTGCTGTGCATCGGACGCCTGCCCCAGATCCGCGGGCCAAAGTTCCGCGTGCCGCCCGGTGTCAATCAGCAGTCCTTCAGATCGTTGACGAACGCCGACCGACTGCAGTTCGTCATGCCGGCCGACAAGGCCCTGCATGACGGCCCTCAAGCCGTCGAAGTTGTCATCGACAATCAGGGCAGATGCGCTGAATGCCAGGCTTTCCGCGATCTGCGCACGATGGCGGACGACCAGACGTTCGCGGTCCGGCAGTAGGCCGAGATAGTTGGCGGCCAGCAGAATGCCCAGCACCGAACAGACCAGGCCGATCGAAATTCGTGTTCCAACAGTCAGGCGTTTCATGGGATCAGATCTTCAGTAGTCAGTTATCAATATTCAGTTGGTCTGCGGGGGCGTCTGACGAAGCAGCCTGCGCCTCCTGATGGACTTGATGCGTCGGATTGTTTTTGCGTGCCTGCAGATCCACGATGTCGCGGATAGATTCCCCGGATTCTTCGTCCTTAACGACGCCGTCAATGACGAGCAGGGGGTCAAACAATGTCCAGATCGGAAGCTGGGCCAGCAGCCCCGACAGCAGCACTCCGCCGCGAACCGCCCACAGGACTGATCCCACGGCAAATCCCGTCGTCACGACTCCGACCGACCCGACGACAGTGTTTTCAAAATTCAGATCGGCCGCTGCGTCTTTCTCCAGCGCATCCAGTTGACGCCACATCCGTTGCTGCATGGCTGGTTGCATCCACGGTTGCAGGACCACAGTCGTCGGCATCAGATCGTCGTCGGCTTCATCGACAGAATCGCGGCCTTCACCATGTCGGCTTCCCGTCGCACCGGAAGCGGCTGAGGCAGACGCGTCGACGCGGTCGACCTGCTCGGTCGAAATCGCGGCACTCGTCGCCGACCAGATCTCAACCTGTGTACCTTCCGAGTTGCGCAGGAACACCGCCGCAGCCGCTTCCTCTTCACTGCTGTGGCGACTGGCGGCTGAGCTGCCGGAACTATCACCGGAACCAGGTGCGGCGACCGCAGGTGAACTGCCGGATGAGTCTGACGTCAGAGGTGACGGCTCCGCATCTTCGCCAGACTGGACATCGTTGCCGCTGGGGCTGTCCGTACTGCTGTCGGGTTCGGCTGCGGGCGGCACGCCTCCGATCTGGCCGGGAGCGGTAATCGTTACGGTTGCGGCAGCGCTCGTCAGCATGCCATCCGTCGCGGCGAACGTGAATGCGTCGATTCCGGGGAAGCCTTCGCCGGTGGTGTAGGTGAACGATCCGTCGGCGTTGACGTAGAGGCTGCCGTGCGTCGTGGCCGACACCAGAACGACCGTCAGTGGCTGTCCTTCCGGATCGACCGCTCCCACCAGAAGTCCGGGTGCCGCCACGGTGATCGTGCCGGTCAGGTTAGCCATGAACTCATGACTGATGACCGTCGGACGATCGTTCACAGGACTCACGATCACCTGAAAATCAGTGCTGACGGACAGGCCGCCGGAATCAGTCGCTGTGACTCGCACATCGGCCGTTCCGCTGGCATTGGCACGCAGCACAACGTTCAGCACGCCGGAGTTCGGATTGATTGAAAGCGACTGCAGCAGCGGATTCGGTCCACCCGGCTGCGAAACGGAGTACTGCAGCACATCGCCTGCGTCGTTGTCGGTAAACGAACCTGCGACCGAAAACGCGGGAATGGCGGCATCTTCCGCTGTATGAATGTCGCTGAGTCCTGATGTTGTCGGTGCCTCGTTCTGGTCTGACACGTTGACCGTCACCGTTTCCGCGACCGACGTGTTTGTTCCGTCGGAAACCGTGACGGTCAGCGTGTAGCTCGTTGTGGTTTCGAAGTCCAGATTTGCGTTGTTCAGAACCGTCAGTTCGCCGGTGCTGCTGTTGATCGCGAAGACGCCGTCGGAATTGCCGCCGGTGATCGTCCAGTTGCTGAACACCGTGCCGCTGTCGACATCGGTCGCTGTCAGTGTTCCCAGCGACGTGTCGTTGCCGGCCGCTTCAGAAACGCTGAACGACTGGCCTGCGTCGACGACCGGAACGTTGTCATTCCGGTCGGTGACCGTCACGACAATTGTCTGCGAACTGAGACCGCCGTCGCCATCGCTGGCGGTGACTTCGACCTGGTAGGTGTTGTTTGTGTCTGAGTCTCCGGGATTGTCGAAGTCCGGAGCGGCGATGAATGTCAGAACGCCCGATGTCGGATGAATCGTAAACAAGTGCGCGTCGTCACCGCCGGTTACGCTGAATGAGACAGAATCGACCGGATCGGTGGCGGTGACCGTCTGGACGATCGTTGTGTTTTCCTGAATGGACACCGTCGATGGTGACGTGATCGCAGGAGCCACGTTGTTGATTGTCAGGGTCGTCGTTGCGATGTCCGAGTTGCCGTTGCCGTCAGCGGCCCGAACCTGGATTGTGTACGTGCCGTTGTCCCGAATTGACGGCGGCAGCGACGACCATGCAACCGTTGGTGTTTCACCCGTGGCGTCGTCGAACTGGCCGTCATTATCCAGGTCCCAGGCGTACGTTAGCGGATCGGAATCGGGATCATTTGACGCTGACGCATTCAGTGACAGGCTGTTTCCTTCATCGATCGTGTACGGTCCGCCGGCGTCAGCAGTCGGAGGCTGATTGACGACGGCACCTCCGGCCACGGCAGCGAATGACGTACCAACGCGAATTTCATCGATGTTGGAATTGTTGCCGACGAAGCCGCCAATCACGCCGACCCGGGTGAACGTGCCGAGATCCGCGGTTGTCAGTTGAACGGTCATCGGAGCCGGCGAATCGGGCGATGCGACACCGGCTGTGGGATTGACATACAACGTCACCGTGTCATTGCCGGCAGAGAAATCGAGCTGTACGACAAGGAAATAGGTCTGAGCGTCGACGACAGCATTATCAATCTGAACGCCAATCGCCGTTCCATCAATGCCTACCAGGAAGTCATTGCCGCTGGTTCCCACGTTGACGGTGTTGTCCGTGCCGGTGCCATCGCCGATCTCCAGCGAGATTCCGCCGAAACCGATGCCGTCCGGCTTCAGCAGAAAGCTGAACCATGCGGTCGTTCCGTCGGCTCCGAGAGTGGTGGACAGTTCGCGGCTTTGTTTAAACACGGCGAACGTGCTCATTTCGAGCGTTCCGCCCTGGCCCGCAGGCAGGCCGGGCGGTGCTGTGAGTCCGGGAGAAGTGACCTGTGCGGAACTGCCGGATTCCAGCGCCCACGCTGTGGCCCACCCGGTGCCACCGTTCTGCCCGTTCAGTGAACCGTCCGCGTAGTCGAACGGTTCGTAGGCGATTGTCGTCACGGGAACCGTTGAGTATTCAAACGCCCCGATGTCGGGCGCAGCATCGCGAGTAAATCCGCGCTGGTCCACGGCGGGTGCGCCGGCTGTGGTGCCCGCGTCGATGGCAGTGCTTCCCGACAGCAGTGCGTGGGTCTGCATTGTGCCGCCGTTGTCGGCCAGCGGGCTCAGCAATGGATCAATCGGCGATCCTTCCGTGCCGACCTGGTCACCGTTCACTCCGTCATTCAGGTCAGACTGGCCGGTGCCGCTTCCGATCAGATTGTTGCCGGAAGTGCTGAAGTTGCCCTGCAGATCCGGGTTCGCGGATGTGCTGGAATTCTTCGCGACGATTGTGTTCTTCAGGTCAACGAGCGCTCCGCCACCTTGAGTCCGCATGCCCCCGGCAGTGTCGGCTGTGTTAAACGCGACCGTTGAATTGACAACGCTGATGCTTGTGCGGTCACTGTAGATGCCGCCACCACCGGCAGTGGCCGTGTTGCCGGTGATCGTGACGTTGGTGAGCGTGCCGCCAGCGGCATTGTGGAAGTAGATCGCTCCACCAGACCCCGCCGTATTGCCCGTGAACAGCACTCGATCTGCATTGAACGTGCCGCGAACGTGAACGGCACCTCCGGCACCTCCGCCGGGCGTTGCGTTGCCGATGTTATTCTGCAGCACGGAGTCGGACAGATTCAGAGTGCTCTGATCGTCCACAAAGATTCCGGCCGCCAGGTGCTCTGCCGCTCCGTTCTCAATTGTCACGCCGGACAGATTGACGACGGTCGAATCATTCCGGATGTGAAAGATTCGATCGATTCCGTCGCCGTCAATAATCGTCTGACCAGCACCGGCACCGGTAATCGTGACGCTCTTCAGAATATCCAGGTCACCGGTGGCCGCAGCGTCTTCGTCGGTTCCCGTCAGCGACAGGGTGTACCTTCCGGCTGCGAGAACGATCGTGTCGCCTCCGCCGCCCGCGTTGGCCTGCATGATCGCTTCCCGCAGCGACGTCAGGCCGTTCGCAGTGACTTCATCGTCGGTGGTATCAACGGTGATCACTGCCAGCTTGCCGGCCCAGTTCTGTTGAAGCTGTGCGGTGAACGCGACGCTGGTTTCAATGCTGCCCACGTGGTATTCGAGGTCCCAGTCGCCGCCGAACTGAGCGTGCCCCGTGTCGTCATCGCTGGCCGCAACGTCTGTTCCCAGAAGTGTGCTTAGTGACTCGGCGAGCGCAGTACCGTCCTCAGATGCCGCCAGATCGCAGCCGTAGATCAGCAGATCGGCTTCGGAGGTCAGCGATTGTTGCCACGTCACCAGTTCGGCGGCGTAGAGGCCGAAGGTCTGCTGACTCAGCACGCTTGCGCCAAGCAGTATCTCGCCGTCTTCGCCGTGAGAAACGAGATGGATCGCGGAAACGTCGCTGAGTTCCGACAGCGCGTCTGTGATCTGCGCGATACCGTCCCCGCGCGGATCGAGAATCAGAAGGCGGAACTCGCGATCAGTCTGTGCCATCAGATCGTCAACAAGCTGCCGCACCTGGTGAGCCGCCGGATCGATCACAACGAGTTCAACAGGACGCGTCTCATCGGCCTGGCTCACTGCCGTCTGAGCAGACTCCGCATTCGCCCAACGGGCCGGATCGCTGACATTCCCGTCTGCCGTCACTGCAGAGTTGGCGTCACACATGCGGGTGGACGAATCGGCACAGGCTTCGACAGCGTCAATGAGTACTGCAGCCGGTGCAACGGCAGCCGGCGACGCGCTCATCAGAATCCGGTGTTCCAGCATCAGCAACTCGATGGCCTGCGCTGAACTGTACCAGTCAGAATCGACGGCGTTCCGCAGCGCGTGCAGCAACTGATCGACGGTAAGTCGACAGCGCCGGTGCAGATGTTGCAGGGAGGAAACCATGAATTGCCTGATGCCGGTCGTCTATGGCGTCCGGTCGTTCTTAGTAAATTTCGACGGGCGGCTGACTGCCGCGCAGCGTGATCGCCGGACTTCAATGCTTCAAAGCTAGGCCACAGCGAGGCGAATGAGGCAAATTCGAGCGGTCGCGGCGGCCTGGACGGCCTGTCCGGTGATGCGGTCTTGCTGCAATCCGGCAACATCGCGCAACCCGTAAACGCGTTGCCACGTCAGAGAGAAGTGAGGGTTTCCACTGAGTCGAGTCGGGCTGGTCGCAGGGGACAAACCCGCAACCGCATGGTCAGCCGGAATGTTGGCGAACATTTGCTGGCTCGCTCGCATCAATCGTGACGAATCTCCGGATAGCAACATGTGCGCGCCTTGTGCGTGTCGCCTGTTGGTTGCACACGCCGTCGGGTATCGACGGGTTGGGGGAGAGACATTTTCTGGTCTTCGTGTGAGCCGCATGGATCACGGTTCGAACAGTCTGTCTGGCAGGTCTGCGGACATTGCCAGTGCGATTCCGGCCACGCGCACGCACAGCGCGAACGCCGCGACGCAATCAGCAGGCCGCAGGAATTCACAGCGGCTGATCGCTGCCTGCGCAGCCGTCATTCTGCTTGCTGTCATGTTGACCGATGGTTCGTGGTTGCGCGCAAATGACCGGCCGTCGCTGCAGACTCGGCCGTTGGAAGTGAGGAACGGTGGTCACAGCACGTCTCCGTCGATTCGCCTGCAGACGCCGGAATTCGGAACGATCACGCCGCAAAGTGGACTACATGTTCCGGCATTGCGTCCGGGGCACACGGTGCCGCACGCAGTCGAAGCCACAACATCCGGTACGGCACCGGAATCGGTCAGGCAGACGCGATCCGGCGTGCCGATTCGAACAGCCACTCTTCAAGGCACGCCGGCGAACAGCGGATCAGGCATCACGATCAGGCCAGCATCGCATGGATCCGCTTTGCACGCGCCGGCTGCTGCAGAGGCAGCCATGGCGCCTGCAGCGCAGTCAGCGTTTGTGACTGAGCGGCTGCGGATGACGGCACCGCCCAACCAACTTCCCTACGGACATTCAGTGCTCGGTGGTCGGCCGGGAATGTCGCAGTTTCGCGCCACTGTCGAGACCGATGCTCAACCGTGGATGTCGCCGTACAATCAGCGCGCCGACGAGGCAGGTGATTCGAGCGCGCTGTCCGTTGCGATTCCTGCCGTGCCGCAGGTTCCGCCGACGTTTGCTCCCTGGTGGGATCACGTCGTCAGGAATCAGACCGGCCTGACACAAACGGCGATGCCGATCGACGTATCGTCGCTGCTGCAGGACGCACTGCTGTATTCGCCGCAGGTGCTGGCGATCAAGACGGAACCGGAAGTTCAGTATCGCGTGATCGGCCAGGAAGTCGCCAACTTCGACTGGGCCGCGTTTCTGGAATCGAAGTACAGCGATCTGAACGATCCTGTCGGCAACACGCTGACCCTGGGACCGAACGGACAGGACAGGCTGCTGATTGAGAAGTTCAACTTCGCCGCCGGCCTGCGTCAGAAGAATGTTCACGGCGGTGAACTGTCTGTTGCTCAGAGATTCGGCCACGAAACGCAGAACTCTCAGTTCTTCGTTCCGCCGCATCAGGCGACCGCCCGGCTGGAACTCAGTTATCGCCAGCCGCTGCTGGACGGAGCCGGTCAGGCCGTCAATCAAAGCGACATCATTCTGGCGCGCATTGCGGCCAATGCTTCGGAAGACGAAGTCGTCTCGGCGCTGCAGGATCATCTGCTGCGGGTCACGGAAACATACTGGACGCTGTACCGAGCGCGTGCCGAGTTTTTCCAGCGGCAAAGGCTGTTGCAGTCGGCGGAACACGTCCTGCGAACTCTGGAAGGTCGTAATCAGGTCGACACCGTGCCGCGGCAGATCCTTCGCGCGCGGGCCGCCGTCGCACAGGCCCAAGCGCGCATCCAGAGATCTTATGCCAGAATCCGGGATGCCGAATCTCAACTGCGGCTACTGGTCAATTCACCGGGCATGCTGAACCTCGGCCACACAGAACTGGTGCCACTGGAAGCTCCCACGCTCGTCAGCGACCCGTCGCCGCTGCGAGAATCGCTGCAGGCCGCGCTGATGAATCGCCCGGAAATCTCGGAAGCCATCCGGCGCATGCGGGCTGCCGGCGTTCGACTGGGAGTCAGCCAGAAACAACTACTGCCGCAACTGGACCTGATCGGCTCGTATGCTT
>CAZHET010000109.1:0-14836 GCA_964531585.1 uncultured Planctomycetaceae bacterium | reverse complement strand
CTGCCGCTGCAGGTCACCAGAAAGATAAAGGTTCAGCAATGACCGGCGTTCACGAGCAAAACCCTCACGGCGACGAAGCGCAGGATTCAGGACCGGATGGGCTCGGCGTCGCCTGGCGGCCGACGCGCCGCGTTTCCAGCGCAGCGATGTTCCGTCCGCGGGGCTTTACACTGATCGAGCTGCTGGTGGTCATCGCCATCATTGCGATCCTGATCGCTCTGCTGCTGCCGGCCGTTCAGCAGGCTCGCGAAGCTGCCCGGCGAACTCAGTGCAAGAACAATCTGATGCAGCTTGGGATCGCGCTGCACAACTATGACATGACGTTTGAGATGCTGCCGCCTGGAACCGTCGAGGACACCGGCCCCATCCACAACGTTCCGCTGGGATATCACGTCGGCTGGACCGTGCAGGTACTTCCCATGCTGGAACAGCCACATGTGTTCTCGCAATTCGACTTTGCCGCCGGGGCGTACAGCGATGCCAACCAACAGATCCGCGACCTGAAGATTGAGCTGCTTTGCTGTCCCTCTGACTACGGATATCAGTCCGAAATCCCGGATGTCGGGACAACCGCGACCAGCAACTACGCAGGCTGTTTCGGGGGCGACGATGTCCCGATCGACATGAAGAACAATGGCCTGCTGTGTCTGAACAGCAGCATCAACTATCGCCAGATCCGGGACGGCGCATCGAATACGCTCCTGGTGGGCGAAAAAATCATCGTGCCGGAAGTGCCGGATCTGGGCTGGGTGTCGGGAACGTCCGCGACGCTGCGAAACTCGGGAGTTCCGATCAACAGCGGCTGGGACGTCGTCGCAACATTCAGTCGAATCCCCGGCCAGACGGGTCCTCCCCAGGCACCGGCGGACACGGCAACCGGCGGATTCAGCAGCCGGCACACCGGAGGAGCGCACTTTCTGCTGGCAGACGGGTCTGCACGCTTTGTCAGCGAGAACATCAACGCACAACTTTTTAGCTGGCTGGGAAACCGCGAAGATCTGCAGATCGTCAATGAATTCTAAGGCCGAAACCAGCACAATCGGGCTGCCATGTCGCCCGTACAACCGGACCGCGCCTGCCGCTGCCCCGAAATTGTCTGTTGGGCGGTCGTAACATCTTATTGACTGGTCGTTTACGGCAGGGCTATAGTTGTCATCATGCGCTTCAGCCAGGCCGGACATCGGTTCACAGCCGACAAACTGCCTGGTGTCGGCCACGCAAATCAGCCACTTCGTCATCAGCTTCAGGTGATCGTGATCGCCGGCATGAAGCTACGGGAAGGTTTACGCATGACAGGTCATTCGAGCACACCGCGAATCGCCGGGATTCTCTTCACCGTACTGATGCTGTGCGGGATGTCACTTTCCGCCAACGGGCAGATCATCAAGGCACCGCTGGATCGCGGATTCGTTCGCAGCAGTTCGATCGCGGTCACCGTCGACGAGATGCTGGGACCGAACAAGCAGCGCGCGGCGGACGAGCCAATTCTGGGACCGGGCTACCCAGCCTTGTGGATCGCTGAGGTTCAGATCAAGTCGGTGCGGTACGTTCGGATGCAGGTCACTGACCCGAAAACCGGCGACGTCAGCCGGGAGCTGGTCTGGTACATGGTGTACCGCGTGATCCCACGCCGTCCGTCCGATCTGGCCGGAGACAAAAGCGAAGAACTCGTTCGCAAGCTGAACGACCCGACTCTGGAGCCCGCGAATTCCGAAGATCCGGTCCGTGCACAGCCGATGCTGATGCCGAAATTCGTGCTGCAGACAACGGACGTAGGTTCCGAGTCGACGTACACGGACGAGGTCAACCTGCAGATTCAGGAGTCTGTCCTTGGAAGGGAATTTCGCCAGGACGCGGCTGGACTGAAGCTGCTGAACAGTGTTCAGGCACTTCAGGAGGTTCCCGCCCCGGTTGGCATCGATGACGAAAACCCACTCGAAAATGCTCTGTACGGTGTTGCCATATGGCGCAATGTCGACCCGGATACTGACTACTTCAAAATCACGATGACCGGATTTTCCAACGCTTACCGCATCTCGACGAATGAAGCCGGCGAGCAGGTTGTGGAAGAAAAGGCGATCGTGCAGAAGTTCGGCCGTCCCGGCGACAGGTTTCTGCAGGATGAGGCAGAGTTCCGCGTGATTGATGATCCGCAGTGGACTTACCTGCCGCGGGATGCGGAAGTTTCCGTTCCCGATTTCGAATCGATCCTGCGCGGAACGCCGGTTCAGGCTGCCAACGCGGCGGAACCCGACGCCAATAATTGAGTCGGCAGAAGTAGAGGCGTCCGGCATCGCACGAATGTGTCTTGCAAATCCGGCGGCGGATGTCAGAATTCCCGCTCGAATTTGCGGTCGCCACCGGCGCTGAACCGCATTTCTTCAGCCTTATTGAACAGATCAGAAAGTCGGAGCGTCAGCAATGGCTCACAAGAAGGGACAGGGATCCAGCCGCAACGGCCGCGATTCCACAGCTCAGCGCCGCGGTGTGAAGAAGTTCGGCGGTCAGAAGGTTCTCGCTGGTAATATTCTGGTGCGTCAGTGCGGCACCAAGTGGCATGCGGGACGAAACGTTGGCACCGGTCGCGATTACACGCTGTTTGCACTCAGCGACGGCGAAGTGTACTTCGACCAGAAGGGCCGGCGAATCAACGTCGCCGTTGCAGAGACAAACTGACGACTGCGGTTCCAATCCGTTTGACGTGAACAGCATTTGAGTCATTACAAAGGGCGAGCGGTCATGTCCGTTCGCCCTTTTTGTTGCGCGTGAAGACGCCGGTGTGCGACTCCGGCTCACGCGGACACGGCCTCACCGCTGTGATACGTTGCCGGGGTCTGCGGGAGAACTGGCTGCGGTCGACGGCGTCTCCGGCGGCAGAAACCTTTCAACACTTCGGCCCACTGACGTCACCATCGTGTTCTGCCCCATCGCGTTGAACACCGTGGTGTCGTGCTTCAGTTCCCGGCTTTCCAGCCGGCCTTCGGCGATGTGGAAGCGCGCGGTGCCCTTTGGCGTCGCCTGAATCAACTGGCCCTTTTCAACCGGCGTCAGCCTGCCGATGGCAGATGTCGAAAAGGAAATCGTGGCGACGCCATCGGCGACGCTGTCCAGCCGAAACGTCTGCAGCAGATTGACTTTTCGCATCACGCCCTGCCGGATTCTGAGCCGCACGACGTTATAGGTCTTCCATGTGTCGCCGACTTTGACCGGATCGGTGGGCAACGGAATTGCAAACCCGGCAGTTGCCGGCGTATCCGTTTCCTGCTCCTCGTCGACACCGGCCTCATCGCTGTCGCCATTCTGTTTTTGCGGGGAAGTCTCGTTCTTCTCCCCTTTCTTTGAGTCCCCTTTCCTTGAGTCGCCGCGGGCCGGAGTCGCCGCCGCTGCGTGTTCAGCCTCATCGGCCAGAGATACGGGGTTCAGTGGCACGCCGGTCGTTTCGACCAGGAATCGTGGTGCGGCTTCCTTAAGCTGGCGTGAGACCGTTCGAAAGGTCCTCGGCACTTCGTCGCCGGACATGCTGCTGTCAAAGACCTGTGGATCTGCGCCATTGGAACTCACTTCCATGTGGACGCGTTCGAACTGCATCGACACAGTCGCTGCTCCGTCGTCGCGAACGTCTTCGACGCGAAAACGGCGAGTCTGCCGGGTCAGAGACACGTCGTCCTTTTTGTTCGGCCCGATGACGGACTGCATCGTCGCGGTCTGAACGGATTCATAGCGCAGCACCTGGCCTTCATGGAAGCGATACCGCAGCAGATATTGTTCCTCGCCTGTGGCAGTGGCTGCTGCGGAATCGTTGCCTGCTGCGCCGGAACCGACGGCACCGATTTCCGCCTTCGCCACAGGAGCAGCGTCAGCGGAATTTACCCACAGCGGTACCAGTGCCGGAGCGATTGCGGCGACACCAATCCGGAACAGCAGCATCGTAATCATTCGTGAAACTCTCTCGCTGAAGTTCGGCCTGAGACATCCGGTCGCAAGCCGCGGTGACGAGCCGGCGATAGTAGCACACAAGCGGGAACCGGCTCGATACCACTTGCCGTATCCCGGACAAGCCCGGCAGATTCTGCCGATGTGCGCACAGCGGATGCGTTGATTTTCATACCGATCGCCGCTCGCTAGACTGTCCGCCTCTGGCCAGTGGTAGTCGGTGTCGGCAGACTTGAGACCGGCACCTGCACGGACGGCAGGCGGCACGGACCGGTTCGAATTCAGAGAGAAGGCGAGTGATGAGCAGTTATTTTCCCGAAGTGCAGAAGATCCCATTCGAAGGCCCGCAGTCGAAGAACCCGCTGGCGTTCCGGCACTATGACCCGGACGAAATGGTCGAAGGGCGTTCGATGTCCGACTGGCTGCGCTTCAGCGTCTGTTACTGGCATACTTTTCGTGGCACCGGCGTCGACCCGTTCGGCGCTCCGACGCTGCACAGACCCTGGGACGACGGCAGCAGTTCGCTGGACAACGCACTGAAGCGAGTCGACGTCGCCTTTGAATTCATCAGTAAGCTGGGCGCACCATACTACTGCTTTCATGATCGCGACGTCGCTCCGGAGGGAGCATCGCTGAAGGAGTCCAACGCCAACCTGGACGCGGTCGCAAAGAAGCTGAAGGAGGCTCAGGCGGCGACCGGCGTTAAGTTGCTGTGGGGAACGGCGAACCTGTTTTCGCACCCGCGATTCATGCATGGAGCCGCCACCAGCCCCAACGCCGATGTGTTTGCCTTCGCGGCCGCTCAGGTCAAAAAGGCCATCGAAGTGACTCACGAACTCGGTGGTGAGAACTATGTCTTCTGGGGTGGCCGTGAAGGCTACATGAACCTGTACAACACGGACATGAAGCGTGAACTGGATCACCTGGCTCGCTTCATGCATATGGCTCACGAGCACGCCAGGTCGATCGGCTTCAGCGGCCAGTTCCTGTTCGAACCGAAGCCGAAGGAACCAACAAAGCACCAGTATGATTTCGACGCGGCTGCGTGTCTGAACTTCATTCGCCAGTACGACCTGCTGGACGTCGTGAAGCTGAACATCGAGACCAATCACGCAACTCTGGCCGGGCATTCGATGATGCATGAGCTGGAATATGCATCCCTCCAGGGAGCACTCGGCAGCATCGACGCCAACACCGGCGATCTGCTGCTGGGCTGGGACACCGACCAGTTTCCAACGGACATTTACCTGACGACTCAGGTGATGCTGGTAATCCTGAAGCAGGGCGGCCTGGCTCCCGGCGGCACCAACTTCGATGCCAAAGTCCGCCGCGAAAGCACTGACCCGGTCGATCTGTTTTACGCTCACATCGGCGGCATGGACGCGTTCGCCCGCGGGCTGAAGATTGCTGCCGCGATCCGCGCTGACAAGGCGCTCAGCGATTTCGTCGCGCGCCGCTACAGCAGCTACGACGACGGCATCGGTCGCCGCATCGAACAGGGGCAGGCGACGTTTCAGGAACTGGAAACGTACATGCTGCAGAAAGGCGAAGCCGACGCCAGCCCCAGCGGTCGCCAGGAGCTTCTGGAGAACATCGTCAACCAGTACCTGTGAGAAAAACGGCGCACTACGATTTCTGTCGAGCCTGGACGCGACGGCGCGCTGGTTACTTCACCGCCACACCGCGAACTCTTCGGGCCAGAGTCTCGACCACCTGGGCAATCGACATGTCTGAGGTGTCCACGATCACGGCGTCGTGAGCAGGCTTCATCGGCGCGTGAGCGCGGTTTTCGTCGCGGGAGTCTCGCTGGCGAAGCTGAGTCGTGACGGTTTCCAGCGTCAGCGAGGAACCGCCTGACACCAGCTCGCCGTGACGCCGACGTGCCCGCGCATCGACGCTGGCCGTGACAAAGAACTTGTGTTCAGCGTCGGGAAACACAACCGTTCCCTGATCCCTGCCTTCGGTGACCAGGCTGCCGCATTCGCCAACCGCGCGCTGCATACCGACCAGCACCGAACGCACGTCGGGGTTGGCCGCGACGACAGAGGCGATCGCCGTAACTTCCGGACAGCGAATGGCGTCGGACACCGGTTCGCCATCGAGCAGCACTTCGTCGTCATCGAAAGCGATCTGCACTTGCCGGGCTCTTGCCGCGACGGCTGCGGTGTCTTTCTCGTTGATCTTCGCGCGCACAACTGCCAGGGCGACGGCTCGATACATGGCCCCCGTGTCCAGATACCGAACGTCGAGCTTCTCCGCCAGCAGTCTGGCAACGGTGCTTTTTCCCGACCCGGCCGGGCCGTCGATGGTGACGATCATGGGGGGCGTTTTTACAGGCATCTGCGACCGTCAGAAAGTCAATTCCACTTCTCTGATCTGAAATGCAGAAAACTCGACGACCACGCCGTCCTCGGTCACCGGCAGCTCGCGAATTTCACAGCCGTCGGGACGCCGCAGCCTGGCGGACGTCACTTTTCGAAGAGTCCGAATGCCGCACGACGCGGATTGACCTTCCGTTTCTTCCAGCAACAGAACAATGCGAACTCCCGGCGAACCGCCAGCTTCTGACCGAACCCGTGCCAGCGTCACGTTCTTCGCCGTCAGACCCAGCAGCCAGCCGCTGTCCGCCGACTTCGGAACGGCCCCGTCGGTCTCAATGCACAGCGGCGGCTGCAGCAGTTCGCTGACGGTCCGCATGGGAAACGGCTGATCGAATTCGATCGTGAACCGGAACCGCCGCGATGGTTCACCTTCCACAATCAGCAGACTGTCAAGCATGCGTGGTCCGGTGCGGCGATGGTACGGGCGGCCGTGAGGAACAATCAGCAGCCGTTGATCGGGGTCGGCCACTTCGACGTAGTCCGGCGATTCGAACCGTTCCGAACGAAACCCGCTGGCCTGCCCGAGGACTCCGCGCGTGATCGACGCTGCCTCATTGTCCCAGGCGAATCGGCAGCCGTAGTAGGTCATCCAGGGATTACCAGTTGCTTCGTGCTGCAGGTCTTCGAATTCAATGTCGATCTGAATGCGCGGAACGCTGCGTTCAACGGTTGTGGTTTGCTTCACACGACTCAGCAGGTCGCCGGTCGCCGGGTCGGTGAGTTCACTGAGCGTCTGGATTGCGCCGAACCACGGTCCCGACTCGGTCACCGTCGACGAAGTCATGCGACTGGTCGCATAGGAAACTTTCAGTTGTTCGCCGTCCACATCGACGAGACGGCCGTTTTCATAGCGGAAGCCGACTTGCTGGCTCATGCGGTTGCCGCGCTTCCCGTGAAAACGCACTTCGGCAATGCCGCCGGTCGATTCGTTCATGACCACTTCGAAGAACCGGTTTCGCAGCAGATAATCGGCAGCCAGCGCACCGGTCTTGTTCACAGCTTGCGGCGTTATGCGGCGACTGGCATCGCTGGATTCCGTCAGCCATGCGAATCCGCCCGCCGGAAGCCTGAGGTTCAGAATTGTCCGCCCACCCTGTTCGAACGCTTCTTCGCAGATGTCGCTGGAGGCAGGAAGCTGCATGGGTGCGCGGTCTTCGGGAGCGCGAGGCTCCCGCCGAGCCGCCGCGGATTCAGATGCATCGGGGGGCCACGTCAACGTAAACTGTCGCCCGAACGGCAGCGGATTCAGAATGACAATGCCCCGAACACCGCCGCCAGTTTGCGGAATCCGACGCACCATTTCCTGGGCCGCGACTTCACCAAATTCGTTCAGCCGCGTAACGAGATCGTCCATCGCCTGCGACTGGTCGTCGAAGCTGCGAGTCACTGCGGCGTCCGCTCGTGAGGCTTCTTCCTGCATGATCGCCGCTGCGAGTGCATCGATGCGAGAATCCGGCTGATGCGTCTTCGGTTGCAGCACCGCAGTCATGGCGCTGACGGCAGCGATCTGTTCCAGTTTCGCTCGGGCGGTGAAGAGTGTGGCGGGTGATGAGATCGGCGCTTCCGTCTTCAAAACGGACGACTGAATCAGCGCCGGCCCGAGATATTCTCCAGCGCTGAACTGGACTGAGTTCGCTCCCGAGCTGCTGCCAGTCATGAAATCGTCGAACGTGGTGAATCGGCCCAGTACCGGAGCGTACTTTTCGATACGCCGCAGGTCGTTCAGCCACGGAGTCTGAACGTCCGGCAGCCGAGCCAGCAGCAAGCCCGCCGTATTGTCTCCCTGCATGCTCTCTGCGTAGCGATCGGCAAGCCGCAGGAACGTGGACGAACTGTCAATCGCAACGGGAATTCGCGACGACGCGACAATCTGGCTGCCGTCCGGTCCCTGCCACAGCATCTGTCCTCGCTCCCGGTCGGGGTAGATGCCGTCATCCAGAGCCACGTGCAGCGCGCTTTCGAAGCCGAACAATACAAGCACGGCCGGCAGAGAATGAGTCATGCCGAAACGCCGCCGCGCCCAGTGCTGCGGTAGATGTCCGACGGCCTGCTGTAGCTGAATCTGACCGAATCGCAGGTCGTCGTACAACGTGGCGAGCGACCCCAGACCGGTGCGCAGTTCGTGACGATGCCCGGTCATCAGGCAGGCTCGCCCTTCGTCCAGCGATGTTCGAAGCGCGTCGCGAAACGTGCGACCGGACTCCGATCCCGTCGCGGCAGGGTCACTCACCGAGGGCGATCCGTCGCTTTGGGAGGGCGAGGCTCCCGCCGAGCCACTACCGCACCGGGCGTTGTTTGGCACACGCGGTTCGGCGGGAGCCTCGCCCTCCCGAACACGCGGCTCGGCGGTCCACCGCCGCGGATCGCCCTCCCAAACGCCGTCGTCCACATATTTTAGGAGCTCGCCGACGGAGCAGCACAGGTTCAGCGGTAGCGAATCGTCCAGCAGCCTGCCCAGGTCACCAGCCGTCGTTTCGGTGGAGGGAAGGCAGATATCCAGCAGGAAACAATCCATGGGGTGGTACTGTTCGCGCGCATTCAGCAGGCACTCGAACGCTCGTGTCAGATGCAGCCGTGCCACTTCGTTAGCACCGTTCAGCACGGCGGTCGCGGCGGCCTGAACTTCGGAGGACAGCACATGCTGATTCGGTTCAACGTAGTGGTGTAAGCGGCGACTCAGGAGCAACACGACCAGGTGGCACGTCCCGAGCGCCAGGAAATCCGCGACCAGATCGGGGTCGGGCACACGCTCGGACGACTCACCGCCTTCGACGGCCGCCAGCCATTCGGCTCTGTCACAGCAGCCTGACAGAACCCAGGCACCGGACTCGGCAAGCGATGCCTGCCAGTCGTGGCCCAGCCAGTCTTCGCTGACCGGAGGGACGAAAACGATCTGACGTTCCCTGGGAAGTTCCGAGGATTCCGCCTGACGACAGGTGGGAATGCCGCGAGACCGCGAGATCACCAGCGGGTGCCACGCCACGGCGATCGCATTCAGCAGGCCGGTCGCCTGAGATTCAGTGAGATCGGCAGGCAGATCTTCGAGCGAATAGCCGGGGATCAGAACCGAGATCGCATCAAATTGCGGTGCATCATCCATAAGGTCGGAAAAAACGTCAGATTGCGGGAACAGACGGAAGGAATTCGGCGTCAGAATAACAGCGCCGCCGATCCCCGTCTTCGCTGCGATCGGCAATTGAAACTTGCATAAACCTGGCAATTCGCTGACGATACAGAAAATTCTCAGGTAAATCCGACTTCTCGAGGATCACGCAATGGCCAGTGCATGGGGAATTGACATCGGGCAGGCCGGTCTGAAAGCAATGCGGCTGCGATCGGACGAGGACGGCGGCAAAGTGCGGGCCACTGCCTTCGACTACATTCCTCATCCCAAGATTCTCAGTCAGCCGGACGCGATTCCTGAAGAGCTGATCAATCAGGCAGTTTCGACGTTTCTGTCACGGAATAAGGTCGAAAACGATCTGGTCGCCGTCAGCGTGCCCGGCCAGACGTCGCTGGCGAAGTTCATCAAGCTGCCACCGGTCGAACCCAGTAAAGTGGCGGAGATCGTCAAGTACGAGGCCAAGCAGCAGATTCCGTTCGCGCTGGAAGAAGTCGTCTGGGACTACCAGCCGATCGGTGGCGGGGTTGAAGAAAGCGGCTTCATGCTGGAAGCCGAAGTCGGCCTGTTCGCGATGAAGCGCGAGCTGATCTACCAGGCAATGCGGCCGCTGACCGACACCGGTGCGGAGATTGAACTCGTACAGATTGCTCCGCTGGCTCTGTACAACTACCTGTCCTACGACGTACTGGGGTTCCGTAAAACGGAAGAAACGCCGGAACCGCCGAATTCTGAAGACTATTACATCGTCCTGGACATGGGGGCAGATAACACGACGCTGCTGGTGTCCAATGGTCGCAACATCTGGATTCGCAACGTCCCCATCGGCGGCAATCACTTCACGCGGTCACTGACTCGCGAAATGAAGCTGACGTTTGCCAAGGCCGAACACCTGAAGTGCAACGCAACAAAGGCTCCCGACCCGAAGGCCGTGTTCCAGGCGATGAGGCCTGTGTTTAACGACTACGTGACCGAAATTCAGCGGTCGATCGGCTACTTTGGCAGCGTCAATCGCTCGGCAAAGATCAGGAAGGTGATTGGCGTTGGCAACGGATTCAAGCTCGCCGGGCTGCAGAAGTTCCTGCAGCAGAACCTGCAGTACGATGTGGTTCGACTGGAACACCTGGACGGCGTGACTGGTGAATCGGTGCTCACCGATCCGCTGTTCATGGACAATATGATGACGTTTGCGGTGCCATACGGTCTCGCATTGCAGACGCTTGGGCAGACGCGAATTCGCACAAGCCTGCTGCCTCCGGAGATCGTGGTCGAACGCACGATTCGCCGCAAGAAACCATGGGCTGTCGCGGCGGCGGCGGGACTGCTTCTGGCAACAGGAATTTCCGCTTTCGCCAGCGCTCGAGTGCTGCAGACGGTCGGCGAAAGCCGGTTCGCCGAAGGTCAGAAGGTCGTTGATGACCTGAAGTCCAAAGTCGGCCGATATGACAACGACTACAAGGCTCAAACCGGCGAGCATGACAAAATCCTTGCGAGCATCGAGCAACTGGCAGCGCCGCTGCAGCGACGCGAATTGTGGATGGAACTGCTGCAGGCCGTAAATGAATGCCTGCCGGTCGATGAAGGCGACAGCCTGGACGAGCAGGATCCGGAAAAGCAGCGAAAAATCCGCGTTGAATCCCTGGTTTCCAAGAAAGTCGCGGATGTCGGAGCCTGGCATCAGGCCTTTATTGACAAGGAAAAGGAAGAAGATTTTCATGTCGATGACCGAGCCAATAAGCCGACCGGTCCGGGCTACATCTTCACGCTGACCGGGTACCACTTTTACAACACGGAAGATGTGCATTACAGCAAGACGGCCAAGTCGTTTGTTGACGATACGCTGGTGGCCAATCTGAGAAAATGGGGGATCGAGCGAAATGGAGTGATGATTCCTGTTGGCAAGCTGGGGATTTCGCATCCGATCGTAGCTACGTTTCAGAACGTGGAACAGATGCCAAATGACAGCCCGGGCACTGGCATGGGAATGAACATGGGCGGCGGCATGGGCGGTGGCACGATGCCAATGATGGGCGGCAGCGGTGGAATGGATGGTGGCTACGGGGCAGCCATGGGCGGCAGCGGTGGAATGATGGATGGCGGCTATGCAGCAGCCATGGGCGGCGGTGGTGGCATGATGCCGATGATGGGCGGCAGCGGTGGAATGGATGGTGGCTACGGGGCAGCCATGGGTGGCAGCGGCGGCATGGGCGACGGCATGATGCCAATGATGGGTGGCAGCGGTGGAATGGACGGTGGCTATGGCGCTGCGATGGGCGGCGGTTACGGTGCTGCCATGGGCGGAGGCGTGGGGCAGCGTGGCGTGGGGCCTGTCGACCGGCTCGACAAACCTCAGGAACAGGCTGAACCAATTACACGCACCGACTTCGTCCTGCAGTTCGTGTGGATACCAACGCTGCCGTCCGAGCGATTGGAACAGCCTCCGGGATCGGAAAGCATGGCTGATGCCACAGCAACCGACGCTGCGGCGAGTGACGATGCGGCTGGTGAAGGTGACGCAACGGAAACGTCGGACGCCGCCGCAGAGACAACTGAGTCAGTCGAATGAACACAGGCGTTACGCCAGCGTTGTCGGCCTGACAGAGCGTCAGTGGAAATCGTGGTTCCGCAAAACGCCCAAAGCTTTCAGGCACAATATTCAGGCCGGCGCGGTCAGGCCTTAAGCATTAGGAATTCAGGCATCGGGATATCTGTCCGATGCACAACACTTCTCAGTGAGTCAGTCTCATGGAAAAGCTGCAACCAGTTATCAAACAGGCCTTTTGGATCTGTTTCGGCTTCGCGCTGATCCTGATCCTCGTGGGGTGGTGGACAGCCAACGGTAAACTGACCGAGCAGATCGAAGCCAGAAAAGGTGTTGTCGAATCAGCCTTTCAGGATGCCGCCAAAGGCAGCACTGCGAATCCGCGCTGGACGGAGCAGGCGAAAGCCAAGAACGAGCAGGATCAGAAGGCGTACGACGAGTCTGCGCTGGGCTTGTGGAAAAGGCAAAAGGCCGCACGCACGTATCCGGCAAGCATCGAAGGAGAATTGCGACCCTATCAGTATGGTACTCAGATTGACAACTCCCCGCTGCGGCGGCAGTACGCCAAGCTGTACTGGGACTATTTTCTGGAGCAGTTGAAGGTCATCAAGCCGTTCGTAAACGGTCAGGGTCTGGTGAAGGTCAATCTTGGAAATATCACGATCGAGAACTATCGTCGCTGGCTGACCAATACACCGACGTCGGATGAAATCTGGAAGGCTCAGGAGGACATCTGGCTGCTGCGGTCGATATTCGACGCAATCGAGCGCGTCAACGGTGATGCCAGCACGATTCTGGATGCTTCCATGCCGCAGCTTCTCGCTCTCAAGCTCCGCGGCGGTGACCGCAACACGGCACCTCCGAGCCCGGGCAGTGGTGGTGGTGGCGGGGGATTCGGTGCAGGGGCCGCAGGCGGTGATGGTGGTGGCATAGCGATGGAAATGATGGGGATAGGCAGAGGCGGCGGAGGCGGAGGCGGAGCAACCGGGGGTGGACCGTCTCACCCGGGCTCGGCTTTCGTTGGCGGCACGACGGACCTGCTGACCGAAGAGTTCGGATCGGCGAGTGGTGGTGCAGCCGCAGGCGGTGGCCAGGATATGAATGCGATCATGCAGCAAATGCAGGGGATGGGAACAGGGTCCGCCAATGCCTCTGCTTCCGCTCCCAGGGAAGAAGATCGTTACGTCGATGGTGGCGACGAAGGCGGCCTGCCATACAAAACGCGAGCGTTCTTCCTGCACGTGAAAGTTCTTCAGGACCAGATTCCGACGCTGCTGGCCGAGCTGACCGATTCTGCGTTCCCGGTCGAAATCGTTCGTGTTGATGTCCGGTTTCCGCGCAGCGGTGGCGGCAGGTCTGGCGGTGGCATGGGTGGAATGATGACCGGTGGCGGCATGGACGGCGGATATGCCGCCGCCATGGGCGGCAGCGGTGGAATGATGGGTGGCGGCATGGACGGCGGCAGCGGGGCCATGATGGGCGGCAGCGGTGGAATGATGGGTGGCGGTATGGACGGTGGCTACGCGGCAGCCATGGGCGGTGGCGGAATGATGGGTGGCGGCATGGGCGCAGGTCAGGGGCTTACGCTTGGCGGAAACACCAACGTCAACCAGCGTGAAGTTCAGCGCGGCGAACAGAATGCTCAGGTTGCTTTGGCGAGTGACGCTTTGGCCGATGTCAAAATTGCCGGACTGATGACGCTGTATGTTTCTCAGGCAGAAAACATCGCCAGCATGGAAACAGAGGCGGCGGCCGTCGAGGAAAGCAAAGAAGTGAATCCTGATGCACCGCCGGTCATGGACAACAGCACCCTTGAACCCGGCACGATGGAAGACGCTCTGCAGCCGGGCTCCGGCTCCGGTGCGGGTGTCGCTGATCCGGGTCTGGCAAGCGATCCATTACTGAATCCCGACGGCCTTGACTCAGCGCCGGCGAATGATGCGACCGGAACGGAACCCGCAATTGATCCCGGTGCTTCCGGCGAGCCCCCCGTGGGGGCAGATTCGCCCCTCGGTAGTCCACCGGGTGGCGGATGATCCTGTGTGTGACGGTTTGGAATTCACACGGGTTTAGCTGAAGAATCGTTGAACACACAAATTCAGGAACTGCATCTCCTTCAGGGAGTCTTAAGTCATGGCCAGGAAATTCGATTTCAAATCGTTCCTTATCAACCACGGTGAAAAAATCGTCGCGGGGATTGTTGTGCTGCTGGGGTTCTTCGCCCTGTCCAGCGCCAGCTGGAGCGGCTACCAGAAAACTCCCGAAGAAATGCAGCTTATCGCCGAAAAGACGGCGAGCGCCATGGAAGTGCCACCCTGGAGCGATGAAGAACGTGAGAAGTTCGCGCAGACGCCGAACGTCCGGCGCATGGCGCAGCAGATCGCTGAAGAAACAACGGAGCGTGATCGCTATGCAACATCACGTTCGTGGAGCGAACCGCTTATTCGCCGCAACGAAAAACGCACGGCGGTGGCGGTATTGGCACCGCACGAACCGGAAATATCTGTGGTGAGTGTGCCGATTGCTCTGCGACCCGAAGAAACAGACGCGGATGACATGGTGGTCGACAAGAAGGTAGAAAAGAAAGAAGAACAGACGGAAGAAGAAAAAGCCCGCATGAAGGAGCTTCTTGAGAAGTACGGCTCTGCCGGTGGCGGACGTCGGGCTCCGGGTGCGGGCGGCGCTGGCGCAGGAGCGGGTTACGCGGCGGCTATGGGCGGTGCTGGCGGCAGCGGCGGAATGGACGGCGGCTACGCGGCAGCCATGGGTGGCAGCGGCGGCATGGACGGCGACTATGCGGCAGCCATGGGCGGCAGTGGCGGGATGGGTGGTGGCAGTGGCGGGATGGGTGGTGGCAGT
>CAZHET010000108.1:0-14893 GCA_964531585.1 uncultured Planctomycetaceae bacterium | reverse complement strand
TGTTCTGCGTCGAATAAGCGAATCGGCCTGGCCTTTCGGCCACGGGTTAAACGAGGTTTTTGACTCCGGACACATGATCACATCGCACAACATGCACACACAACCGCCACGCGAAAGGCATCCAGAATGACGACCGAAGCCTCAGACGGTCGAGAACCGGAGCCGCCAAAACAGAACAGCGAATCTCGAACTTGCCACCAACACCCCGAATTCAACTTCGACCAGCTTGCTCAGGGGGAAGACATCATCCGGATTCGCTGCGGCGAAGAAGTCTACCAGTTGCGAAGCACCCGCGCCGGACGATTGTTGCTGAACAAGTGACATTTCAAAAGTGCGGCTCTGATCTGAATGACCAGTCACTCCGAAAACAAGCCGGTGCAAAGTGTCATGGCAGCATAATTGCCGGCGTAAGACAGCGTGCGAACAGTCCACCGCCGGCGCGCTGCAAGCTTCACAGCAAACTGGTCGTTCCAGGTCACTCGGTCGCTTCGGGAAGGCTGTGTTTCTGAAGCTTGTCGCGAAGAGTTTCACGGTGAATGCCAAGAAGTTGAGCTGCTGCGGAGCGGTTGACTCGCGTTTGTTGAATTGCGGCCGTGATTAGTTCCCGTTCCAGGATCTCTGCTGCTGTCTGAAATGGCGCTGGGTGGTGCGTTGCCAGAGCGTGACAAGCCCACTTGTGAGCAGCCAATGTGAGTGACGCTTCCATTTGTGAAGTACTGACATCACTCGACGACACCACTGCCGACTCCAGCACCTTGAGCAGCGTGGCTTTACCAATCGTTCGGTCCGCTGACTCTGCTGTAGAGCGAATGACAACATTTCTCAGTTCGCGAATGTTGCCAGGATATTGCTGCTGCTGCAGGTATGCGCAGCCGTCTGTGCCTGCTGCACTTTCACCGCATGCCATGCACTCAAGCCGGTAAACAACAGCACCGCCAGCACCAGCAGGCCGGCGATGGGAAAGAATACCTGGTTACGGAGCGGTGATCTCATGACAAGAACGCCCAACAAAACCGGGACTGGCTCCCGGACGAAGCAAAACTCGCATGGAATTATGGACTTGCGTGGGAGGCATCGGGCTGGCGCTGCCGGCCTGACGCCGTCGCTTTCACGAACCAATCATCTTGGTGGCTCGCTCGTTTCCGTGAAGATTGCGGACTCGTGTTCGCGGGTTCTTCCACCACTTCCAGTAGCACGCGCGGATTCGCCGACGCAGCCACTTGTCGAATTCGCGGAACAGCGTCTTGCGTTGGTCCCGACAGAAGTATGCCGTCCACCCGCGAATATACTGACCCAGTTCTTTCAGTCGAGCGGACATCGACACGCCGCGGGACGTTGCCGTTCAGGCAAGTTGCGTGGCTTGCTGCCGGGAAGCTGTGTTGGGCGGGCTGCAGGCGAGCGGCGGGGGTCAGGTGTTGCACTGCGGCCTGGTTGGGCTTTCCGACCGCTGCGCGGCACAGCTTGCCTGAACGGCAAGGTGTGGTACCCGGTGCGGCTTCGCGGCTTTGTGGCTTTGTGTGAGACTTCGTTCGCGTGCCGGAAGTCGGGGTGCGCGGACATGACGTGGCGACTGGGCTCACACAAAGGCATGAAGGCACAAAGGAACTGCGGTATTGAGTTCAGCGGGCCCGATCCTGCTGTACAGGTAACGTGTGTGGCTTGCAGCCGGAAAGCTGTGTTGGGCGGGCTGCACGCGAGCGGCGGTGGGCTGTTGTTGCAGTGCGGTTTGCCAGCGATTTCCGACCAGCCGGGCGGCACTGGCTATGCCAGTGCGGTTGCCGAGAGCTCACTTAATTCCAGAAAACCATGACCGAAAGGAGTGTTTCAACCTGACCGCGCGGGCGGGTGGGATTGTCGAGGGGCTGAAAGTGTGCCACTGGCCTTGCCAGGGTTCTGCGTTGACTGGCTCACGGCACTGGCACAGCCAGTGGCACACACGACACACTCGCCTCTGGCAGCCTGTCGACCATCAAGAGTACAACGCTGCCGAGTTCCTCGCAGCTTCGCGTCGCGAAGTCTTGTGCGTGCCTGAGGCACGTCCTTATCGGCGTGATTCACCCGACATCACCAATCGGTGGAAGCCGACTTTCGTTCAACGGCCCGTTGGGAGTGACACCCCGTCGCGCTCAGGCTACGATCGAGACGAAACGGAATTCGCTGACGTCATTGAATTCGCAAGAACGAGCCGTCACCGTCTGATCCCCTCCCCCGCACACGAAGCGGAAAAGTTCAACGCACGATCTATGAGGCCGCATTCCTGCGGCCTCATAGATCGCAATTCGTTATGCCAGAAGGTGCAGGTCTGTGACGCAAGCTGTGAGTGACGAACGTGGCGACCTCATTTCTCGTGCTGAGGCTCAATTCTCGCTCCGGGTCATCTCGTTCTCCAACCTTCGCCGTGGGTTTCTTGGCGAGTGGGCTACTGCCCACGCGATCAAAGATTCAGAATACACAAATATCGATGACAAACAGTTCTTCTCGACCCGTGACTGGTTCGAGCAGCACGGTTGGCTTCTCTCGCGGCAACGACTGAAATCTCCTCCATTCAACGCGACCGAACATCATTATCCTGCCCCAATAGAATACCTGTCCGTCGATATTGTGTATCACGCCACTCGCGTGGCAAATCTTACATCAATCGCCGATGAAGGCTTGCAACCTGCAACTGTCGAAACGTGCAACGTCGATCGCCTCGATTCACTCGGCTACATTTACGCCGCTACCCAACTTGGCAATGAGCGGAAAAAAAGTGTCTGACCCCAATTGCCGGGAACCGGCCCTTCGGGTGCTTCGCACAATTGGGGTCAGACACTTATTTTCCGCACGATCCTTGGTCAGGTCGGTGACCACAAAAACAACAGCTTTGGTACTGCGCACTGGTGGGCTGAACTCTTCGCGACTGACAACCGCCACGATGATCCCGATGGGTGTGTACTTCAACTCAATTTGTCAGGCGTTGGCGACATCGTTTGTTTCAAAGACATCTTCAGTCGAACAGGTGTGGTGCTTAGGCCGTCCGGTGTGATCGATCCCGCTCGCATCAAACGTGTGGCATAACACGTGAGGCTTTGACTTTGCCTGGCGCGGAGTGAGCGGTCGGTGAGGGGTGAGGTAAATTGAACGGCGGGGTTCGGGGCACAACCGGCTCGGCCGAAGGTCACAAGCCTTGGTTCAGGACGCCTGGACTTCTTCACAACGAAGTGGAGACTGCACGAAACGGCGTATGGGTTTTCACGATCGGGGTCTTATCCGACACTTTCCCGGACGAACCATAAAGTGCCCAATGTTTTCGGCGAACAGCGAATCGACATTTTCGCTAAGACGGATCTTTGTCGGCGCAGGAGGTGAAATGCAGAGAATCATCGCACTGGCGCTGTTCGCGATCGTTGGTTGCGGCAGGACTTCCACCCCGCGATTCCTCCCACGACGGGTGACTTCGTCAAGAACGACGGCGGCGTCGGGACCGCGCGTGTTTACGCTATCGACTTTAGCGTCCGGGTGAGTTCGAGGGGCGCAACGCCAACGCGTGCTGAACCTGTTTCCTCGCCGCTCTCCGCAACAGCATTTGCTTGTTCAAACAGTGCGGGAGTGCGATCGCTGGCTCGTTCTTTGGCCGTGGCGAAGTGTCTGACGCTGGTGATCCGCGCACTCTGCCTGCCTGCCTGCCCGCCTGACTGATCAGTGGGTGCGGAACAGCAGCCAGTCGTCGTCGGTTGCAAACAGATCGTCGATTTGCGGAAGCGACGCTGGCGTGGCCATTCGGGTCGCCGAACGCAGTTGTGCGGCAGCGCGTGGCGACGAGTCGGATACAGCGACTGCGAATGTTGCCGTCGGAGGATCGATGCGGAATAGTTCGCGGCCGAACTGAGGCGTCGTCATCGCAAGCCAGACGGCCGACTGATGAACCGTGAGCGAGGCCGGGCTTGCGCCGTGGACATTTGGCTGGAGGAAGGTTGTGACAAGGCCATCGGCGACCTGCCTGGTCCCCGCCTCCGTGCCGTCCGACTCGAACAGGCGGTCAACGCGGTTTTCGCGGACGACGAAGTACAGTCGATCCTGCAGGGCTGCAAATTCGCGGAAGTTTGTAGAGCCGTTGCCAGGGCGGAGGTCGCTGACCAGCCGCGCGTTGCCCGGCTGGCCATTGGTCACCCACAGTTCGCGTCCCAGTCCGGGCGCAGCGCGAAGGAAGAACAACTGGTTGCCGACAACGCGGTATTCACTGGAAGTGCCACCCGGTCCAAAATTTTCGACGACATCTACAGAGATGCCATTCGTCCGCATCAGCAGATCATCCGCGCCATTGAATGCGGAAAAGTAGCTGGCTCCGGCGAATGAAATCAGGGGGCTGGGAAAGCCATTGCCGGATCCTGGGTTGGCGTCGAGAAACAGCAACGCTCCGGACGGCGAGTCGTCGAGCTTCCACAGTTCCCAGCCGCTGGTCGAATCACGTGTTCGGAAGACAACGCCGCCGGCTGTCTGCGTGAAGCCTGACGGAGCGATGTCGAACCCGGTCGCAACCTGTTCTGCGAGTCCCGTCGCTGAATTGACCGTCCAGATTTCGCCGCCGGCTGCACTCAGGACACCGGCGTACAGCGTTCCGTCGATGTCGGACAGCGACAACGACCGCAGATCTGCAACGTCTGGCGGCAGAACAACGCGTGTTCCCGGGGGCGTGCCGTCGGATTGCCAGAGTTGGACACCGTTCCCATCGTTCGAATCGGCAGTAAAGAACAACAGTTGTCCCGAGGCGGTCAGCCGGGAAGGAAAGCTCTGCCTGCTTCCCGGAGCGATGTCTTTCACAAGCCGCGTCGTTCGACCGTTCGTGACCCAGAGTTCGCGGCCGAATCCCTGGCGCACGGCTGTAAAGAACAACTGATCACCGACGACGGTGAAGTCCTGGGGATCCGAGTCTGCAGTGCCCGGATTGATGTCTGCAAGCAGCCGGGAACCAGCGCGGCCAGTCGATGTGACATGAACTTCCCGGCCATGGACACGATCCGTCGCGGAGAAGACGACGCTGTCGCCGAACGATGTCAGGAGTTCGGGGCCGGACGCCGCGGTCGCCTGCCGCGGGCGTTTGATCTTCACCGTACCGGCCTGCGTGCCGTCGGTCTTCCAGAATTCGACAGGGCTCGAACCGGCACTTGCCAGAAACACAAACTCGTCGCCGACCGTTCCCAGCAGATTCTGAAACGAAGGCACAGACGACGCCGTTCCGGGCGCGAACTCTTTCAGCAGTCCGGTTCCCGAAGCCGTTCCGTCCGTCACGAACAGTTCATGCCCCAGTTGAGGACTCTGCGCATGAATCACAACGCGAGGCCCGGCCTGCCGCAGGGTCAGAGGCCGCGTGCCTGCGGGCAAAGGCAGTTCGCTGGTCTGGCCCGGCTGGCCTGTGCCCGTCCAGACGCGATTATCCTGCCGGAAGTAATAGCGATCGCCCGCCACCACGAAATCGTCCGGAATATGGCTGACGGCGTCGTCGATGAGATTGTCGACCAGCCGCGTACCGTCGCGCGTGCCGTTACTCACCCAGGTTTCCCAGCCGCGGCGCGCCGTCTGTGCGGCAAAGACTATCCCCGATCCAAACTTCGTCAGCCGATAGATGTTCTGCAGATTGCCGCGCACGAGTGCGACTGTGTCCGTTGGCTGATCGTGCCGCAGGATGTAGTGGATGCTTCGGCCATCGCGATGCGTCCGGGCGGTCAGCCAGGTAGCGTCTTCGGCAGCAAGCAACTGCGTGACGACGACACCTGTCTGTAGTTTGCGTATGAGCCGTGTCGATGAAACGTCGCCGAGCGTTTCCCACAGTTCCTGACGCCCGGTCGCGAAGTCGTTCACCACAAAGCTGAGCCGGTCACCGGCAGTGTCGGCCACGGTCAGCGGGTCCGAGTCGAATTGTCCGTGAGTGCGCAGCGACTCGACGGTCCCGTCAACGGACGCCAGCATGAATTTCAGCGTCGCCGAGTCGCGGAATGAAAAGTACAGCCGATTGTCGGTTGCCTTGAGCCTGCGCAGGTCTCTAAACCCGATGCCAAACTCGTCCAGTGCTGCAAACGCCTGCGTTCCGTCTCGCGTCCCGTCCGACGACCAGATTTCGCCGCGGGCAGGCCGATAGAACCATGCTCTGCCGTTCAGCGCAGCAAACTCTTCGGCAAACGTATCGTTCGCTCCACCGGTCAGACTGCGAACCATCCGAGTTCCCTCAGTCGTGCCGTCGGTCTTCCAGAGTTCGTAGCCGGAAATCCCGTTGTCGGCCATGAAGAAGATCGTGTCATCGACTTTTACAGAATACTGCGTCAGCGCGAAGAATCTGCCAGCCTGATTCGAATCCGCGACCTGGGTCACTGCGGAAAGCAGCACCCGCGGCTCCAAAGTCTGCGAGACCCGAGAACCACCGCGCGACCTGCGACGCCGACACATCACGCTGCGCGACGCCGGTTCGAACCCGGCCGGAAGGCGTCCTGTCCAATGGCAACAGCGACGCAGCAAAGAAGAAATCAGGTCGAACGTTTGACGGCGCACAAAGACTACGAATCGCAAGCTGCCACCTGTGGTGCAAGAGCAGGAAATCAGGCCGAACAGGATCGGACTGCAAAGTGGAGGCGTCACGGCGTGAATCAGAGCTGCTTCGGGACACGCAGTTTAACAATTCAACTGGCGGAAGTACGTGGGATTTGCGGATTCGAAGTAAATGGGGCGCTAGCCGTTCTTTCTGCCGCGGCCCTTCTTCATTCCGTCGAACTGAGACTTTCGGCGCAGCGTGTGGTGATAGTGCTGAGCGAACCGGTGCGACTCGTCACGCACGTACTGCAGCAGCCGCAGCGCGTAGGAATGGCGGCTTAACCGGTGAGGCTCATCCTGACCGGGGACGTAGATTTCTTCTTCCCGCTTGGCCAGAGAAATCGTGGTCGGCGGAGTGACTCCGATGTCGCGCATCGCCTGGATGGCGGCATTCAACTGGCCCTTGCCTCCGTCGATCAGCAGCAGGTCCGGAAACGCATCGCCTTCCTGCGACAGTCGGCGAAATCGTCGCGTGACGACTTCACGCATCGAAGCAAAGTCGTCGACGCCTTCCACCGAACGGATGCGATACCGCTTGTAACCATGCTTGAACGGCAGACCGTCGATGAACTGCACCAGACTGGCCACCGTTTCGCCTCCCTGCAAATGAGCGATGTCCATGCCTTCAATGACCCGCGGCACTTCGTCCAGCTTCAGCACTTTCTTCAGCCCGGCCAGTCCCTTCTTCGGGTCGATGTAAAAGACTTCCGGCTGCACATGCTGCTCCAGATCGCCTCGCAGGTTCAGCGTGTTGATCGCCTGAATATCGTCGCGGATGCGAGCTGCCTTTTCGAACAGCAGTTCCTTCGAAGCCTGCTGCATCTGTTTTTCCATTTGTTTCAGCAGGCGGGCCTTTTTTCCGTCGAGCAGCATCTTCAGGCGACGGATATCTTCACGGTAGTCATCGCGGCTGATCTGCAGATTGCAGGGAGCGGTACACTGTTTGATACTGGCCAGCAGGCACGGTCGAAACCACCGCCAGCGTTCGTCGTTGACATCGATATCCAGAGTGCATGTGCGAAAGCGGAAGATTTTTTGCAGCACCGCGATTGTTCCGCGAAGCTGGCCGGCGTTTGTAAACGGACCGTACAGTTTGACTCCGGTGGTTTCGGGCGTGCGAGTGAACTCGACTCGCGGGTAATCTTCGCGGGTGGTGATCTGCAGATACGGAAAGGTCTTGTCGTCCTTCAGCAAAGCGTTGAACCGCGGCTGAATGTCCTTGATCAGACGAGCTTCCATCAGCAGGGCATCGACTTCACTGTCGGTTTCGACGTAGTCGAGATCGGCGATTTCGGTCACCAGTTCGGCCGTGCGACGATCGACCTCCGCGGCCTTGTTGAAGTAGCTTCCCGCGCGGCTGCGCAGGTTGACGGCTTTGCCGACGTAGATGACTCGCCCCTGAGCATCCTTCATCAGATAAACACCGGGCGTCGTCGGAAATTCGCGCACCTTGTCGCGCGGCGCGAGAACGCCGCCGGGAGGCGATTCGTCCGGAGTGGCTTCAGGTTCGGGGTTGGTCATGAAAGGTTTTGACGTGCGCGCGACGCGCTGTTGAGATCGGGCAACGTGTGGGAAATCGTAGCTGGCTGGCGAAGACGGACCAACGTGAGTCGTACTGTTGCGAGACTGCAAAAACGCCTCGGGGGCTCTTACGTCGGATTCTCGTCGCTGGTAGCAGGACGTTCCACGCCAGGAAAACGAGGAATTAGGCGGCACGCTGCGCCCATTCAACGCGATATTTTCGCAATTCTGAAACTTCGCTGCATCGCGGCAGTCCGACGGTTGAATTCCTCCACGGATCTGGACAATACAGAAAGGGCGCAGTCGAGGAATTCTCGATGAACGCTGATTCGCTGCGGATCTCGACATTCTGGGTGAAAGTCTGAGTCCGCGCACACTTTGAAAGGCTGGGTTATGAAAATTGCAAAATGGTTGAACGTATTCGTGCTTGCCACGACGGTCACTTTCGTTCTGGGTTGTGAACCGGCAGGCGAAACGACAGGAACTGCACCGGCGACGACTCCCGAAGGCAGCTCGGGCACCGGTGGTGGCGCACCGACTCCCGGTGGCGGCGACATGGCGACTCCGCCAGGCGACGAAACTGCTCCGGCAGCCGATGAACCCGTCGCTGACGAAGCAGCAGATGCGGCACCGGCCGACGAATAGTCTATTGGCAGGACTCGCAAATCTCACTCAGCGAGAGTGCTTTCGGGCATTCTCGCTTTTTCATGCGCCGGGTTTGAAGTTGCTCGTCTCGTTACTCACACTGCCGCGTCCCTGCCGCGGCTGCATTGCAGGACAGCGCCAGGTTCCGTGAGCGGCACGGCGCTAGCCGCCGGTTTTTCTCAGCGTTTTTCAATGCAGACACCGGCGGCTAGCGCCGTGCCGCTCACTTCGACGAAATCCTGCGGATTATTGGTTAATGCATCCAACCTGGCTCTGTCCTGTTAGAACCTGTCCAATTTCAAATCCGTGTTCTCGTACGATGGCTTTCCAGGGCCGTCGCGTTAATCCCGACGGCCCTGGAAGGCCATCGTACGGTATTGTTCCTGGACAGATTCTAAGCGGGATAAACGCATCGTCCGGCACTTTTCACTCAGCGACTGAGGCAAAGCGAATTCCACATGGTCCGCATCAACGAAAACTATCTGAAGCTCAAAGCCGGCTATCTGTTTCCCGAAATCGGCCGGCGAGTGAAAGCGTTCGCCGAAGCGAATCCTGACGCTCAGATCATCCGCCTGGGAATCGGCGACGTCACCGAACCGCTGCCGTCGGCTGTGATCGACGCCATGCATTCCGCGGTCGACGACATGGCGGACCGGTCGACGTTTCACGGTTATGGTCCCGAACAGGGCTACGCATTTCTAAGAGACCCCATCGCCGCTCAGGACTATCAGGCTCGCGGAACGAATGTCGCGGCCGACGAAATCTTTATCTCCGACGGTTCCAAGTGCGACACCGGCAACATTCTGGACATCTTCGGCAACGACAACCGCATCGCAATCACCGACCCGGTGTATCCGGTCTACGTCGACACCAATGTGATGGCCGGCCATACCGGTCCGGCCGATGACGGCGGACGATACGGTGGACTTGTCTATCTGCCGGTGACCGCCGAGAACAACTTCGTTCCGGATTTGCCGTCCGAGCCGGTCGACCTGATCTACCTGTGCTATCCGAATAATCCCACAGGCACGGTGGCATCACGCGACGTGCTGCAGAAGTGGGTCGAGTACGCTCGCGAGAATCAGGCGGTGATTCTGTTCGACGCGGCTTACGAAGCGTTCATATCCGATCCCGAAATCCCGCATTCGGTTTACGAGATCGACGGTGCTCGCGAAGTGGCGATTGAGTTTCGCAGTTTCAGCAAGAACATCGGCTTCACGGGCATCCGCTGTGCGTTCACGGTGGTTCCGAAGGACCTGAAGGTGGCGGCGTCGGACGGCCAGGACATTTCGCTGCATCAGTTGTGGAACCGTCGACAGTCGACGAAGTTCAACGGAGCATCCTACGTCGTTCAGAAGGGCGCGGCCGCGGCCTATTCGGAAGCTGGCCGGCGTCAGATGCAGGAACTGGTTTCGTTCTACATGACGAATGCACGCCTGCTGCGGGAGGGGCTGCAGTCGGTCGGCATCGAAGTCTTCGGTGGCGAGAACGCTCCGTATGTCTGGCTGAAGACTCCGAACAATCTGACAAGCTGGCAGTTCTTCGACCTGCTGCTGGAAAAAGCTCACCTCGTTGGAACTCCAGGCAGCGGTTTCGGAGCCGCCGGTGAAGGCTACTTCCGCCTGAGCGCTTTCAACAGTCGAGCCAGCGTCGAAGCGGCTCTGGAACGCTTTCGCACGGCGATCGGCTGACTGAGTCCCGAGCCGTTGCGGTGCAGCGCGGCTTCGATGCGGGTGTTCTTGCCGATCAGATGTGTGCCCGAAGGTTATTCATCGCGGTCAACAGCAGGCTGAAGCTTTTCGACTTCGGCGTTGCCCGAAAGACTGGCACCTTGCAGGTCAGTGCCGAGATCGAATTCGTCAAATTCGCTTCGCAATCAGCCATGCGCCTGGGTGACGCGCTGACACCACGCTCGAACCCACTCGGCCGGTATGCCGATGTGTTCAACGTGGACGTCGCCCGTGAATTCGGAAGCAGACGGCTGGGCATAACCGACTTTCATGGCGACGAACGTGACGGTGATCGCGGCGCGGATACAGCTTCCCTCTGCCCGGCCGGTGTCGCAGTCCAGCCCCGATGGCACATCGATTGCCAGGATTTTCGCCGGGCATTCGTTCGCGGCGGTGATGATCTCGGTGAACGGCGAACGGGGTGCTCCGTGGATTCCAGTGCCCAGCAGGCAGTCGACGATCCAGTCGGCGGAATTCAGACTGTCGAGCAGCGGCGTGAGTTCCGTGACGTTGCTGACTTCCATCACGTGCAGACCGCTGTTGTGCAGAAACAGCAGGTTGGCTTCGGTGTCGGGGGTGAGTCGTCTGTCGGAGGGAATCAGAGCGACCTGTGGAATTCTGCCCTTCGCGGCGAGCTGGCGGGCGATTGCGAGACCGTCGCCGCCGTTGTTGCCCGGACCGGCAAGAATCACGATGCGGCTGTCCCGGCTACAAAGTGGGAACAGCCGATCGACGGCACCGCGAGCTGCGTTTTCCATCAGCAGCAGGCTGGGAATCCCCAGTTCTTCCACGGCGGCCGCATCGATCCGTCGCGAGAGATCACGGTTCATCGTCAACGGTGGCATTGAGAAAATCTTCCGGCGCGGGCTCTGTGCAAACCGAATTCTGAAAGCAAAGGCGTCGTTCCGGTTGTGGGCTGCCGGAAGCAGTCGCGATAATGCGAACGTAACGAACGTACAGTGACACCGGTTCGGAATCTACGCAAGCGGTTGTCTATACTGTCCGTCCGGAGATTCCCGGGTTGGACACCATGCCGCGTTTGCAAAGGGATCATCGTACTTGCTGGATTCGTTCAACGATCGCTGGGCTCTGGTGACCGGTGCTTCTTCAGGCATCGGTGCTGAATTTGCTGCGCGGCTGGCCGGCCGGGGGATGCATCTGATTCTGGCGGCGCGGCGCGGCGACGCGATGAACTCGCTGGCTCAGGAACTGAACACTCGCCACGGCACTCAGTGCCACATCGTCAGCATCGATCTGTCACAGCCGGATGCCGGAAAACGACTGATTGACGAAGTTCAGAAGCTGGGAGTTCAGGTCGAGCTGCTGGTCAACAACGCGGGCGTCGGAATGATCGGCGACATCGAAACCACCGACCCGGCGGAAGTTCAGCAAATGCTGACGCTGAATATCCTGACAACCGCCGATCTGACATATCGGCTGCTGCCCGGAATGCTGGACCGCGGCCACGGAGCGATCATCAATGTGTCTTCGGTCACTGCCTTTCAGCCGGTGGCATTCATGGCGGGCTACGCAGCCAGCAAGTCTTTCGTACTGCATTTTTCCGAAGCCCTGTGGGCGGAAGCTCGCAGCCGAGGAGTCACCGTGCTGGCTCTGTGCCCCGGTGCGACTGAGACGGAATTCTTTGACCGTGCGGGAGCGCCAGGCTGGCTGCAGAAACATTCCAGCGTCAGTCCGCAGAAGGTCGTCAGGAAAGCACTGCGGGCACTGGAAAAACGCCGCCAGTACGTTATCCCCGACTGGAAGAACTACCTGATGTCGATCCTGGTCAGGCTGGCGACTCGGCGGACCGCGGTGAACGAATCGAAACGCTATTTCCGTCCAGGTAAGCGCCGGCCGGACGAAGCAACGCCGGACGAAGCAATGTCGGCGGACTCAACGCCAGATAAAGCAACGCCGGCGGACTCAACGCCAGATAAAGCAACGCCGGCGGACTCAACGCCAGACGGCTGATCTGGCCCGCAGCTCGCCTCGGCACGGCACCCTCGCACGGCACCTTTGGCGAGGGGAAGACAAAAAGGGTCAGGCCTCTTTCTTTGAGTTGAAAACAGCCTGAAAACAGACCTGACCCCTGGTCCCTTTCCGGTCCTCTGACCTGCCGCACGCCTAAGCCTGAGTCACCGCAGCAACGCGATTTCCACGTTCAGACCGGGACCAAACCCAAGCAGCACAAGCGGCCGCTGTGTCTGGCTGTGGATCAGTTCATCCAGAATAAACATCACCGTCGGCGAACTCATGTTTCCGCAGCGAAGCAGCACACCACTGGACGGCGAAACCTCTTCGTCGCTGAGATTCAGAGCATCGCAGCAGGCAGCCAGAATTCTGGGGCCACCCGGATGAATCGCCCAGCCTCCGATATCATCACGCTGCAGGCCGTTCCGGGACAGGAATTCGCTCAGCAGTCGTGGCAGGTGTCGCGTGATGATATTGGGAACTTCCGGCGAGAGTGTCATGCGGAAACCGTTGTCACCGATCCTCCAGGTCATCATTTCCTGAGTGTCAGGAATCACCGCCGAATAGTTGTCAGTCAGCTGTGGCAGGGCATCCTGGTCTCCGCGTGAGAGCTGGCTGCTGCATCCCACAACGGCTGCGGCACCATCAGCAAACAGCGAATTGGCGACAATTGCCTGCGGATCCCAGCCGTATTGATGGTGCAACGTACAAAGTTCGACCGCACACACTGCGACGATCGCCTGGGAGTCGGCATCGGCAAAGGCTTTGGCGACACGCAGGCCGTTCAGGGCTCCGTGGCAACCCATGAAACCAACGTGAGTTCTGGCAACTGTTGGCGACAGGTTGAGCGACTGAACAAGCTGCAGATCGAATCCCGGCGCGTTGAAACCGCTGCAGGAAACCGTCACCAGATGCGTCAGTTCCTGCGGGTCAGTGGACGCGTGCCGCAGCGCCTGCTGAAGTGCAGCTTCCGCAAGCCGCGGCGCATCCCGTTCGTATTTCTGCATCCGTTCCGCGGTGCCGGGACCGCGGTTGGAAGGCTCGTCGGATGGTTCATAGAAGTGCTGAGTTGCCGGTGCGCTGTTTGTGGATGAGTCCAGGACGACGCTGTGTCGGGACTGAACTCCACTTCGTCGGTAGAGTGCTTTCACGAGAGTTCCGGCACTGGCCGAACGGGATTCACCGGCCAGACATGTGGCCGCGAAATCGGCCGCTTCACCCTGATCGATGGAGTGCTGCGGCAGTGCCGTTCCGAGGCCCAGAAACTGAAATGCTGTCATGGTTTCGTCTTTGTTCTGCCACTGCGGCTGTTTGAGAAAAAGGAAAGGAACTCTCACAACAGTCGCGCGGCTCGATAAAGACCGCCATCACGAAGCAGTGGAATTCAGCCGACGCACAATCGAGTCGGCAACACCGGGAAACGCACGACAGGCCGCCAGCATCGGCGACAGCAGCCACGGAACCCGCAGGCTTCCTGCCAGCAGCCGACATGTTCGCTGGCGGCGGACAATGTGCCGTTGCACCAGCCGGTTCCAGTCGCCGTGCAAACTCTGGTCCCAGCCGTCGCAAACTGCCCGTTGAACAAGCGGAATTACCAGATTCGCAGCCGTCATCGCCCAGCTCATACCTTCTCCGGTCACAGGCTCGACGTATCCGACAGCATCGCCCAGCAGGAAAATTCCGGGAAGGACGACCGGCGGCGTTGTTCGCGTCAACGGCGGAGTTCCCCGAATGGTCGCTGTCTGCAGGTTGACGGGTGCGGCAAGTCCCGCCGAGTCGTAAATCCGGCGCAGGATATCCAGCGGAGCTTGTCCGTTTCGCAGTGACTCCGCATCGACAGCCGCCGCGACGTTCAGTTGTTCGCCTTCGATATTCACCGTGCCGACATAGCCCGAGGGCCCGACCGCCATCTGCAGTTCGTTCTCCCGGTAACAGTTGTCCGATGTCGAGCGGGCGATCACGCAGCCCAGACCAATCCGTGATCGCTCGGCAACCTGCGTCAAAGCGCCGGGAATCCGCTTCAGGCTCGGATGCCCCAGCCCGTCACAGACCAGCACGATATCGGTGGTCGCGATATCGGTGGTCGCGATATCAGTGGTCGCGATATCGGTGGTCGCGATATCGGCGGTCGCGAATGCACCTGTTCCGTTTGTTGATCCGAGCCCACCGGACGGTTGCAGTCGAACGGTTCGCCGGCCGCGGTGCTGCAGCTCCGTCGGCTCCGGCATGACTGTCGCTGAGGTGCCGTCCCGGAACGTTCCGCCGGCTGCAACGAACGCCGCCGCCAGCACGCTGTCCAGCGTCGTCCGCGAAACCGCCAGCATTCCCGTGACGCTCACACAGGCCGTTCTTCCGTATGCGTGGAAGCGAGTCGTGTCGATGGCTCGCGGGCCGCGCGACGAGAGTTCCTCCGCCAGTCCAACCTGATCCAGCAACCGGACGGCTTTCTGACTGAGGCAGCCGCC
>CAZHET010000107.1:12239-14918 GCA_964531585.1 uncultured Planctomycetaceae bacterium | reverse complement strand
GTGCAGGCTTCTCGCGATGGCGCGTCGAAGGTGCTCATCTGAGGCGGCGGAGCTGTGCGTTTGAGGAACGTGTACAGCGTGCGGCGATGCACTTTTTCGCGACCGGTGTCAGCGACGAACTTTGCCGTGTCAGATGTTGAAAAGGCAACGGCATTCCACAGGCCGGACGGCTGCGGCGGCTTGACGCTGGGACCGCCGATGTCGCGGACCAGCAGTCCGCTAAGTGCCAGCGACTGGTCTCGCAGCGTTTCTGCGTCAAGACGGAAACGCGGGCCGCGGGACAACAGGCGGTTCTTCGGATCGCGCTGAAGCGTCAGCGTCTGGACCTGAGCCGTCTGGCGATACGTCGCCGACATCACGATCAGCTTTGTCAGATGTTTGAGATCCCAGCGATGTGCGGCACCGGGAAGTTGCGGATTCATCAGCTCGGCACTCAGCCAGTCCAGTAGCAGCGGATGCGACGGCGCTTCTCCCTGCGAACCGAAGTCTTCTGCGGTCTTGACCAGGCCGGTTCCGAAGAACTGCTGCCAGATGCGGTTGACGGTGACTCGTGACGTCAGCGGGTGACTGTCGGCGGTCAGCCACTTCGCCAGGCCCAGCCGATTGTTGGGAACACCATCGGGCAGCGGTGGCAGCGATTCGGGGACCGCTCGCGCAACTTCGGCTCCCTTCTGATCGTACTCACCGCGAGTCAGCATGTAGGCCTGTTCGGGCTGGGCCTTTTCGCGATAAATCATCGTCGTTGCAGCGCTGTCGTTGATGGCGGCAACCTGTTTTTCGATGTCTGCCAGTTGTTGTTTCAGCGGAGCGACGGTTGGCTGAGCCGCGGCGAAAGCGGTTTCGAAAAAGTGCCGTTCGAGCTGCCGCTGTTCTTCCGCCGATCGATCACTGGCCGGCTTGTTCAGAATCGCCTGAAGCGTTTCCGGAAGTGACTTGCCATCGTTTGCCTGCTGATCGCGTTCCCAGAGCGCGAGCGAATCGTACAGCGGAGTCTGGCTGACGCTGCTGACGATTCCGGCTTTGTCCCAGTACACCGTGCCGTCGAACTGGGTGAACGCCCAGCCGTTGACCTGCGCGTCCGGTGCAAGGCCGACATCGGCCGCGGGTATTTCCAGCCGCGTCCATTCGCCGGGCTTCGGCAGATCACCCATGCGTCGTCGGCTGGGAGAATCGTCCGCGCCCCAGTCGATGCGGTTCTCGCCCCAGTAGGCTCGATGATCCCAGCTTCCGTCGTTCCATTGCAGCATGATCTGCTTCGGCGGGTTTGCCGGATCGAGATGCACGTAGCAGAAAAACGTGTCGCCGGCGGCGATTCTCAACGGCTTCGCTGCGTCGGTGAAGAAGTGCTGGCTGAGTCCGGTGGCGGTGCGTTTGTGGCTGGCTTCTCCGCTGAAGACGGGAGCCGGTGCCTTGACGAATTCCCACGGCGAATTGCCCTGAGCGTTCGCTCCGGCGGGCAGTGCGTCATCGATCCAGACGAACTCCGCGGGTTCCGCGAGCACCGGTTCGGCCGGCGATTCGGGTTCGACGTATGTGATCGATGCGACGTATTTGTCAAGCTGCGAGTTCGCCTCGTTCGACTGTGATGTGAGACTTGCGACTTGCTCTTTTTGTTCCGCTGTCAGCACCTTGATGACGGGTTCGTGATCCTTCTTGTTGCCGTCCAGCGGGTTGCCGTCGATGCTGTTGAAGTATCCGTACAGCGCGTAGAAATCCTTCATCGTGACCGGGTCAAACTTGTGATCGTGGCAGCGGGTGCAGTCCAGAGTCAGGCCCATGAAGACCGTGCCCGTCGTGACGACTCGATCGACGACGTTTCGCATGTGGACTTCTTCGGCAATCGAACCTCCTTCATGGGTCGACACGTTGCAGCGATTGAAGCCGGTGGCAATCAGTTGATCCTCGGTCGCGTTGTCGAGCAGATCGCCGGCCAGTTGTTCGATGGTGAATTCGTCGAAGGGTTTGTTCGCGTTGAAGGCATTGATGACCCAGTCTCGGTACGCCCACATTTCGCGATAGTTGTCCAGATGCAGCCCGTGAGTGTCTCCGTACCGTGCAGCATCCAGCCAGTAGCGAGCCATGTGTTCGCCATAGTGCGGCGATGCCAGCAGCCGGTCGACGACTTTTTCATAGGCGCTGGGCGATCCGTCGGTGACGAAGGCTTCGACTTCGGCCACGGTCGGAGGAAGTCCGGTCAGGTCCAGCGTGACTCGACGAATCAGCGAAACGCGATCGGCCTCGGTGGACTGCATCAGGCCAGCCGTTTGCAGTCGTCGCACCACAAAGTGATCGATGGGATTTCGCACCGTGGCGTTGTCAAAGGTGCGATCATCGGCTGGCGGGCGTTCAACAGGGACAAACGCCCAGTGCTGGCCCCAGTTTGCTCCTTCGGCAATCCATTGTTTCAGCAGCGCGATTTCGTCAGCGGAAAGCTGCTTGCCGGAGTGCGCCGGCGGCATTTTCAGATCGGCGTCGCTCGACGTGATGCGGGCGAGCAGTTCACTTTCGTCCGGCTTGCCGGGAACGACGGCGACGGCACCGCTGTCAGCTTTTCCTTTCGCAGAGTCTTCGACGTCGAGTCGCAGGCCGGCCTGACGTTCGCGCTCATCGGGGCCGTGACACTGAAAGCATTTGTCGGAGAGAATGCCACGAATCTGTTGGGAGAACGAAATCTCCTCG
>CAZHET010000107.1:0-12139 GCA_964531585.1 uncultured Planctomycetaceae bacterium | reverse complement strand
GCGACGGCCGCAGTGGCGACGGCCGCAGTGGCGACGGCCGCAGTGGCGACGGCCGCAGTGGCGACGGCCGACGATGCAAAAAGGGATGGCAGAGCAAGAGCGCAGAGCAGGCGAATCATGGACCAACCTGTTTCGGAAGTGGATTCAGAAAACCGCGGCAACCGTGTGGCCGGGACGTCGCCGGGTGGGAAGCGGACAATGCCGCCGTGCGACGTGGACCGAACAGTGTACCGCTCGCGAATCGGGGATGCAAAAAGCTTCTGAAAGGCGAGGGTCGTGTCCGTGTTGCAAATGCCGGTGTTTAGCTGGACAGCGCCATGTTGGATGCATTAACCGATAATCCGCAGGAATTCGTCAAAGTGAGCGGCAAGGCGCTAGCCGCCGGTGTCTGCATTGAAAAACGTTGGGAAAAACCGGCGGCTAGCGCCGTGCCGCTCACGGAACATGGCACCGTCCTGTTAGATGGCAGATGAGAATTTGCCAATCGGCATCCCCGCACCCGTGGTGTGTCGCGGACGATAGCACAGCCGGAAAGCTCAGCAGGAACGTTGTCAGGCAGTGACGAGCTGTGCCCGAATTCGACCGTTCGTGGTTGTGCCATCGGTATGAATCCGCAAAGCTTTGCCACGCATAGCAGGTGCCATCGGCATACTTCACATGATTCGACAGGAAAGACTCACAGCATGGCCGTTGTTGAGAAGCTTGGGCAGTTCTATCTGGGACGCAAACACGATCTGCAGTCCGGTCGCACATTGCCGGACGAACTGCACTACGACGCGAAAGATCTGACGACTCACGCGGTCTGCGTCGGGATGACGGGCAGCGGAAAAACGGGGCTGTGCCTGTCGCTGCTGGAAGAAGCCGCCATCGACGGAATTCCGGCGATCTGCATCGATCCGAAAGGCGACCTCGGCAACCTGATGCTGACATTTCCTCGTCTGCAGCCAGCGGATTTCGAGCCGTGGATTGATCCCGGCGACGCGACTCGCAGCGGTATGACAGTCTCTGAATACGCCAAACGCACATCCGAAACCTGGCGGAAGGGACTGGCCGAATGGAACCAGGAACCGGGCCGGATTCAACTGCTGAAGGATGCCGCCGAGGTTGCGATTTACACGCCCGCCAGCAGCGCTGGCCGGCCGCTGACGGTGCTGCGATCGTTCACCGCGCCGGCTCCGGCCGTTCTGGCCGACGGCGAAGCTTTGCGCGAACGGATCATGGCGGCGGTTTCCGGTCTGCTGGCACTCATGCAGATTGACGCTGACCCAATCAGCAGCCGCGAACACATCCTGCTGTCGACGATTCTGGAAAGTTCGTGGAAGCAGGGGCAGGACGTCGACATGGGAACTCTGATCCGCTCGATTCAGGCACCGGCGTTTGACCGGGTTGGCTTTCTGGATCTGGAATCATTCTTCCCGGCCGCCGAGCGATTCAAGCTGGCGATGTCACTTAACAACCTGCTGGCGTCGCCGAGCTTCGCGGCATGGCTGGAAGGTGACCCGCTGGATATTCAGAAGCTGCTGTACACGCCCGAAGGGAAGCCGCGACTGGCGATCATCTCGATCGCTCATTTGTCCGACGCCGAACGCATGTTCTTCGTCACGATTCTGCTGAACGAAGTGATCGGCTGGATGAGAAGTCAGTTGGGAACGTCCAGCCTGCGCGCGCTGCTGTACATGGACGAAGTGTTCGGGTACTTCCCGCCAACGGCGAATCCGCCGTCGAAGCAGCCGATGCTCACGCTTCTGAAGCAGGCGCGAGCGTTCGGGCTGGGATGTGTGCTGGCGACTCAGAATCCCGTCGACCTGGACTACAAGGGCCTGTCGAACGCCGGTACGTGGTTTCTGGGACGGCTGCAGACCGAACGCGACAAGCTGCGCGTGCTGGAAGGGCTGGAAGGAGCCGCCGCGTCGGCCGGATCCGGATTCGACCGGCAGAAGATGGAACAGACGCTGGCGGGTCTCGGCAGTCGCGTGTTTCTGATGAACAACGTACACGAAGACGAACCGGTCGTGTTCAAAACCCGCTGGGCACTGTCGTTTCTGTGCGGGCCGATCTCGCGGCAGCAGATCGAGATTCTGATGGCTCCGATGAAAGCCGATCGCGCCGTTGCAGCGGCGGGGGCAACGTTCGGGCTGCAGGCAGAAGCGAATCAGACAGGTGCCGCCGCGCGTCCTGTGCTGCCTCCGGATATCGAAGAGTTCTTTCTGGCCGTTCGCGATGACTCAGGCCGCCTCGTTTACAAACCGGCGCTGCTGGGAGAAGCGAAGGTTCACTTTGTCTCGTCGTCGCACGACCTGGACCGCTGGGACGACGTAACTCTGCTGCGACTGATGTCCGACGACCTGGACAGCGATGTCTGGTCGGAGGCCGATGAATGGGACGAAGACAGCCGCCCCGAACTGCTTTCCTCGCCGGAAGCCGGAGCGGCGTTTCGCGATCTGCCGTCGGCCGCCCTGCAGAAGCGGTCGTACGGTAAATGGAGCACCGCGCTGAAGGACTACCTGTTTCGTCATCGCAGACTGACGATCTGGACGTGTCCGGCATTAAGCGAACGCTCGGAATCGCATGAATCAGAAGCCGACTTCCGCATTCGCCTGCGTCACGCGGCTCGCGAAGAACGCGATCTGCAGGTTGAAAAGCTGCGAGCAAAATATGCGTCGAAGTTCAGCACACTGCAGGATCAAATCCGCCGAGCCATTCAGAAGATCGAAAGGGAGAAATCGCAAAAGTCAGAAAAGACCGTGTCCGCCGGCCTGTCAATTCTGACCAGCGTCGCCGGGGCGATCTTCGGTCGCAAGCTGAAAAGCGCGGCAACGGTGTCCCGCGCGGGCACGGCGATTCGTTCCGCCGGCCGGATCGCTCGTGAAGCCGAAGACGTCCGGCACGCGGAAGAAGCCCTGGAGGCTCTGCAGGAAAAGGAAGCCGACCTCAATGCGGAAGTCGAAGCCGAGGTGCAGCGAATTCAGGATTCCTTCGATCCGGATCTGATGGAACTGGCTCAGGAAGAAATCAAGCCGCGCAAGTCCGACCTGAACATCGGAAGAGTCGTCCTCGTGTGGCTGCCCTGCGTGGTCGATGAGGCGGGAGTCGCCGAACGCGCGTTTTGATACAATTGCCATTGTCACGAATCCACGCCGTGGCCGACAGACGATTCCAGCTTCCGTCAGAGGTCGAGGGAGATGATCCACGAGGTCAGAATTCGGAATTTCAAGAGCATCCGCGACGTCACGGTCAAACTTTCCAGTGTGACGGTCCTTGTCGGTCGCAGCGGAACGGGTAAGTCGAATTTTGTCCTCGCACTAAGATTCCTGCGCGACCTGCTGGATGGTCAACAGCAACGGCTGCAGGAGGAGTGGGCGGTCACGAAGCCCGTTCCGGCAACCGACGGACCAACGTGCTTTGACCTCCGCTTTGACGTTCCCGGCGTGGCGGGGGAATACGAATACAGTCTGCACCTGCCGCAGAACGGTCCCGCTGCGCCGTTGATAAACGAATCGCTGTCCCTTGGTGGAGACATCTTGTTCCATCAGGAGTTGCGGCAAGGACACGTCGGCGGATTCGGAAGTCAGGCTGTGAACTGGACAGTCGAACCTGCTGTTGTCGAACTTCCACCGGCAGGACCAATCGCTCTGGGGCGGATTCCGACTCTGGCGGATGTGGTCATTGCTTACACGGCGCTGACTTCGGGAATCGGTTGCTACACGTTTCATAGTGACGTTATGAGAGCACGCGCCGACACCAGGAACGCCGGTCAAAGCGGCCTCGACGATACCGCTCGCAACTACCTGACGACCATGAAGGAAATCGTCAGCAATCTTCAGGATCTCAGCGTGCGAAAAAACATCATCGCGGCGCTGAAGCGAGTCAATTCCGATGTCGCGTCCGTTGAACTCAATGATCTGAAGAAGCCGACTCACGCAATCGTCGGACACCAGTTCAACGGGCGCACACTTGGCCTGGATCTTGCTCAGGAGTCAGAAGGATTTCGCCGGTTCTTCTCCCACCTGCTCGCCTTGTACCAGCGACCGCCGAAGCAGTTGCTGATGTTCGAACACCCGGAAGACGGAATTCACCCCGGAGCATTGGCGCTGCTTGCAGAAGAATTTCAGTCGGCTCCGCTGGACGGTCGCGGGCAGGTGATCCTGACAACTCACAGCCCGGCGCTGCTCGATCAGTTTTCTGAAGATCAGATCCGCGTTGTGGAGCGGGACGATCTGCAGACAAAGATCGGGCCGGTGTCTTCCGAACAGGTCGCAGCACTGCGTGACGATCTGCTGTCACCTGGCGAGTTGCTGACGGTTGACCCGGCTCGCCTGGATGCGGTGGGGGCCGCCGCCGAATGAAGAAGGTCGTTCTGTTTGTCGAGGGCGAAGGCGAGGCAGAGGCGGCTCCGCGACTGGTCAGCAGGATCGTGACGGAACTGAACGGCTGGGACGCTGTCACCGTCGATCCCGCGACGTTCCGCGTGGGCAATCTCGCAAAGGTTTCAAAAAATGGTCACGCCATTTGGCAGGACAAGCTGCAGGCAAGTTTGAAACGGCAGAGTGTCGGCGGGATTCTGCTGTTGCTGGACGGAGACGCAAAACAGATCGGCGGCGAACCATTCTGCGCGATGGAATGCGCGATTGAACTGGCAGCAAAGGCACGTGATGTCGGCGGCGGTTCAGTATTCTCAACCGCAGTCGTCTTCGCGTGCCAGGAGTTCGAATCCTGGTTCATTGCGGCGGCAGCCGGATTCGATGGACTGCCCGGTGGGAGGAGACTCAAGCTGCCGACCACGCTGCCACCCAATCCGGAGACATCACCGAGAGATGCTAAGGGCTGGTTGCGGAGCGTCGTAGCGGGAGGATATCGGCCCACGCGGGATCAGGCGGTGTTCGCGGAGGCGCTCAACCTGAAACTGCTTCGCGAGTTGAAGGTCCGGTCCTTCGCTCGGCTGGAACACGCAGTCAGTGAACTGATAAACGCCTGTCGCAGTGGCACTCATTTCGTCAGTCCCGCACCGTAATCCGGTTACAGGCGACTGGAAGACGTGTTGGCCTGGGGGCGTTACTTCTGCGCGGCCGGTTCCACGGTTTCGTGATGGATATCTTCGTCTGCCGGGATGGTTCGCAGGCGGATGCTGCGATACCAGACGGGATCGCCGTGGTCCTGCAGGTACAGGCGGCCGCCGCGAGCGGACAGGTCGGCTCCGCGAACTCGCAGCCGCTCGACGTCTTCCGTCCAGCGGGCATCGGTGTAGTCGAAGTCCAGAACCTTTTCACCGTTCAGCCAGTGCTGAATCACCGACCCTTTCGCCACGATACGCCCCGTGTTCCATTCGCCGACGGGACGCGTGGCGTCATGCGATGGCGCAATGCAGAAATACAGCGACGCCGCGCTGGTTCGCGGGTTTCTGCCATCGCGGTGAACGGCGTTGTCCAGAATCTGGTACTCGTACTGCCCCGGCCGGTAATAGACTCCACTGTTGCTGCCCGTCGCGACCTTCCATTCAAAACGCAGCTCGAAATCGTCCGGAACCGTTGATTTGTCGTACGTCAGGTCGCCACCCGCGTCGGCTCGCGCGATCGCTCCGTCTTCGACCTTCCAGTTGCCTGCGTGCTTCCAGTTCTTCAGGTCGCTGCCATCGAACAACAGCTCGAAGCCGGCCTGCTGTTCGTCGTTAGTCAGGCGGTTGGCATTGTCTGCGCTTGCCGCCTCGTCGGCGATCACGATGGCTGGCACGAACGTCGCGGCAGTGATGCTCAGCACGGTAATGCTCAGCACAGTGATGCTCAGCACGGTGATGCTCAGCACGGTGATGCTCAGCACGGTGATGCGCGGGAACATGGCGCGTATCGTGCGTTCAAATCGATCCATGGCAGCGGCCTTTCGATCGGGACAGGTTTACGGCAGGCAGAGATGTGTGGTACATATCACGCACGCGGGAAAAACGCGTGCAGCATAACGCGTGCGGCAGGTGAGAAACTACCAGTACGATGGCCTTCCAGGGCCGTCGATGTAGTCCTGACGACGGCCCTGGAAGACCATCGTACGGGACGCCACGGGTAAGAACTCACCTGCCGCTCGCATAATGCCGCAGATCGGCGAAATCCGGCAGCAGACCGGGACGATTCTCAACAGATTCGATCATAGGCGGCAGCGTGAAGTTTCGGCAACTGACTCCGGCTCAATGGACAACGGTGCTCATTCTGGCTCTGGCGGTCGGCAAGTGGCTGCTGGGCATTGAAGTGCCGGCTCCCGACGCCGCCGTGCAGCCGTCGGCAACACCGCCGGTCATTGTCGGCGAACAAGCGGCGCCGGATCGAATCGTCACCGTCAAACGTGTGTCCGACGGTGACACGTTCGTTTCCGAAGAGGACAACAAGCGAGTTCGTCTGATTGGAGTCAACGCTCCTGAACTGGAACGCGAAGATCACGAAGAAGAGTTCTACGCAAAGGAAGCGACGGAATGGTTGCGTGATCGCATTGACGGCCGGCGCGTGACGCTCCGTTTCGGTCCGGATGAAGAAGATCAGTACGGCCGGATTCTGGCATGGGTCTACGCGGAGGACGGCGTGCTGATCAATCAGGAGATTCTGGAACTGGGCAACGCCCGCCTGCTGGCGCGCTTCGGCCTGCCGCCAGATCTGGAACCCGGTCTGCGCGCCGCGGAGGCCGCTGCTCGAGCACAAAAGCTGGGCATCTGGCAGAAGCGACGGTGATGTCGGTTCGCAGGCAGTCACGGGGATATCGATGCCGATCCTGATCGGGACAGACGAAGCAGGCTACGGTCCGAATCTCGGACCGCTGGTCATCACGGCGACGTCGTGGACGGTGCCCGACGATTTCGACGCGGCGGATTTCTGGTCGTGCGTGGCCGACGTTGTCTCCAACGAGTCGCCCACAGCCGAACGGCTGCACGTGGCGGATTCCAAGCTGGTGTATTCCTCCAGCCGGTCGATTGAGCCGCTGGAACTTTCGGCGCTGGCGTTTCTGTCGCTGTTTCAGGGACCTCTCGAAACGAATCTCCATCTGGGTGCGATGATCGCCGGCGAACAGTTCAACATCGCCTACGCAGACGAACCCTGGAACGATCAGGGGCCGTTTGAACTGCCGGTTGCGGTGCGTCGCGATCAGGTTGATTCGTTTCGTGAACGATTGCAGAACTGCCTTGATGCCCATGCGATCCGGCTGAACGCGATTCACAGCCGCATTCTGTTTCCCGCAGAATTCAACGCTTTGGTGAACGATGCAGGTTCGAAAGGAGTTGTGCTGTCCGCAGCGACGCTGGCACTGGTCCGACAATGCACCGACAGCTTCGCGGGGGAACTTTGCGGCAGCGTGATCTGCGACAAGCACGGCGGGCGCAATCGCTACGATGATGTCATCGCGCAGGCTTTTGACGATCAGTTCGTATTCCGGCTGCATGAGTCCCGTCCGGCAAGCCGCTACCGCGTGGGATCACTGGAATTCTGCTTTCGGACGAGGGCCGAGGAACTGCTGCCGGTGGCTCTGGCGTCCATCGTGTCCAAGTACGTGCGGGAAGTGCTGATGCTGCAGTTCAATCGGTTCTGGCAGGGCCGGGTTCCGGAACTGCGGGCCACAAAGGGCTATCCTGGCGACGCGAAACGCTTCTGGCTGGACATTGCTGACACGGTAACTCAACTGAACATCGACAGGTGCCGACTTTGGCGTCACCGCTGAGGACTGCAAACATCGGGTAGCACAGCTTGCCGTTCAGGCGAAGCTGTGCCGCGCAGCGGTCGGAAAGCCCTGGCACAGCGCACTGCAGGCACGGACGGCGGTCGCTTGTTTGAAGCCCGCCCGATGCAGGTTTCCGGCGGCAAGCCGCACACCTTGCCTGCACGGCAGGATGTGGTACCCGGTGAACTCACGTCATTCGCCGCGGCCCATCATGCGGGCGATGTTGCTGCGATGTCGCCAGATAATCAGCAGCGGAATCACCACGGAAAAAGCCGTCAGCGACAGCAGACGCGGTTCGGCCATTGTTGAGCCCATCAGCCACAACTGCACGGCTCCGAACGACACCGCCGCCGCCATTGAAGCCAGTGCGACGACTCGACTGACACCCAGCACGATCAGGAACACCAGCAGCGCCGCGGCCACGGACTTCGGAGCCAGCACCAGAACGACTCCCAGTGCCGTGGCGACTCCCTTTCCACCGCGCAGTTTCAGGTACACCGGATACATATGACCGACGATTGCGCTCAGGCCGGCGGCGACCTGAGCGTGCAGATGCATCGATTCGGGAAGCTGCTGAACGGCCACCTGCCCGGCCAGCCACGTCGGCAGCATTCCCTTCGCGGCGTCCAGCAGCAGCACGGCAGCTCCCCAGGGCCTGCCGATGACTCGCGCGACGTTCGTGGCACCGATGTTCTTGCTTCCGTGCCTGCGAATATCGTCATGCAGCACCGCTCGTCCGACCAGATACCCGAACGGGATACCACCGGTCAGAAACGCAGCCAGGCACATTGACAAAATCAGCACAGGAGTTTTCGATCGTGATTCAGGACGGAATCTGCGGAAAGCTGTCGCTGTACGTTGACGTGTGGGAGACGACCGCGGAAATTTAGCCGGTCGTGTCGCCACTGTCATCCGGGCGTCCGTGAGCACAAAGCTGCTGCGTTGCTGCTGTCCCGGTGAGCGTGAACCTGCCGGTGCGGCGCGGCAGGAACGTCGCCGGCACATTGACACATCTTCGAGACTGCACCGGCGGAGGCACCGACGGATCGTGACCGGCCAGCAGAATCTGTTCGAATTCGCAGACAGCCCCGACTGGGAACAGGCGGCGGCGGACGATGTGCTGATCGCCGAAGTGGTGTTCAATCTTCCGCTGGAAAAACCGTACTCCTACTCCGTCCCGCAAACACTGCGCGGCCTGCTGCAGCCGGGAATGCGGATCAAGGCTCCGTTCGGCCGCGGCAACCGCAGCCAGGTCGGCTACTGCGTCGGGCTGAAGCCGGCGCAGAACACCGTCAGGCGGCTGAAGGCCATCGAGGAAGTTCTCGACAGCGAACCGCTGCTGGACGAGCTGATGCTGCAGCTCACGCGGTGGATTTCCGAACGCTATCTGTGCGGCTGGGGGCAGGTTCTGGAAAGCGTTGTTCCCGCCGGCGTACGTCGCAAAAGCGGCACGCGAATGGTGCGCAGTTTCGTGCTGTCCGAGAACGCCGCGGCGACTCTGTCGAGCACCTCGCTGCCGCCGAAGCAGCAGGCCGTCATTGACGTGCTGCAGAGGGCAACCGGACCGGTTTCCGCAACGGACCTTTGCGAACGTGCGGACTGTGGCCCCGGTCCGGTCACGGCGCTGCGGAAGCGAGGTCTGATTACGGCAATCCGCGTTCGTTCGGAAGTCGCCGGCGAAATGTCAGCGCCGCGCGATGCTGAGGCCGACCTGCCGTTGAGCAACCAGCAGCAGGGGTGTCTGGACCGCATCCTTCAGGAACTGCGCGCGTCACGGCATTCCACGCTGCTGCTGCACGGAGTGACGGGCAGCGGCAAGACGGAAGTCTACATCCGGGCGATTCGCGAGGTGGTCGACTACGGCCGGCAGGCGATTGTGCTGGTTCCCGAGATCAGCCTGACTCCACAGACGATCCGGCGGTTTCGCAGCCGCTTTCGATCCGTCGCCGTACTGCACAGCCACATGACCGATGCGGAACGTCACTGGCAGTGGCAGCAGATCGCTCGCGGCACGATTGAAGTGATCGTCGGCGCCCGCAGCGCGGTGTTTGCACCGACGCCGCAACTGGGGTTGATTGTGATTGACGAGGAGCACGAGCCGACGTTCAAACAGGACAGCGTCCCGCGCTATCACGCTCGGGAAGTCGCCCGGTACCGGTGTCAGCAGGAGAATGTTCCGCTGCTGCTGGGTTCCGCCACGCCGACGCTGGAATCGTGGCTGCGGGCAATTCGAGGAACGGACGTGCTGCTGTCGATGCCGGATCGAGTTGCCGACCGGCCGCTGCCTCCGGTCGTGATCGTGGATACTCGCAACGACCCGAGGATCACGCGCGGCGCGTCCATCGGGCGAGCATTGTTCGGAGCAATCGACAAGGCGCTGAAGGACAAGGGCCAGGTGATTCTGTTTCTGAACCTGCGAGGCTATTCGCCGTCGGTGTGGTGCCGCGGGTGCGGTCAGTCCGTCAAGTGCCCGGACTGCGACATCACGCTGACATGGCATCGAGACCGCCAACTGGCCGTTTGCCACAGTTGCGACTTCAGCCGGCCGGCTCCCGAACGCTGCCCGTACTGCAGCAGCACGGCCGTGCGGTACTTCGGCACGGGAACCCAAAAGCTGGAGGATGAAGTCAGCAAGTCGTTTCCCGACGCGACCGTAATACGGATGGACAGCGATTCGATGAAGAAGCGCGGCAGCCACGATGAAGCTCTGGAACGCTTCCGTCACGGCGAAGTTCAGATTCTGCTGGGAACTCAGATGATCGCCAAGGGGCTGGACTTTCCCAATGTGACTCTCGTCGGTGTGGTGGACGCCGATTCGATGCTGAATCAGCCGGACATGCGCGCGTCAGAACGGACGTTTCAACTGATCGCTCAGGTGGCCGGCCGCACCGGTCGCAGTATTCGCGGCGGGCGAGTGCTGGTGCAGACAACATCGCCGGACGACGCGGCAGTGAAGTTCGCGTCAAAACACGACTATCCGGGTTTCGCATCGTACGAACTTCAGGAACGAAAGGATTCCGGCGCTCCGCCGTTTTCCAGCGTGGCACGCGTGATCTTCCGCGGAGTGGTGGAACAGACCGTCAGCGAAACCGCTCGCACCGTCGCCGCTAAGGTGCGAACCGTGCTGCAGGAAAGCGGCGTGCAGGGCCGCGTTCTGGGAGCCTGCCCGGCTCCGATTACCCGGCTTCGCGGCAACTACCGCTTCCATTTTCAGTTGCTGGCGGCGACTCACGAGGAAGTCCGGTCCTTGTGGCTGCGTGTGGAAAACAATCTGACGCTGCCGGACGGTGTGGAGATGGCCGTGGATGTGGACCCGATAAATTCCCGATAACGCAGTCACGTTCAGTCGACAAATTCGGTCTCTGCGGAATAACCTGTCGCCCCGCAGCGACGCCGCAGAGAAATACCGGCAGCGCAACGCCGTTAAGAGTTTATTTTCGTTTAACCCGTGGCCGAGAGGCCAGGTTGGTGCAAGCCGTGACGGCCTGGCCTTTCGGCCACGGGTTAAACGAGCGTGTTTTCCGGGGGAAAAACTCTTAACGGCGTTGCCGGCAGGGGCGACGAGTCGCAGCAGACAACGAGTCGTCGCGAACGGCGAAGTGAAATTCCAGACGGATTTACGAATCGGCAGAGGAAAGACAACTCGTGAGATTACTGATCACCGGCGGAGCGGGCTTCATCGGCAGCCATATCGCCGAACACGCGCTGGCCAAAGGCTGGACCGTAGCCGTTCTGGATAACCTGTCGTCCGGCCGCCGCGAAAACGTCCCGCCGCAGGCCGAATTCTACGAGGTAGACATCCGCGACAGCGAGGCCGTCGCAGCAGCGTTCGCCGGCTTTCGACCCACGGTCGTCAGTCATCAGGCGGCTCAGGCAAGCGTCGCGGTCAGTGTGCGCGAACCTCAACTGGATGCAGCGATCAACATCCTCGGTTCGCTGAACGTCATGTCGGCGTGCGTGACATCAAGAGTGCAGCGAATCGTGTTCGCCAGCACCGGCGGAGCGATTTACGGAGAAGTGCCCGAAGGCACGAAGGCGTCGATCGAAACTGTTCCCGTTCCGATCAGCCCGTATGCCTGCAGCAAGCTGGCTGTCGAGAAGTACCTGGAATGCTTTCGGATCGAGCACGGCCTGCAGTACACGATCCTGCGCTATGCGAACGTGTACGGGCCGCGTCAGGATCCTCACGGTGAAGCCGGCGTCGTCGCGATCTTCTGCAATCGCATTCTCGCCGGCGAAGGAATTCAGGTGAACGCTCGCTGCGAACCGGGCGACGCGGGCTGTGTTCGCGACTACGTGTATATCGACGACGTGGCCGGAGCGAACATCGCTGCGTTCGAAGGCCGAGTGCCTGATCCAGTTCTGAATATTGGCACAGCGCAGGAAACGACCACCCTGCAACTGGCCGACCTGCTGCAGCAGCATCTGGGCCGGTCGGTGGATGTGCGTT
>CAZHET010000106.1:11031-14939 GCA_964531585.1 uncultured Planctomycetaceae bacterium | reverse complement strand
AACCGCGGAAATTCTGTGAGCGTCACCGGTGAAGATTCTGCTGGCCGAAGACAGCGCTACGACTCGACAGTTGCTGGCGGGACAGCTTCAAAAGTGGGGCTACGATGTGCTGGAAGCGGTTGACGGTGTCGATGCCTGGGAATTGTTCGGGCATCACGAAGTCTCGCTGGTGCTGACGGACTGGCAGATGCCGCGGATGGACGGGCTGCAGTTAATCCGCCGCATTCGTGCTGACGACCGGGCGAGCTACGTCTACATCATCCTGCTGACGGCTCGCGCTGAGAAATCGGATCTGGTCACGGCGATGGAAGCCGGAGCTGACGACTTTCTGGTCAAGCCCGCCGACCGGGAAGAACTGCGTGTCCGCGTCCGTGAGGGCCAGCGCATCATTCAGTTGGAACAGCGACTGGCCGAACAGAACCGCGAGCTGCGTGAAACCCAGGCGGCTCTGATCGAGACGGAAAAGATTGCAGGACTCGGTCAGCTGGCGGCTGGCATGGCTCACGAAATCAACAACCCGATTGCGTTCGTTTCGAACAACGTGGCCGTCCTGCGAAACACGCTGAATTCCCTGTTCGGCCTGATCGAAGCCTATGAAGCAGCGCGGCCCGTGATTTCCGAATGTGCTCCGGAACTCGCCGCGCAGATCGACGATGTCTCACAGGATGCCGATCTGAGCTGGCTGAGAAGCTACGTGCCGGAACTCATCGCCTCGACTCAGAAAGGGCTGAAGCGAGTGCGTGACATTGTGCAGAACCTGCGCGACTTCGCCCGGCTGGACGAAGCGGCGTTCGACAGGATCGACCTGACAGCCGCCGTCACGATGACCGTGGAAATGATGGCCGCAACGCTTAGTCAGTCACAGGTTGCCATCCGCACAGAGTTCGGCGCTGTGCCGCCAGTGCCGTGTCGTCCGGCGAGAATTCATCAGGTGATTCACGGCATTCTGCTGAATGCCGTCCAGGCCAGTTCACCGGGCCAGTCGGTCATCGTGCGGACGTCTACGGCAGACAGCTTCGCCGTTCTGGAGATTGCCGACCACGGCCGTGGAATCGACCCGGCCGCGCAGTCTCACATCTTTGAACCGTTCTACACGACTCGCGTTGTCGGCGAAGGCCGCGGGCTGGGGCTGGCAATCAGCTCCGGCATCGTTCGCGATCACGGCGGCACGATCGAGTTTGAAACCGAGGCCGGAACAGGTACAACCTTTCGAATCCGCCTTCCTCTGAATCGAGAGTCCGAAACATCTGATGAAGCAAACGGATAAGAAATCCCTGCTGCTGGTTGACGATGAACCCGATGTGCTGCTTTCCCTGAAGGGACTGCTGCGCCGCGACTTTCATCTGCATACGGCCGAAAGCGGCGAAGAAGCGCTGCGAATTCTGGACGAACATGCGATCGATATCGTCATGTCCGATCAGCGAATGCCGGGAATGAGCGGCTCCGAACTGATGATTCAGATCAAGGAACGGTTTCCGGAAACGGTTCGCATCGTGTTCACCGGCTACGCGGATATCAAAGCCGTAATTGACGGCGTCAACGGAGCGGGACTGTATCGATACATCGCCAAGCCGTGGGATCCCGATGATCTGCTGCAGACGCTGCACGCGGCTGGTAGTCGGCACGCTCAGCGGGAACGCCACCTGCAAACCCGGGAAACGATGCGGAAATTCACTTCTGACGTCGTCGCCTTTCTTGCGGCATCTGCGGGCGACGACAATACTGGCCAGCGAGAGGATCTGCTGCGGCGCGGAAGTGAGCTGTGCCGCGATCTGAGTGATCGCGACGAAGGCGCTGTGCTCGCGGATTCGTAGAGCGTCGTCACAGTCAGAGCGTCGTCACAGTCAGAGCGTCGTCACAGTCAGAGCGTCGTCACAGTCAGAACGTCGTCACAGTCAGAACGTCGGGACAGCCACGGTCCGAAAATCGCCCCCGCATGAATATGAAGTCGCCAGCGCTGCTGGTTGTTTTGCTTGAACCGGAAAAACTGCGCTGGTCCGTTGCGGGCATCAAGGAGACCGCCGAACTGGTGCCTCTGGTGCAGTCAGAATCCGGCGATCTGGCCGCGTACATCGGCCTGCCATTTGACGAACAAACCACCTACCTGCGCCATCGACTTGCCGGAGCCGTGCAGCGAGGCTGCGATCGATTGTGGGGACGAAACCTGAAGGCCAGTTTGTTCGTCTTCGTGCAGATCGGCGAGTTTCAGGAGGCACCGACCGAACTGAGCCAGCGGGTTGCCGACCATTTCTGCGAATGGATGGTCAACCCGCCTGCGGCATTCTGCCAGGTACACGCGCTGCCCGAGCATGAACTGACGCAACTGGCCGGTGAGCTTTCTCCGGCTCAGTTCGAAACTGTCCAGTCCCTCCTGCCGACACTCACGACGTGCGCTCAGTCGGCCGACGCATGGGAAATTGTGCCGTCGCGCAATCGGTGCTGAGTGGCAGATTGCAGATTTGAGCTTTCAGATTTGAGCTTTCAGATTTCAGATCCGCGACTACTCACTTCGCCGCCTCGCGGGCTTGCGGCCGTTTGCAGCGGCGGCTCTCGGTCGACCTGACTTCGCCGATCCGTTGCCGGCCGGACGCTTCTTCTGAAACGGCGGCTTGTACGGCTGTGTTCGAGTGATTCGCAGGTGGCGACCGGACACGATGACGTCCTTCAACTGACGAAAAATCTGTCGCGGCATCCCTTCCGGAAGATCGACGAAGCTGTGGTCTTCCTGAATGCTGATGCGGCCGATGTCTTTGGCGGCAAGGCCCGCTTCGTTGGCGATCGCACCCACGATGTTGCCCGGTTCGACACCGTGTTCGCGTCCGACTTCGATGCGGAAGCATTCCATCCCCGGCTCGCGACGATGGGCCGGCCGGCGCGGCGCGGCGGTTTCACGGCGCGGCGCGGCGTGGTCGTCTGAGTTCCCCTGCGACGCGTTTTGATTCGCAGGCTGAGGTTGATTCGCGGGCACGTGTTGAGTCGTCGCGGCACGATTTTCCGTCGCTCGCTGTTGCTGCGGCGGACGCACGGCAGGCTCGGACGCGGCTGCCGGACGGTCGGCTGCCGGACGCTGAGCGAGTGCCGGACGACCTGCGAATCGGTTCTCGGACCGGTTCTCGGACCGGTTGTCGGACCGGTGCTCGAAGCGCTGGTTGCGAGTGTCCTGGTGCTGACTGCGGTTTCGATCGGTGCCGCGGTTCGACGGACGCTGGTGATTGGCGAAGTCGTGGCGTTCGTCCATCAGAAACGGCCGGTCTCCCTGCAGCATGGCCGCCAGAGCGACCGCAATGTCTTCGAAATCGCGAGACGACTTTTCCTGCAGGTCGGCGATCAGTGAGCGGTAGACTTCGACATCGCGCGATTCCAGCGTGTTCGTCAGGCGATGCAGGAAGTCTGCTCGCCGTTTACGATTGACCAACGCCGCTGTGGGGATGGTCATTTCGTCCATGCGCTGGCGCGTTTCGCGTTCGATCTGCCGGACTCGGCGAATGTCGTTGCGGGTGACGAACAGAATCGCTTCGCCCGACCGACCGGCTCGACCGGTGCGGCCGATGCGGTGAACGTAGGATTCGGTGTCGTGCGGCACGTCGAAGTTGATGACGTGGCTGATCCGCTGCACGTCGAGTCCTCTCGCGGCCACGTCGGTGGCAACAACGATATCCAGGCGGCCGTTCTTCAACTGCTGAACCGTGCGTTCGCGCTGAGCCTGCGCCATGTCGCCGTTCAGCGCTTCCGCATTGAACCCGTGGCCGGCCAGAGTTTCCGCGATGCGAACCGTGGCTTCCTTGGTGCGAACGAATACCAGCACGCCTTCGGTGTCTTCCGTTTCCAGAACCCGATGCAGCACGTCCGGCTTGTCTCGATGAGCACACACGACGTAGCGAGCCTGGACGGTCGTCGCGGTGGTGGTG
>CAZHET010000106.1:0-11021 GCA_964531585.1 uncultured Planctomycetaceae bacterium | reverse complement strand
GGGCGGGATTCTTCAGGTGACGTTCGGCAATGCGGCGGATCGGTTCCGGCATTGTTGCGGAAAACAGGGCCGTCTGACGTTCGGCAGGAGTCTGTTCCAGAATCCAGGTCACGTCATCGACGAAGCCCATTCGCAGCATCTCGTCGCCTTCGTCCAGAACCAGGCACCGCAGAGTATCAAGTTTCAGCGTGCCCCGGCGCATGTGATCCATGACGCGGCCGGGAGTGCCGACAACGATCTGCACGCCTCGTTCGAGCGCCTTGATCTGATGGAAATAGGAGGCACCGCCGTAGATCGGCTGGATCGTCAGATCAGGCAGCTTGTGTCCATATGTGCGGAACGACTTTGCCACCTGCATCGCCAGCTCTCGCGTCGGCGTCAGGACCAGCACCTGCGTCGACCGGTCCGCCGGATCAATTCGCGACAGCAGTGGAAGTGCGAAGGCCGCCGTCTTGCCGGTGCCCGTTGACGCCTGGCCAAGGATGTCGCGTCCCTCCAGCAGCACGGGAATTGCTGCCGCCTGAATCGGTGTGGGTGTCACGTAGCCGCCACCGACGACCGCCTCTTCGACGGCGTCGCACAGTCCCATCTGCAGAAATGCGGACATGGTGCCGCAGCCTGCAGCGGATGGTGACAATTCCGGTGTCGCTTCGTCGGTCGGGGTTTCGACGGGAACACTTCCGCAGTCAGCTTCGGCAGGTGCGGCTAGCGCCGGTTCAGCTTCAGCGGATGCGGATTCGCCAGGTTTACCTTCGCCAGGCTCACCTTCGACAGGCTCACCTTCAACAGGCTCACCTTCGACATGTGCAACGGACGCCATCCGGCAGCCCGATTCCACCTGGAGATCGGACTCGACTGCGGGTTCAGCTTCAACGTGGGTCTCAAACGTCATGACATTAGTCCGGAATACTTGCGGCGAACCGCGCTTTGGTCAGGGAAACACACAGACAGCGAAACACACAGCACCTGTATGGCAAGCCACGCGCGCACCGTGACAGTCACGGACGCTGCATGAAGAACCGGACAGCCTCGGCCACACAACGAGTGCGGTCGTTCGATCAAATTCCGGCGTCCGTCATCGCGACGGGCGCAGAACGTCACCGACACCGATTGCTGTTCAGCAGACTCGCTGCCGGACCGCTCGCTTCAGAATTCCGACGTTTTTCAGGCTGAAAGGCCCCGCCTGCATCCCGGAAGGATCCGCTGCAAAGCGATACCGGGGAAAGACGGTTGAGTCGGGAAAAATTCAGCATTGCAGACTGGCCAGAAAAATCCTGGTCGCAGTGATCTGAAGCGGCTGATGAAGACCGGGCGAAGGACCGAAGTCGTGTCTGTCGGCCGGAAGGATACACGGTTGAATCAGAAAAGCGACGATTTTCGCGTCAGAACCTGGAACTTCGCGGTGCTTGCGGCATTCCATCCCGTCAGGCCTGCCTGACAGTCTCGCTCGTCGGACGAGTCACGGGAAATGTCCCATCTGTGTTGCCTGACGGACCGCGCGGCGATAAGCTCCCGCGTTTCGAAATTGCCGGGCAGCCGATTCTGTGTCGAATATCCGGTGGTGCCGCATCACAATTTGAATTGCTTTGAATTGCATTGTCAGGAATCAAACTCATGACAGACGATTACCATCTGTCAGCGGAAGCTCGCACCAAACTGGGATCCACGGAAGCTGTTCGCCTGCGCAGTCGTGGTCGCGTTCCAGCGAACCTGTACGGCCTGAAAAAGGACACGCTCGCATTGTCCGTTTGTGCGGAGGATGTGCAGAAGCTGGTCGCGAAGGGCTCCCGCGTCGTGGACCTTGCGCTTGACGGCCAGGTGGAAAAAGCCGTCGTTCAGGAACTGCAATGGGACACGTTTTCGACTCACGTGCAGCATCTTGACCTGAAGCGTGTCAATCCCGACGGCATCGCCACGGTGAACGTACCGGTGGAAATGCGTGGTGAACCAACCGCTCTCAAGGAAGGCGGCGAGCTGCGGCTGCACAGCAAAACGGTCCGTATTACCTGTCCGGACTTCCGGGTTCCGCGAACGATTGTCGCCCGCGTCGGTGCTCTGAACATGGGAGATACAGTCAAGGCGGCGGATCTGCGGATTCCCGAAACGGCAACGCTGGAAACTCCCGGCGACACCGTGGTTGTCGAACTGTTCAATACCCGGAAGGCCGCGGCCGAGGCCGCTGCGGAGTAGCATGAAGGTTGTCGTGGGGCTGGGAAACCCCGGAACAAAGTACCGGGGAACTCGCCACAACGTCGGATTCGACGTGGTGGCGGAACTTGCCCGGCGTCATCAGGCCGGCCGGCCGCAGTCAAAGTTTCAGGCGGAATATCAGGACGTCACGATTGGCGGAACTCGCGTCCTGCTGGTGGCTCCGCTGACCTATATGAACCGCAGCGGCGAAGCAGTCTGGCAGTTTGTGAGGTTCTTCCAGGTAGACCCGGCGGACCTGGCTGTCGTCTGCGATGACATGAATCTGCCGCTGGAAAAGCTCCGCTGGCGAGCGTCCGGGTCAGCGGGCGGCCAGAAGGGTCTGGCTGATATCATTCAGCGGCTGGGGCACGGTGAGTTTCCGCGGCTGCGGATGGGGATTGGTCGACCGCCCGGTCAGATGGACCCGGTCAACTATGTGCTCGGACGGTTTCCAGCGGATCAGCAGACTCTTGTGGAGCTGATGGTCGCCAGGGCCGCGGATTCGGTGGAATCATGGGTCCGCGAAGGAATCCAAACCACCATGAACCTGTTTAACCGAGAGTCGAACGAGCAATAGCTGTTCGTACGGATTTCGCCGGCAGGGATTGAAATTAGAAATCAAAGTCGTCACAGTGTGCGGCCCGACCGGCTGAAGCCGAATGGTCGTTCTGAATTACACGTTCGCTGGGAGTAGCACTCTGGTGTCTGTCGCTGAAGAAAGTACCGCCGTCGCAAGTTCTGGCGCGGAACACCTTTACGAAGGGATGTTCCTCGTCAGCAGTTCGCAGTTTGCCAACGATTCGGAAGCCGTCACGGCCGCGATCATGGCCATTCTGGAGCGCGCCGGAGCCACCGTGGTCGCTCATCGTCCCTGGCAGGATGGCAAGCTGGCATATGAAATCAACGGGCATCGCAAGGGCCTGCACTACATCGTCTGCTTCAAAATGCCCAGCTCCGGGATGGAGATCATCACTCGCCAGTGCCACCTCAGTGACGCCATCATTCGGCACATGGTCATTAACCATCCGCCGGAACTGTTCAATGCGATGGTCGAAGCACTGACTTCAGACGGGACCAGTGAGACCGCCGAGGACTTAAAGTCGACGGAACCGACAACGGTTGGCCAGTCGATCGATAACTAAAACACCGACGGTGCGGTTCTGCCCGAACGTCACGATTCGCGCGGCGGCGCTCGTTCGCGCGGCACTTCCGGCACCGCCCCGCAAGGACTGAACGATGGCATCGTACAACAAGGTGATTCTGATCGGGAACGTCACGCGCGATCCGGAAGTCCGCTACATCGCCAGCGGCAGCGCTGTCACTGACCTGGGACTGGCCGTTAACCGGACATGGACCGATCGCAATACCAACGAACGCAAAGAAGAAACCACGTTCGTGGATGTCACGCTGTGGGGACGCACCGCCGAAATTGCCGGTGAGTATCTGTCCAAAGGACGGCCGGTGCTGATCGAAGGGCGGCTTCAACTGGATCAGTGGGAAGATCGCGAGACCGGGCAGAAGAAGTCACGTCTAAGAGTTGTCGGGGAGACAATGCAGTTTCTCGGCAGTCGTCACGACGGCCCTGCGGGTGGCGGCGGTGCCGGATCCGGGCCTGCGGGCGGGGGTCAGCAGCGTCCGGCATCACGAGACTCTGGCGCGGGCGGTCAGTCGGACCACGCGGACGATGGCCGTGACAGCCGATCTCCGGAAGAAGCATTTTACGACAATCCGTCTTCGTCTGAACCGACTGACGAAGTTCCGTTCTGATATCGATCACATCTGATTCTGTTAAGGCAACGGTCATGGTCCACACCACGAAGAAGCGTGGAGTTCCCGGTTCAACTTCGAATTCGGTCGAAGTGCTGCTGGTACACGATGTCGAAAATCTGGGGCAGCGAGGCGACATCGTCAAGGTGAAGCCGGGCTACGCCCGCAACTACCTGTTGCCGCACGGCATAGCGACAATGGCCAGCGAACAGAATAAACGCATGGTGGAAAAACATCGGGCTCGCCTGGCCGCGATCGAAGCCAGCCGCCTGCGCGATCTGTCGAAGATCGCCGATGCCGTCAGCAAGTACAGTGCAACAATCGAAGCCAATGCCACGGCCGACAATGCCCTGTACGGATCGGTCGTCGCACGCGATATCAGCGACGCGCTGAAGGCCGGCGGCCATCCCGTCGAAACGGAACACGTCCGTCTGGAAGGGCCGATCAAGGAGCTTGGCATGTACACCGTCAAGCTGAAGTTCCACGAAAAGGTGCAGACCGAAGTCAAGGTCTGGGTCGTTCCGTCCGCGACGGGAGCCTGACGGCAATCCGGTCGACCCCGCACCCCGTGCCGCGGGTTGCGTTCGGACAGAGAAAAATCACAGTCCTCACACAGAGCCCGCTCTGTGTGAGGATTTTTTTACGATTGTGTCTGCAACGGAGGTGTCACATGGCCAAAAAAGACAGGGACGAAATCCGTCTGCCGCCTCAGAATCTGGACGCGGAACGCGGCGTTCTGGGCAGCATTCTGCTGATGAACGAAGCCATCGACGAAGTCGGCGAATCACTCAAGGCCGATCACTTCTACAGCGATGCCCATCAGAAGATCTTCGCGGCGATTCACCATCTGTACGAAAATAACGTGCGCGGCATCGATGCCGTCACGCTGGCCGAAGAACTTATCCGGCGGTCAGAACTTGAAGAGATCGGCGGCGGTCCGTACCTGGCGGAGATTCTGGAATCCGTTCCGCATGCCGCTCACGTGCGCTACTACGCCGGTATCGTCCGCGCCAAGTGGATGCAGCGATCACTGATTTACGCCTGCACCGATATTCTGGCGGACAGCTACGACATGTCGGGCGAAGTCGACGACCTGCTGCAGTCGGCGGAACGCAGAATCTTCGGCATCCTGGAACAAACCGAAAACACGGGTAACCTGGCAATTGGCGACATTCTCATCGATGCTTTCGATCGCATCGACGAACGCATCAATCGCGTCGGCGAAGTGTCCGGGATCACAACCGGCTTCTCCGACCTGGACGACCACACGACCGGGTTCCAGCCGACCGAACTGATCATTCTGGCCGCTCGCCCCAGCATGGGAAAAACGGCACTCGTGTGCAACATGGCCGAAGCAGTCGCCCGCAAGTCCGGCAAGGGCGTGCTGCTGTTCAGTCTCGAACAGTCAAACCTGGAACTGGCCGAACGGTTTCTGTGCATCACCGCGCGAGTCAACGGACACGACCTGCGAGCCGGCAATCTGTCCGACGAACAGCGCGAGCAACTGATCGAAGCGTCTGACTCGCTGCATGATCTGCCGCTGTTCATCGACGACAAGCCCGGCCGCACGATGACTCAGGTCGCCGCTCTGGCTCGTCGACAGCATCGCAAGAGTCCGCTGGGGCTGATCATCATCGACTACCTGCAGTTGATCGAACCGGAAGAAAAAAGTGCGCCGCGGGAACAACAGATCGCCGGCATTTCGCGGCGGCTGAAGTTCCTGGCCAAGGAACTGAACGTGCCGGTCGTCGCGCTCGCCCAGTTGAATCGCGGAGTCGAACTGCGGGAAGACAAGCGCCCTCGCCTGGCCGACCTGCGCGAAAGTGGTGCGATCGAACAGGACGCAGACATGGTCATGTTTCTGCACCGGCCGGATCAATACGATCCTGAAGATCGACCCGGCGAAGCCGAAGTCATCATCGCCAAGCACCGCAGCGGACCAACCGGCATCGTCCGACTGACCTGGCGCAAAGAATTCATGCGGTTCGAAAACTACAGCCCGATGGTTGAGACGGAATATATGGTGTAACGAATCATCCTGACAAAGCCTGCAGACGATGGCCGTCCGAGGCCATCGGGTGGCTCACAAGTCCCCAGCCGAGTCGTTCGCGTTGATTGTCGCGAGACCCTTGTAGACATCGCCATCGATCCTTGTGCTGACAAAACCGACGTGGCCGTCGCAAAACACAAAGTGCGCGCCGCCGGAGTGATGGCTGCTGAATCCTCCCAGGCCATTCGCGTTCACTGCCTCTGCGGTCGAACCGAGAACCCGCGCCAAAGGCCGGTCTCCTCCGGGCATTATTCCGACGCAGGTCGAATGCACCCCGGCCGCAGAGTTGCTTCGCCGCTCCCCGACGAGCAGTGAACTACTCGTTCCATCTTTGACTTGGCCGAACGAGACTCGGCTGTTGTGGAAGAATGGACCACTGCCATAGCACTGCCCGCTGGAACGTACAGATCCGCTCCCCGGCGAACCGCTGCACGAATCGAGGCCCGTGCTTCCGAAGGAACCGACGAAGTTCGCCAATGCCAGACCGCTGTCCCCCATCTGCCAGAAACGTTCCCCGGAACCAGACGGACATTCGAAAATTCAAAGAGACCGGACACCATTCCTGCGCCACGCCGCAGCTACTGATTCTCCGATGTCACCGGCATCGTGATACGCAAAATCCGGGTTCACCAGGTAGAAAAAGGCAATTGATTTCCGGGAAAAACTGAACTCAACATTGACGTGCGATGAAAGTGTCGTACGATTAATGCGTCGCATGATTACAGTTAGGCGAGCGGCAGAAAAGAACTTACCGTCATTCCCGCGCAGGCGGGAATCCAGCGGCACTGGGTTCCGGCCTGCGCGGGAATGACGTTCGTTTGATCGTTGGTAGATTTCCATCTGCCGCTCGCCTTAAACCCTGTAAAGGCCAGGCATGGCAAAGCAAATTCATCCGCGAAACGTGGTCGGTCGAGACAACCTGATTGCCCAGATCTGGCGTCTGCTGCAGAAGCCGCCTGAGCAGGGATCGCTGCGGTTTACCGCCGAACGCCGCATCGGAAAAACCACGGTGATGACCAAAATGGCGGCAGAGCCCATCGAAGGCTTCGACGTGCTGTTTCTGGAGGTCGAAGGCATCGATTCATCCGATCGCTTTACCGAACTGCTACTGAACCGAGCGAAGCCACTTCTGTCGGCCCAGGAAAAAGCAAAAGGCTGGTTCGATGGATTCTGGCAGGCAATCGGCGGTACTGAGGTCGGTGGAATCATCAAATTGCCGGAAAAGAGTAGGCTCGGCTGGCAGGCTACGCTCGACAAAACCATTGAAGGCCTGTGTCAGCATCGTTCCGATCGTACCGTGCTGCTGATGTTTGATGAACTGCCCTACATGCTGCAGAAGATCGAGGCAACAACCAAAGCGGACGACGATCAGCATGCGGCCCTGACGATTCTCGACACGCTGCGAGCACTCCGACAACGACACCGAAACCTGCGGATGATCTTTGCTGGTTCCGTTGGCCTGCATCATGTTCTGCGAGACCTGAAGCAGGCGCATCTCGCCAGTGAACCGGTCAACAACATGTCACTGATCGAGATTCATCCTTTGGAAGGTCATCACGCGCTGGACCTGGCCAACCGTTTGCTGAAGGCCGAACAGATTACTTTCACGGGCGATGACAAGGACCTGATTCCCGAACGCCTGACGCTGCTGGCTGACCGCGTTCCCTTCTACATGGAACGCGTTGTCGGAGAACTCGGCCTGCTTGGACGCCCGATCACTCTGCAGGACGTGAATGAAACTGTTCAGCGGCAACTGACCAGTGACAACGACCCGTGGCAGATGGAACACTTTCGCGAACGGATTGACATCTATTATCACGAGAAAGTGCCGGGGGCCAATGGACAATCCGTTCCACTGGCACACGTGGCCCGGCATGTGCTGGATCATTTTGCGGTCACAGATGAACCACAGTCGATCGATCAGGTGTGGGCTGTTATTCGCAGTCAGTTGCCGCTGACAGATCGCCAGGTAATTGTGCAGTTACTGAAATCGCTGGGGCAGGATCATTACCTGATGGGTGATACCGAAAAGCGATATTCGTTTCGCTTTCCGTTGATTCAGAACTGGTGGAAGATGGCCCAGGGGCTGGAATCATGAGCGGCGAACAACGGATATCAGCGTACACGCCCAGCAACATGGATCGGGAGGTGCTGAAGCGAATTTTCGTCCAGCGCGAAACTCTGCTGCAGCGAATCGTTGATCGTCTGGCAGCCAGCATGACCACTGGCGACAAAGATCACATTCTGCTGGTGGGGCCACGCGGCAGCGGTAAGACGTGCATGGTCAGTCTTGCGGCCTGGGAACTGCAAAAGAAAGAAGAACTGCGCGACGTGATGCGAATCGCATGGCTCGGTGAAGACGACACGTTTTCCGGGCTGATTCATTTTGCGTTTGGTATCGCGAAGGCCCTGGCTGACGAGTACCCCGCTGAATTCCCGGCGGACTTCAAATCGGATGTCCGCGGTTTGTCTCAGGATGATGCCGCATTGTCGGTCCTGAACACCGTAATCAAGAACCTGAAGCATCGTCAGTTGCTGGTAATTACCGAAAATCTGGATCAAACATTCAGCGGCCTCGGAGATACGGGGCAAAAGAAATTAAGGGCGTTCCTGCAGGAAACTCGCCGTATCGCAATGCTGGCAACATCGCAGCAATTGTTTGCAGCGGTCTCCAGTCGCAAGGAAGCCTTCTTTGGTTTCTTCGACACTCAGCACCTGCAGCCATTGGAAGTTGACGACGCCACGCAATTGATTTCGAACATTGCCAAAGAGCAGAACAAGCAGGAACTGGTGCAGTTCCTGACTTCGACCGACGCCAAGTATCGTCTTCGAGCCCTCCATCATCTGGCCGGTGGTAATCATCGAATGTACGTGCTGCTGGCCGAATTTCTAACGCAGGACACACTGGACGACCTGGTTTCTGCGTTTGAGGATCTGGCAGAACAGATGACGCCCTATTTTCAGGAGCGCCTGCGGTCTTTACCCGATCAGCAACGGCAACTGGTGCAGTGTCTGTGTGACGCGGAAGGAGCGTTGACAGTTAAAGAAGTGGCGGAAGAAACATTTATCGCCGAAGGCAACTGCTCAAAACAACTGGGAAATCTGAAAGCCAAAGGCTATGTCCGCAGTGAAAAACGCGGCAAAGAATCCTACTACGACATGGCCGAGCCGCTGATGCGACTTTGCCTGGAAGTCAAGAACCAGCGCGGCCGACCGCTGCAACTGGTTGCTCGATTTCTGAGAGCCTGGTTTCCTGTCGAAAAGCTACAACAGTCCGCCAGTAAACTGGACGTGACATCACGCGCCGCGGAATACTGCCAGGCAGCTCTGCTGATTGACAATTCGTTTGAACGGGTCATCAACACGAACCTGATGAAGGAAATCCATGAAAAGCTTGAGGCTGGCAGCTTTGATGACGCAATTGCGCTTAGCGACGAACTGTCTGTGTCCGATCCGCTTAGAGCGCTGTTCTATCGAGCGGAAGCGGCGTGGTATTCGGGCGACCTGGTGTTAGCCGTTGCTCATTACACCAGTCTCATTGAAACGCGGGATGCGCCCGCTGATCTGAAAGCAGACGCACTTGTCAATCGCGGCGTTACGCACAGGCAGTCGGGTAACACTAACGCGGCACTCGCCGATTACAAAACTGTGATCACCATGACCGATGCTCCGACGAATCAGAAGGCTCAAGCATTAGTCAATCGCGGCGTGGCATATGGGTTGCTGGGTGACACGGCCGCAGCACTCGCCGATTACACGGCTGTGATCAAAATGATGGATGGCCCCGACGATCAAATTGCAAAAGCACTTTTCAATCGCGGTGTGACGTATGGTCAATTGGGAAACGCTGATGCAAAACTGGCCGATTATACGGCGGTTATTGCGCTGCCGGGTGCGCCTGCTGAGTTAATCGCGCGAGCACTGTTAAATCGTGGTCTGACGCGTCGGCAATTGGGTGACCCTGACGCGTCACTCGCCGATTTCACGGCTGTGATCGCGATGCCGGGTCGGGGCGCTGACCTTAAGGCAAATGCGTTGGTTAGTCGCGGTCTGGCCCATGGGCAACTGGGTGACATTGAAGCAGAAACCGCCGATTATGAGACTGTGATTACAATGCCGGATGCACCCGCTGAACAGAAAGCGAACGCACTCCTTAATCGCAGCATTTTTTTCTGGCGTAACGAAGAATGGGAAGCCAGCCTTAATGATTTTGAGCGAGCGTTATCTATTGCGGAAATACCTTCGGAATTGCGAACGATATCGTTGTTCGCAGTCGCGGTTCCGATGGTGGACTTTCGTTCGCAGCACGATGTTCTAGCAGCACTCACCACTGCGTTTGCAGAGGGTGATCGCGACTCGGAATCTTACGGCGGGACGTCACATGATTTGCTGGCCATGATTCTCAGGAAAGGTCCGTCGGAATGGGCGAACTATGTCGCGGCAATTGCGCCGCTGTACGTTCAGCACGGCGTTGCGGAAAAACTTGGTCAGGGGATTACGCAGTCGATTCAACGTCTGGACGAAGGTGAGTTCTCTGAAGCTCAACGAGCGATCTGGAACCAGGCATGGCAGACTGCGGGAAAGGACTGCGACGATCTGCAGATTCCTCTGGCCTGCCTTGATGCCGCGGTGGAAGTGATGAATTCCAATCCTCCCACCGACCGACCGCTGTTTCGATTGCCGTTGGAAATCCGACAACTCGTCCGCCCCCTGCTTAACAACACACTCGGCCCACCAGAAGAAAGCTGATTTCCAGACGCTTGCAATCGCCCCCCAAAAGCAGAAATCCCCCAAACCAGACAGTCTCAGCGAAGCGAGATAGGCTTAGCCCTGAACGAACATTGGCGACGTGATGGCTTGAACTTCACAAAAGGCGTCAGAAATCATAAAACAACAACGGCTCGCTGACACCTGTTGTGTTTCTCAGGAGTTCCTCTTCGTCCTGCTGATTGCCTGACACCAGTATTAGGCCGAGACCCTGCGGAGTGAGGCATTGAACTTCTGATAACCTGCA
>CAZHET010000105.1:0-15007 GCA_964531585.1 uncultured Planctomycetaceae bacterium | reverse complement strand
CAGAATCCGCTGAGCATCCGCTGGCCGTTCGTTCACCAAGGGCTTTGAACAGAGACACCTGAGTCACTCCGTGTTCAGGCTGTCGCTCATTTAGTCTCCCGAATGATTCTGACGCCCAGCCTGCCGAGAATCCAACGCAGCCCGAAGAACGTCGCAATCGCCGTCACAAGGCCGCCCACGCCGATCAGCAACGCCGGTCCTTTGTCCGTCGCGTCGCGTCCGGGGACGTTCTCGAAGGCCAGCCAGCCTGCGACGATGCCGCTCACGACTGTGGCCAAGACAACCAACCAGCCAGCAACAGTGAAGCGGCTGAAGTCGATGTCGAGTTCATTGACCTTCCGCCCGATGCGTTCCGGCAGTCCGTCTTCCTCATTCTTCATCGCAGCTTTTCCCGTTCCGCCTTGCCCAGTTTCCGCCAGTCCCACGGTGCGACGTGGTGGCATGAATCCTTCCAGAGTCCGCTGCCGAGTTCCCGGGCGTGGCGTTCAGCATCGTGTAACCAGGGCAACGACGCTCGCAAGCGCGATACGACTTCGGACCTGGTGTCACGTCATTGCATCAACAAATGCCGCAGCGCTTCGATATCGTTTGATCGAAACTTCCGTTGGCGACATCGTCGCGGTGTTGAAGAAACTGATTCGTTGTCGGCGAACAGCAACGATGAATCCCGGCTTACCGCATTTCGGCACCGACTCACACGACGAAAACACCTTCTTCGTGCCACCGGCGTCCAGTATCTTCAGGACCAGAAAGACACGCTTGCCACTCTTCATTCGTTTCGCGATGCTCGCCAAAGGCCAGGGACTGGAACCATAGTTGTCCCGGAACTGCTCGGCCAATTCATTGAGGTGCCGTCGATTTCAGGGACAGGTGATTCTCTTATTTGTGGCGATCGGAAAGGAAGCAGATGCCTCGGAAGAAGCTGTCCGTGAGGACTGATGGAACGCCCCTATTCATTATCATGGTTTTCCACTGCCGCCGACCGCTTGACATCGTGCAGGGTCTGGCCATGGTCGTTTTTCCAATCCATCCAACCGTTTGAGGACCGCCCGAGGATCGCGACGGCGGCACCACTGGGCGTGTCGAAGATATAGTCTTCGGTGAAGATGTACTGTGTGTCGTTGTGTTCTGCCAGAATGCCGCTCTCGATCAGACGGTTCCTTGTTGAATCGACGCGGAACCGTTTGGCGGATTCCACGACTTCTTTCCGGCACAGGCTGCCTTTGCGGACGAGAAATCCGTCATCGACTAAGGCGCCTCTGCCTTCAGCATCCGGGCCACGGATTGAGAACAGTTCGCGGGCGACGGGTATCGTCACGGGCTCAAACAGCGGATATCCCAAAGCGGTCAGCAGGATGCCGATATTTTCGAAGGCGTCCAGACAATCGTCGCGAAGCGGTTCAGTCACGAACGGTTCTCGTGGATGCTGGCTGTTCTCCAGCAGATAACGTCCGATGTGGTTCGACTGCTGCACGCAATACCACTCCAGCCAGCGTATGTGAGCGGGCGTGAATGCCTGAGTCTTGGAGATCGCTACGATGGCGGTGTTCCAGAACTCTTTCTCGTTGCTGTGCCTGTCCAGTCGTGACCGCAGGTCCTCTGTCTGACCGATGTAACAGATGGGCCGCGCCTGGCCTTCTGCCGTGCCGAACAGAAAGTAAACGGCGATTTGATCGAGTTCCGGTCGCGTCCTCGCCGTTCTGAGCTGATTCTGCGGGATCAACACGGTCTGCACTGTGCGAGTCGTGATCTCGGCAATCCTGATGCCTCGTGGTTCGCCCGTCGGCAGGGAGATTTGAAGAGTTCGGCCACGCGGCTGGATCATGATTCGGCCTTTCGCCTGGCTGGCTTCTTCTTTGGCTTTGCGGCGTTGGCTTGGCGGGTGGTGCGGATGCGGGCGAGGAGTTCGGAGGCCGGTTCGTCGCGCGGGTCCTGCGGGACCAACTCGCCGCGGAACGCTTTCGCGAGGATCGATTGGTCCAGTTGCGTCAGGGCGGATTTCGACTCGGCGCACTCGGATTCCACGCTCGAACCCGATACCCGCGCCTCGCTCAACAAGTCTGCGATTCGCACTTGCTCTTCGAGCGGTGGAAACGCAACAGGTGTGGCTGCGATCTCGGTTGGACTGATGTTCGGCTGGGCTCCGCCGTAAGCCTGACTGCGAATGTCTTCGACGATGCTTTCGACGAGTCCGCGAAGATACGGACCGTGGATGAGGTCCGGTGCGTGCGGCAGAAAGCGGCCTACCCGCTGATTCAAGAGTGCGACTTCGTCCGAATCGAAGACGGCCATCTTTCCAGTTGTCGCGCCCGACATTGCGATCAGAACGTCGCCGGCATTCAACTGAAACTGCAGGTGCTGTTCGGCAAACGCTGGAGGCAGGCGGGCCGTTGAATCGTCGATGGTGACAGCTCCCTCGTCGAGGTCGCCAATCCGAATCAACGGTGTCCCTGTGTCGGTGTAGTCTTTGCTCTTGAATGCGAAGCCACCTTGAACTGTGCAGAAGTTGGCGAAACGAGACCAGCACCACCCGTCCGGCAACGACGGAAGGCCGGCGAGTTCGTCATTGCTTAACGGCTGCGGTTCCTGGTACTTGTCCTGCCAGTTTTTGGGGGGCTGTTTGCCTTTGGCTTCGTATTTGGCCAGTTCGGACTGTTCCCAGCGCTGGCGGCGCTCGGTGCGGATGCGGGAGAGGAGTTCGCTGCCGGATTCGTATTCCGTAGCTTGGGCCCCTTGTCCCGAGTGATCGCCATCGGCTGATGCGGTGTCGCCGCTCGGACGGGACAATGGTCCCATCCTACGGGCGGCGCGCCAGTCGGCGGTCAGGCGACCGCTGAAGGCGGCGGCCAGCACACTCTGACGGAACTGCTCCAACAGCGGACCCACTTCCGAAAGCGCACGCCTCGCACGAGAACTCCGCTCCTGAAGCGACTCGATCTTCGACTCAAGCCGATCCATTTCTGACGGCGGCGGTACGCGGATGCTTAATTCTTGAAGGTGCTGTCTGCGAAGGTTGTTTATGTTGACTCCGGCGGCGATGTCCGAAATGAAATTGCGATAGTCGAGCGTTTGAAAGTATTCGCCGAGCCAGTGTTGAACACACTCCGACCGAGGGCGCATCAATCCGCAAAACGCGCCGAAGGCGACACGTGGCATGTCCTCAGTCACAACAGCAACTTTGCCGACGATCGACGCTGAACCGGATGACATTGCTATGACCAGATCGCCTTTCGACAGTCGCTGGTCATCGCGGACTTTCTCAGGCGGAACGTGAACGAGGTCTTCAAGAATCACCCGTCCGTCTTGAAGATTTCCGGCCCGAAGAACTGCGACGGAATCTTGCGTCGGCTCATAGAAGGCTTCCGACTTCTTGTAAGACACGCCGCGCACGAACTCGAACAAGTCGTCGCCTTTTGCTTCCGCCCACCCCTCCGGCAACGCGCCGTTCCCGTCGCTCATACCTCGACCTCCAGCAAGGCGGACAGCGCGTCCATCTCCTCCAGCGTCCTTGCGTGCGGATTTGCTGCTCGGAAATCCAGCATGCCCTGAGCCGTTTGGGCGCTAGCCCCGGTTCCATTCGGTCGTTGTGCGTCACAACCGGGGCTAGCGCCCTGCGGCTGGGCTGGGCGGGGACTGTCTGTGCAGTTATTTGCCACGGTCCATTCGATCCTGCGCTTCACCAGCATAGAGGATGGCGGCATCCAAATCTTCTTTCGTCCTGAGTTTCTGTACGTCGCCCCTGGTGGTCCACACGGGCCGGTCGAAGAATCGCGTGTCGTATCTTCTCAACCCGCCGGTGGCATTCGCCTTCAATTGATCCCGCACGGTCTTCCCGTCAAAACCTGCTGCCGTGACCACCACGTGAACGTGATTTGTTCTCGGATTCGCAACCCACAGTCGCCAGCCACGGTGTTCACAATGGGCTTCGATCTGAGCCGCAACAATCCTGCGATGTTCTTTGTCCAGCAGGATCACGTCATGTTTCAAGCGGTCCCGATGCCATTGTTCCAATCGTGGGTGCGGTGGTTGTTCTCCGGCACCCTTTTTTCGCCACCATCGCGCGTCGCCCTGCAGATGCGTTCCATAAACAGTCCATGTGATGAAGAAGCCTTCGGGTTCGTGAGTGATTTCCATCGTCGCCTCGTCAGTCGCAAAGCGATAGGCCCGGTTCGCCACAACACAAGCAACGGGAGCCGGCTGTTTCCCTGTGATCCATAACGCCCGCAAAGAACCGGGGCTAGCGCCCTGCGGCTGGATTAAAGTCATGCATGGACGCGGCGGCATACCGGAGGGCCTGCTGAATATCTTCCACAGTCAAGTGATCGTATTCGGCGACGATGTCTTCGGGTGTGCCTCCGCTGGCGAGCCATTCCAGAATGATTTCGACGCTGATGCGCGTGCCTTTGACGATCGGCTTGCCGCTGAGAATCCCCGGGTCACAGACGATGCGATCAAACATGATTCGGCTCCTGAATCTGCACTCTGATTCCGTCCGGGTCGTCAAAGTGGCAATCGACGGCTTCACGCACGTTCTGGCGCAGTTCTTCCAGTGTGTCGGCTTCCGTAAAAATGGAATGGCCGACAGCGCGGGCCGTGAATCCGCCCTCGGGGGCTTCGTCAACGGTAAATAAAATCTCGGTCATGGGGTGGTCTCCAGTTCGTTGTCGTCGCCTTCCAGTATACCGACGAGCGCGTCCATCTCTTCCAGCGCCGTGGACAGCCGCTCGCGGATCTGCGCCGCGATCTCTTCCGGTTCGGGCAACTCGTCGGCTCCGGTCGATTCGTCGTCCTTCAGCCAGCTGATGTCGAGGTTGTCGCCGCGGGCTTTGATGTCCTCACGCGTGAAGCAGCGGAAGCGACCGGACTCGCCCTGATCCGTCCGCCGGCTCGTGCCGTCGGACTTCGTCCCGTAGCACGTCTCGAACTCGGCGAAGTGCGCGTGCGTCAGCGGCGTGCGTTTGCCGAAGGCGGGCATGTTCGTCCGCAGGTCGTAGACCCAGACGTGCTGAGTGTGGCCGGTATCCGTGGCCCCGCGCGTGAAGAACAGGACGTTCGTCTTGACGCCCTGCGCGTAGAAGATGCCGGTGGGCAGCCGCAGGATGGTGTGCAGATTGCCTTTGTCCATCAGGTCGGCGCGGATCCGCGTGCCCGTGCCTTCCTCGAACAGCACGTTGTCGGGCAGCACCACGGCGGCTCGTCCACCGGCCCCTTTTCCAGCCGGAACACGGAGGCCGCGATAGATGTGCTGCAGGAAGGCGAGCTGCTTGTTGCCCGTGACAAAGGTGAAATCGTCGCGCGTGGGCTTTCCGCCGCCGCGTTTGGTGCCGAACGGCGGATTGGTCAGGATCACATCGGCCTTGGGAAGATTCTGGCCAGTGGAACCCATGCTGTCGCCACTGACAAGGTGCCCCTAAACTTTGTGCAGCATGCAGTTCATCAACAGCAGCCGATGAGCGTCCGGTACGAGTTCCACAGCGTGGTATGCGTCTCGCAATTGGAACGCCTGTTCGTCCTGATCCAGGTCGAACAGTTCGTTGGTGGCGTTTTCAATGAACCGATGAGCGGCTATCAGGAAGCCTCCGGTCCCCGCAGCAGGGTCCTGAATGACCTCCCCGGCTTTCGGCTGGATGCAGTTCACCATGCATTCAATCAGCGGCCGAGGCGTAAAGTACTGGCCGGCTCCGGACTTCTTTTCGCTGGCGTTGCGTTCCAGCAGGCCTTCGTACATGTCGCCCAGGCCTTCTTCCCGGGCGCTGTACCAGTCGAGGTCGTCCAGACTCTGGACAAGCTTTGCCAGGTTCTTCGGCTGTCTGAGCGACGAGTTGGCGTTGGCAAAAATCCCTTTGACTCGATCGCTGCCTTCCGATCCCAGGTGGACGAGCATGGCTCGGTAGAACGCGAGCTGATCGATGCCGTCTTTGCCTTCGAGATCGCCCCAGCGGTAGCCCTCCGGAAGCTCGGACTCCTGATTGGTCTCCTGCATCATCTTCAGGAACAGCAGGTAGCTGAGTTCGTTAACATATTCCTGATACGTGATGCCGTCGTCCCGCAGAACATGGCACAGGTTCCAGAGTTTGGCGACGATGTCGGTGGTGTTCATGGGGTTTTGCGTTAGCCACAAAAAGGCACAGAAGACACATAGAGTTCGGGGCGAAGGCCGATACGTTTTTTGTGGATCTTGTGAATCTTCGTGGCTGAAAAATGCGATTGGCTTTCGGACGCAGGATACGAAGCGCACCGACAATGTAAGATCGAAAGTGCTAGAAGACGTACTTTTTGATGAAGAACCTCGGGGCTCCGAAGTTGATCAGTAGACCGTGGCGGTATTGTGTCGCTTTGAGGTAACCGAGCAACTGAGCGACGTCGGTATTGGTCCTTTCACGGATGGCTTTGAGTTCAACAATCAGAACACGCTCGACGACGAGGTCCATGACCTCTTCAAGCAGTTCGGTTCCGTCTTCGTCGTACACCTTCACGGGGGATTGATCATAAACCTGCAGTCCGGCCTTCGTCAGTCGATGAATCATGCCTCGCTCGTATACCTTTTCCCGGAATCCCGGACCAAGGAACTGGTGAAGACCGTATCCGCACGTTCGTACGATATCACAGATCTTGTTGACATCGTCGTCAGAAACGTCCTTTCGAGGTGTCACGATCGAACTCTGTATGGGATCGGCGTGCATCAAGGTTGTCCAATGAGGTGATCGAGTGAGTTTCCGCCACAAAAAGGCACAGGAACCACAAAACAAAAAACAGTGGATGGCGTTTCCTTTTTGTGGCCTTTGTGATTCTTTGTGGCTGAACCTGTGTCCCGTGCGACGCGTCAGCCGGATTGCCAGACCGTTTCGCTTATCTGCCTGAGAATCTCTTCCAATTTGCCGTCGAACACCTTGTTGAGCCGGGTGAAGCCGCCCTGTTGCTTGAACGCTCCGGAATCGAAAGACTCGCGGTCAATCACAACGTTTTCCTTGATCTGCCTTCCGATTCGTTCCAGCCACTGTCGCTGTCGCGGTTCCCACGAACGGCTGCCAAGAATGGATTGCACGGCGCGGTCGACTCGTTCTTCGTACGGCAGCAGCGGTTCGTTCAGCATGGCGTGTCGCACAAAGCCTATGATGCTGGCGGCGATGTCCTGATTCGTCGAACTCCGGACGGCCGATTTGATCGCGGTCTCGGAAAAGCCGTTCAGCTCAAGCTGTGTCTGCAGGTCCCTTAGATCTCTCCGCGTGAGTTCTCGCGGTCGCTGAGTAACCAGCACCAGTGCTGGAATTTCGTCGGAATGCTCAACGAGAAATTCACGGAATGAATCCAGGTAGTCTTTCGGTTTCTGCCCCTTGCCGTAGCCCTGTTCAACGCTGAGAATCTCGTCGGCGTGTTCGGATATCAGCATTCTGCCACCCGGACGGAAGCGATCCAGCTCCGCGATCAGTGTCTGTCTTTCTGCCAGCCATTTTCTCAGGTCTTCAATCGACAGCATCTGAATTTGAATGGCGACTGATTTCGGGTCGTTACCGGCGAGTTGCTTAAACGTCGCCAGCCATTTGTCTTCGATCGTCTGTGCTTTGCGTCTCAGCTTTGCCACGAGTTGATCGCGTACATCCTGCAGGATCTCAGGGGATGACTCGGCTTCGAGAAGGCCGACAAGCTGCGCGAACGATGTCTTCGGTGACGCCACGACGGGTTTCATCTCAGTATGCGACTGCAGCGCAGCGTAGACTCCGACAGCGTCATAGATGTGAAAGTATTCCTTGTCGTCACCCGGCCCGTGGAGGTCTTTGCACAGTCGCGTTGCCCGTCCGATCATCTGGTCAAACAAAATGCGACTCTTCGTCCGTCTGATGAAGACGATATTGCAGATCGACGGAACATCGATTCCCGTAGTCAGCAGGTCCACCGTGACAACGATCTTCGGCAGTTGCTCGTTCTTAAAGCGGCGGATCGCTTCCGACGTGCGATCAATGTCACCCGTAATCTTTTTGACCGTATCGTGCGGGATCTCGCCATGTTCCGCGATCAGCGCATCGGTGAGCATCCTGACAACCATATCCGCATGAGAATCCCGTACACAGAAAATCAGCGTTTTGCCGGGAAGGAAGGGATCGAGCTGTTTCGCCAGCACGCCACAAACAACCTCGTTGAAGTTTTCGGTGACGGCGATAAGGTTGAACCCATCGACTTCCACGTCGATTTCGTCCGGCGTTTTCTCGGTCGAGACGTTCCTGGTGAGCGTGTCGATGTATTTGACATCTTCGCCCGTGTCCCAGTGCATGCCTTTCTCGGAAAGCTGAGTGCGGATGATGAAGGGCGGTTCATGGTCGACCAGATTGTGGTCTATAACGGCCTGACGGTAGCTGTACTGGTAGACGGGTGAACCAAAAATCTGTGTCGTGTGCAGCGCAGGTGTTGCCGTCAAACCGATACGAACAGCGTCGAAATGATCGAGCACCCGGCGGTACTTCGAAACGTAGTCCAGTTGATCGCGATAGCTGAGTTCCTGGTCGCTCATTTCTTTGTCGAGGATGTAACCGCGATGACATTCATCGACGATAATGCAGTCGTATTCGTCAACGGGAAATGGTTTTGGTTCGTCATCCTGATCGACGACGCGGGCAACCATTGCCTGAATCGTGCAGACGTGCAGTTTAGTATCCCGCTCGGACCGCAGGTCACCGAGTTCCTTCACGTCGTAGATGTCGGGAAACGCCTGGAAGTTTTCGAGCTTCACGTCCTTGAAAGCATCCTGCGCCTGCTCACCCAGCGACCGGCGGTCGACGACGAACAGAATGCGGTTGAAGCGCCCGGCCTTGACGAGTCGGTACAACAGGCAAATCGCGGTTCGCGTCTTGCCTGTGCCGGTGGCCATCGCCAGTAGGATTTCGGTCTGGCCGGCCGCGATGGCTTGTTCGACACATTCGATGGCGTCCCGTTGATAATACCGCAGCGGCAGGTAGTCGCGAGATTCCTGCATCAGCTTCACGTTGGCTGCCGGAATATCCTGCTTTAGCAGGTCCTGCAGACCCTCCGGCGTGTACCAACCAGTGAGCGCCTTCGGATGATTCGTTTCGACGCGCACGTCACGAAACCAGATGCCGCTGAAGTCAATCTGTTGACGATGAAACGGATTGCCGTTCGTCGAACAGACGAACGGAACTGCTGCCACGGGCCACCGTTGCTTTGGTGGTCGGAGCTTTCCGAAAATGCTCGCGAATATCGTTCGGCCTGGTCGAGCGCGGAACGTGCGTTCTTTCGTCTGCGTTTAGCTTCGACGGTTACCAGCGGCGTCAACCCGGCAAACAGCACATAGTCGGCAGGCCCTTCGGCGGTCGGCCATTCTGCGATCGCCAGGTTCCGTCCTTTCTGTGGACGGACGCCCTTGCCGTACCGAAGTTCGTCTGTGTCGGCTTCCCACCCGGCGTCTCGTAGTTGTTGGTCAATCAATCTGCGAGTGTCGAATTCGTCCAGATCGATCTCGGCGGCAGCCTTCTGCGATGCGAAAACATATTCCTGCTGTTCTGCGGGCGTCTGGCTGGACTGCTGTTGCGCGAGTTCTTCCAGCATCGCTTCATATTCGGCGATCTGTCGCTTTGCGGCCTCTTCCGCTTCGGCCGCCAGTTCCAGGGCCGCCTGTTCGTTGCTGACGGCGACAGTGTAGGCATCCTGCTGTTCGCGGATACGGTAAGCCAGCTCATCAGCCCGGAGCTTCGTGCCCTGAATTTCCGCCTGCTGGGCAACGACGGTTTCGCGAAGCTGTTGCAGTTGGGCTTTGAAGCTTTCGTCGGCGTCCGCAGGATCAGGTGGCGGTAAGAACGGAGCCGCAGTGAAGCTGGTGTTTCGGGTGACGGTCTTGTGAAACCAGATCGCCAGTTGCCTCACCAGTTTCAGTTGGTGAAATGCCTCGCGGCGATCGCCAGCGAGTTCGTGAACCGCCTGATTTCCTGCCAGACGGACAGCTCTCATGATCTGATGCAAGGATTGATCAAGCAGGCCGCGATCTCGCAGGCCCCGTTCGATCTCCACAAATGTCGAGTCGCCTTCGTAAACCAGCCCGACCTGCGCGGCGACTCCCTTGGCGAGGGTCTCGGCAAGCTGCCGGATCTTAATCAGCGCCGTGTTGGGATCTTCAAAGACAAACCGCTCCGCCAGCGCAGCCAGCCGGATCAGCGACGGGTTGTGCTGCTGCAGGAATTCAAAATTGACGGTGGCAAGCGAAATGACTGTGGCCCGTACGAACGAGAGTGCCGGTAAGCCTATCCTACCGCCATCCTCACGGTATGCTACTGTTCCCAGATGGTCGCGGCGTCGTTCATTAGCTTACGACGATTTGCGATGGTTTGTTTTTCAGTGAAAATTTTCGGGCGAGCGAGGTAAGTACACGGCGATTCGAAATGGGGGAAGGGCCACCCCCTGCGGCTCGCTTCTTGCCTTCGGCGCTGACGTTGGTCCAGTGATGCTTACCGGCACCGACAGTTCGTCAGGGCCAGGCTGAGTGAAAGGCGGGCATGAATCACTACGACGTTCTGCAGGTCAGTCGCAACGCGTCACCCGAAGTGATTCGCGCGGCCTATCGCAGCCTGAGCGGCAGGTTTCACCCGGACAAAGACGCTTCGAAGCAGGCGGACGAACAGTTCAAGCGAATTCAGGACGCGTACCACGTCCTGTCGGACGCCGACCGGCGAAGGGAATATGACTCAACGCTCGACGGTCATCGGCCACATCGACCAGCGACAGCAGCGGTCGTCATGCGAGTCGACGGCAGCAGCTCATTTCTGACGCTGTCGGAGCACCTGAAACGCAACGGGCAGGAACTTTACGGCTGCGATCTGTCAGGACTGGATCTCTCGGGCGTTTCGCTGCGTGGTGCCAGTCTGAAGGGTGCGAAACTGGACGGCTCGATGTGTCAGAACGGCGACTTTCGCGACGCTGATTTCACAGACTGTTCGGCGAAGAACGGCAACTTCGACGGTGCTCAGTTCAGCGGTGCCACGCTGGTGAAGACCGACTTCACCGGTTCGACCCTGCAGGACTCGGCCTTCTTCGAGTGCGGTGGGATCATGGGCACGACCACGAAGCTGGTGAACGTGCAGTTCAGTATGTACGACGGCGAACAATCTGCTGTGGATGCCGCCGCAAAAACAAAATCGACAACGTTGAGAGAAACAAGTTTCGCTCCCTGCGATCTTCGTGGAGCTAAGTTTCTCGCACCGCGGCGCATGGAACAGACGTCCGCAAGGAAGCAACCGGGATTCGGCGGCGAGCGAACCGTGCCACTCTACATCCGCCAGACCTTTGTCGACTGCAGACTTGACTGCAGTGGTCCCGAACGAACTTGGCACGTCGACGACTGGGAGTCGCTGAACCCTATTGAGAACGCATCGCGATGGGCGCTTGTCTGATTCGAAAAACTGTCGTACTGTCAGGGCATGGATGCGTCGAAGCCCAACCCCGGTGTTCCGTGGCGGATGGTCGGTATCATCACCGGTGCCGGTTGTCTGCTGTCTTTGCTTGTCGCGTGGACGGAACACGCCTGGTTGTCGACCGTCTTTCTCGGGACACTGCTGAGTTTTCTGGCGGCTCTGATCTGGCAGACCGCTGTCAGACGACGCCCGGCGGAACCCACGCTGCTGGAAACTCCGTTCTATCTGGCTCACGACGCGGAGATCTTTGAGCGGTATCAGAAGCTCGCTCAGGAAATGCTGCGGATCAGCGGACGTCCGAACCCGATCTATCGGACATGCGCTCTGGAGGCGCTGGATGCTTCGCTCGCCGATGTCGCGACAATCGGCGACGGCAGAATCGTGTTCGAAGAAACCGAGGCCTGGCGACTGGTCTACGAACAACTGCTCCGCGATCCGAGTGTCACCGTCTACTGTTCGGTGGCTCTGGTGCGCAACCCGGCGTACTGGCAGGACGGTGCGGGCAGCCAGAGCATGCAACTGAACATCGAACTCATTTCGCAGTCGATCGTGACTGTCGAGCGAACCGTCATTCTTGCCGACGAACTCTGGCCGGCCGATGCCGACCTGCCGGTTGAATCGCTGCGTCAATGGATTCACGAACAAGCGGTTCATGGTGTCTGGATCAGGCTGGTTCGGGAATCCACTCTGCGTCAGGAGCCGGAGCTTGTTCGCGACATGGGGATCTACGGATTCAGCGCGGTTGGTTTTCAGGAGTTCGCAGCCGATGACCTGCGGACTCGTCGATTTACGTTCGATTTCGACTTCACCGCCGTGCGAGAAGCAGAAGCCCGATGGAACCGGCTAAACGTTTATGCCAGCCCGTACAAAGATCTGCTGGATCAGTTTCACTTCAATGGGTAGGATCAGACCACTTGCTCAGCATGGGTGGTCAGCGTGTCATTGCTCTACGTCGACACAGCGAGGCTGGGCCAGGCCTGCCGGTCAGCGCTTCAGGCCCAGCTTGACTTCAGTCGGCTTTCCGCCGACGACCCTGCCATGTACGGCGCAGACTTTCTTCGCGACGGAACGCGAGCTTGGCCGGACACACAACTCCGCAGGTATCCGGGGTTTCAATCGTGGAAAGGAATCGAGTCGTTCAAGGCTCTGCTGGCCGGGCACTTCGCCAGCCAGTCACCGCGAGACGTGTTCCTCGCGAATCGATCCATTCCACTCGTGCGCGCCGCCGCCCGGTTGATGTTCCGCAACTGCCGGAACGTGCTGACGTCCGATCTGAACTGGCCGCACTGGCAGGCGATCGTCGCGAAAGAAGCCACTCGCAGCGGACAGCGAACTTTCGTCGTGCCACTCCGTGATGCAGTTCTCAGGCAGCAATCGTCCGCAGAGGAAGTGACCACCCGACTCGCATCGGCGTTTCTGAGCAACAGGTGTGACGGCATTTTTCTGCCGGCAGTGAACAACCTTGGCATCCGTCTGCCGTTGGCGCACTTGCTGTCCGCCTTGAAATTCGCCGGCCGACTACGCTTTGTGCTGATTGATGCGTCCCAGAGTTTTTGCCACGTGCCGGAGCCAACGTCGGCAGAGTTCGCAGATATCACCGTTACCGGCAGCCACAAATGGCTGTGCGGCTGGCTTCCACTGGGGATTGCAGTCTGCGGTGGACCGGTGATCGCCGAGCAGCTGCGAGCGATGCTGAAGTCGGCTGGCTCATTCGATCTCGACGACCCGTTGCTGCGTTTCAGCCAGCAAGTCTGCCTTCACTCGGTCGACAATTTCGGCGAGACAGTCAACGTCGCGCCGCTGTTTTCGGCCAACGCGGCGATTCGTAATCAGCACACGCACACAGGTGGCATGGGCGAACAAGTTCGTCAACAGGCGCTCAACAGGACAGCCATCGAGCGTGCCAGTGCCGGGAGTTCATGGAGTGTCGTACAAACCGACGTCCCGCTTCGATCCGGGATCATGCTGATGCAATCGTCCAGCCCCGTAATCCAACGAATGGATCCCGAAACACTGCGGACGCGCTTCCGAGAGCAAGGCGTGGCTCTCACCGCTTACTCGCGGGGTCTCATCCGGATCTCGGTGCCGACCGAAACTCTCTCCAACCAGTCGATCGACGTTCTCGCTCAGGCATTTCGCTGCATCGGGTAATGCTGCCCGCTTCACTGCCAGGGATCGAACGAGTTGTTGGGTTCGAAAGTTCGGGACATTCGATTTCGATTGTGCGATGCTGAGAGGTGTCGGTCCCGGGCAATCCGCACTGCGACAGCCGCCAGACTGACGACGGTGCGGACACGGGGCATATTTCGTGTGCTTTCAGCCGCTCGCCGGATCGACACTTGTTCCTCAACAACGCAAGGAGAATCGATCAGCTTGCGATCGTCGCCGATTCTGTGGTACGAGTGGTGAATGAGGAAGGCCTATCTCGGAATCGCCGAACCTGCCGGACTGCACGTGCTGGTCCCGGAAACGGCTCATGCCGCCGGCTTTCTGGTCCGACGGGCCGAACGGCTGCGGGCCGTGTGCTTCTGGGCAGTCATCGACGATGCGTTCTATGTTGCGCTGTGCCTCGAACTCGAACGCGGTGAGCGCCTGAACGCACTCCGGCTGCTGCAGTTGCTGAGTCAGATGAGGAAACCGAAGGCTGAAGCTGATCAGATTCGGCAGTCGGGTCGATCGACGTACTCGATCGAGCAGCGAATGCGGCGTGTCCGTCATCGACACCGCCTCCGCATCACGCACGACAGTCAACGGACTTCAAATCGGCCAGACTTGCGACTTCGCCATGACCGCCTGTGGTAACGACAGCAACGAGTCAGCGCGATCCGAACCAGTGATCGCAATGTTGCCCCGTGAACCGGATTGCAGCCCGAACGCGGATGCGGCTCAACGCAGCGAAACCACCGCGATTTCGCGCCGAGAATCAATTCTTGCTCACGTTTGAGACGTGTGGCATGGTGTTGATCATGGAACTGAATCAAAGATCAGAACGGAATCACGGGACCAGCGATCAGGCTCCGACGAACCGGCTCTCCGGCACGCTGAGCTTGCGAGATCTGATCAACTTCCTATTCGGACTGGCCATCGGCTATTTCACACTCGGCTGGTAGCGGCTTACGCAGTGCGACGCGCCACATCGTCCGCCCCGGGTTTCCTACCGGACTCACTATTGCCCCGTGGCGTGTTCATTGGAGATCCGCCATTGTCGGCAGACACGCCGGAGTTGCTTGACTCTGAGCGCGTGCCGAGAGTCTCGGCGACACGCGATGCCGTTGGATCCGTATGAACTTGTTCCGTCCGATCGCCCGACCAGAATCAAATCGCCGTGAACCTGCCTCCGTCGGTTCCTCCGGAGCAGGCAACAAACCACGTCATCCGACCGTGGCTGGTCGATTCGGAAGCGACAATAATTGACGCCAGGTAACCAAGGTCACGCCCTCCTGAGTGAGTTGGGCTGGATTCGTTGTATGTTCCGGTCGCGATCACCTTCGCAGCTTAGCTGGACAGCGCCATGTTGGATGCATTGACCGATAATCCGCAGGATTTTTCGAAGTGAGCGGCACGGCGCTAGCCGCCGGTGTCTGCATTGAAAA
>CAZHET010000104.1:11886-15053 GCA_964531585.1 uncultured Planctomycetaceae bacterium | reverse complement strand
TCATTCGAGATCCGGCAGAACAGGATTACAAGTTCTCTGAACGACGCGGATCCGGACAATGGATTACAGGGCGACGGGATTGTGATCCGGATGCAAAGCGATCTGCTTGCCTCCCAGGCTGTTGCGCTGCTGGCCGAGTCTGTCATTGATAACAACGTAATTGGTGTCGATAACCAGGGCAACGAAGGCCACGGTTTGAGCTTTTTACTGCGCGAGCGGACCCGCATTCAGGACCTGCGAGTCACGGACAACAACTTTTTGAATAACGCTTTGGACGGATTCCACTTTGTCCGCACGGAAGACGGCAGACTGAACTCCGTGGTCATCGAGCGCAATAACGCGACTAACAATGGCGGCGACGGGTTTGACATCTTTGCCACCAACACCGTCGAGGACCGTCTGGAACTCTTTATCAACGAAAACAATATCGATGACAACGGCGAATACGGAGTTCGCATCGATGTTCAGGCGAACGCCCGCATTGAGGTCGAGTTCAACAACAACTCCGTACGGCGAAATGGCGCCACGGCGAACGGCAGCGGCTTCCATCCGAACGACGGCGTGGCCGGGTCGACAGGCGCTGCCGGCGGAGTCGGAATTCACGGATTTCAGCAGGTGGAAGTTCTGTTTCACGCCACCGGCACGACGATCGAAGAGAACTTCGGCGACGGCTTCAGTGTTGACGCGTTCAACTTCTTTGACACGCTGAAGGTGACGGCATCATTCGTCGACTCCTCGCTGAGCAGCAACACGCTGACGGGTTACCGCAGCCACGGTGCGGCATTCGGCGACGTCACGTTCGTGAACAGCACTTTCGAAAGCAACCTGGAAGACGGCGTTCGTTTCGCATCGATCGAAGACAAAACCGACTTCTTCGAACGCCGTGTCGGCGGGATGGATATTTCGGTGTTTGCACTGAACAACAGCTTTAGTCAGAACGGGCAGAACGGCGTCCAGCTCGGCCAGGGTGTTTCGGCAGTCTTCGGCGACGGCACGATTCCCAACGCGAACACGTTTGACTCCAACGGTCAGGACGGTCTGAAGATTACGCAGAGTGCCGGCCCGCATCTGCACTCACAGAATGCACTGGTCAATCTCGGCGGCGGAAATTCGTTCCTGTATGTCCGCCGCCGGCATATCGGAGCAGACACCAATTTCTTCCGCAACAACGGCGGCGACGGGATTGACATCGGTCACTTTGCAGCGACAGAAGGGGGCAACGTCGAGCATGGCGATGAAGTCATTACCGACGTGCATGTTTCAGTCAACAACGCGACCATCACCGGAAACTTCGGTGATGGAGTCGAATATCTCGCAGACAGCATTCTGCGCATTTCGCCCATTATCGGCGGTGGCCAGGATGTGGAGTACGAACACCAGTCGAGCCTGACGGTCAGCAACTCCCGCATCAACAATAACCGGCAGCGCGGCGTTGATATCCTGAACCGCACCGGTGCAGATTCATTCATCAACCTGATTAACAATGAGATCATTTCCAATCGCTGGGAAGGCGTTTATGTTCTTAACACGGCGTCACACTTCCAGCTTCAGAACGGACCGTCTGATCCTCTGATCCCTTTCATCGAGGACATTTCGGTACGTACAGACGACGATCAGCGGTTCTTCTCCGTCGGTGCGAAGCAGCGAGAAGTTGATTTCGAGATCAGTCCGCACATCGAATTCCGCGCGCAGGACAACCGGATTGAGTCCAACGGCACAACCACCGTTAGTTCCGTGGTGCCCGTGAACCTGTCGGATATTGGTGTGCCCGACGAGAACGGCCTCGCCAGTTCAAGCTGGACGCATCAGTTCACAACGACTCAGGGCACTCTGGGCGGTATTGTGCTGCGGGTCGGGGCGGTCGATTCCGCCGGGCGACAAACGAACGCCTTTCTGGATGCAGACCGACCGGGGATTTTCGTGTCCAACCCCGCTTACGAACTCGGCCTTGCCGGGATCGATGCGGAGATCTTCCGGAACACGTTCGACGGGAACATCGGTACGGACGTCTACATTGATTCGTTCACGGCTCAGATTCCGATGCAGTCGCTCGGTAACTTTGATAGTGCCGATGATCCCAAACTGAGCTGGTTTGTCCCGGGTTCCCAGGGTTACCGAGATCCACTCTCTCGCATTGACCTTGTGTTCCGCGAAAATGTCGGCAACTCGCTGGACGTCACAAACGGATTTGCGTTCCTCGATAACCGCGAGTCACAATTCAAATCGCGATCAATCAATTCGTTTGCCCCAAACACCGTCCGCGAAAATGACCCCTGGGGTTTTTGGAATGACCCGGGCCCGTATCGATTCCGCAACCAGCAGCGCACGATCGGGTTCTTTAACAGCGTCGGTGATGATCCGAGCTCTCCCTTTACCCCGTATTATTGGGAGGCCTTTAACCGGGCCGATCCGCCGGAATTTGTGGGATTCTGGAGCTTTGACGGCTGGGGGACTTCGAGCTGGCGTGTTGAACGCGACTCAGAAACAGACAACTTCCCCAATACGAACCCGACCCTCGGGCAGAGCGACTTCTTTGATATTGTTGATATCAGTATCCAGGGCGACTCGACACAGTGGGACACCGGCAGAAATCTGCCCGGCTTCACCGGTGACACGGAGTGGTCGCTTGATCGTGGCGATGTCTTTAACGTTGGTGTCGGGTTGGATCCCATCACCGCGGACTCGCTGGAAGAGAACGACAGCTTCGTTGGAGCAACCGATCTGGGTACGGTTTCCGGACCTGGATTCTCTGTCAACAGTCTTGCCGCAGACAATACGCTGAGTGTTCACACGAAGGGCGATCGAGACTACTACCGCTTCGTCGCTGGTGATTCCGGTGCGATCGATATCAACCTGACCGTGACGGACACCGACGGAGACCAACTGGTCTTCATGCTGTACGAGGTCGATGACACGCTGGCATCTGAAGAACGGGCTGTCAATCGCGCGGCGAACGGGGCGCCGCAGTGGGTCGTTGCCAACCCCGGTGCCGGTGCGTCAACCCTGTCGTATGCCAACCTGGTGGCGGGGCGCGTGTACTACATCGAAGTGTTCGGAACGGAACGCGAGAATGTTTTCCAAACCATTTTCGAAGCAGAAGGGTCCCTTGGGAAGTCGTTCTTCTACGGCACAGCTCGCAGCTATGACCTGACAATCGATGCCCCTGG
>CAZHET010000104.1:0-11786 GCA_964531585.1 uncultured Planctomycetaceae bacterium | reverse complement strand
GATCCTCGCAACGCCGCCGTGAATACGATTACGGTCCGATTCAGCGAGGATGTCACGGGCGTTGATATTTCTGACTTCACGCTGACTCGTGATTCCGTCGCTGTAAGTCTGGCGGGTGCTTCTGTGGTTCAGGTGACACCGGATGTCTGGCAGGTGACCGGTCTCGGCGATCTGACCGGGCTTGGCAATGCCGACGGCTCGCTAACGACCTATCGACTGACTCTGACGGCGGCAGGGTCTGATATTCGGGACAGCGACAATGCTCTGCTTGTCGGTGATGCTTCAGAAACCTGGACGCTGACGAACCGCATTACGTTCACCGGTGACTCCGTCGATGCCGATCCTGGTGACGGCCTGTTCGCAGACCGCAACGGAAACGCGTCGCTGCGTGCTGCCATCATGGAAGCCAATGCATCCCCCGGCCTTGACGTCGTCCGCCTGGCGGCCGGAACCTATACACTGTCGGTCTTCGGGCAGTTTGAGGATGCAGCCGCCCAGGGCGACCTGGACATCACAGACAGCATTCGCATCGTGGGTGAAGGAGCCGGCAACACGATCATTGATGCCGCGGGCCTGGACCGCGTGTTCCATGTTCATCCAGGTGTCACTCTGATCCTTGAGAACCTGACGGTACGCGGCGGTCAGGCTGCAGACGGGGCAGGAATCTTCGTCGAAGGACGAGTCCTGGATTCCACGGGAGCTGTGGATGTCGACGCCGGGTCGCTGCGTCTGCTGAACGTCAACGTCATCAACAACGACGCCTTCAATCAGGGCGGCGGTATCTACAACCTCGGCACGGTGGACGCTGACCGTTCGTCGATCTCCTTTAACGTTGCAGGATCGCGTGGCGGTGGTCTCTTCAACCACGGCATCGCCGACCTGCGCAACGTGACCGTGTCGACGAATGCAGCGGTTTCGCGTGGTGGTGGAATTTACACGGAGGGCACGGAGGACACCGTCAATGCGGCGCTGACTCCTGTCGTCTTCCCGGCACAGCTGAAATCGATCAATTCGACCATCGCCGCCAACACGGCCGGAGCCAGTGGTGGCGGACTTTATGTCGAAACCGGCGGCTCGGCGGAGCTGGGCAATACACTGCTTGACCTCAACACCGGCGGATTCAGTCGACCAGACCTCTCGGGTCGCATTACGTCACGCGGCAACAACCTGATCGGAAACCTGAACGGACTGCGGGCGGATTCGGGGCTCGTCGCATCTGATATTGCGGGCGGAGTGACCGGCGGCGCACCAGTGCTGACCGCAGGCCTGACCGGTATCACGGATGCCGGAGGCAACGGGACCTGGCATCACCCATTCGCCTATGGCCGCCTTGCTCTGACGGGCACGCTGTCCATCGCGTCGGGCAGCCGCACTGTAACCGGCAGCGGGACGCAGTTTACGACTCAGGCGCTTGTCGGCGCGCTGCTCAATATCGACGGCACGCAGTTCGTCGTGGAAAGCATCCAGTCCGACACGACGCTGACCGTGACTGTTGCGGCGACGTCTTCGATTTCCAACGCAACTGCAACAGCTCGGGCTCGCGGAGTCGACGCGGGTAATCGCGATCTGTTCATCCCGGCGGCGGGCAATACGGTGTTCGACGAAGTGGACCAGATCGGCAACCCGCGGCTGATTGAAGGCGACGAAGACGCCGTCTTCGCCATTGACATCGGGGCGGTCGAATTTCTGGTCAGCAATCCGGTTGCCTCGTTCACCGCGACACCCAATCCGGTGGGACAGGGCGAAACGGTCACGTTTGACGCGTCCGCGTCGACGCACACCAATCCCAGCACCGGTTCTCTGGTGCTCTACGAATGGGACTTTGACTTCCAGAACAACACATTCACAGTCGATGCGACCGGGGTAACGGCGTCCACGTCGTACAACACAGATCGCGATCGCGTTGTCGTTCTGCGTGTCACGGACAATGCCAACCAGACAGACACAATGATGCTGACGGTGATTGTGGGAGTGCCCACGGCACCCCAGATCGTCAGCCCGCTGCCGGTCACGACGGATTCGACGCCGACGATCAGCTGGATCAATGCGACCGGAACGTTCTCCCTGGTGATCAACAATCTGACAACCGGAGCGAATGGTGTTGTGAATCAGAGTGGTCTGACGACCAATTCGTATACGGTCCCGGCGAGCCTGACTCCTGGCCGGTACGAAGCCATTGTGACGGCAACAAACGCTGACGGCAGCACATCCAGCCTGCCCTACGAGTTTGAAATCGTACAGCTGGTGATTCAGAACCCGGCCACCGGCACGGATGGTTTCGATACCAGTCCGAAATTCGTCTGGAATGCTGTTCCGGACACCGAGCGCTATGTGCTGTGGATCAATCAGCGGACACCAGACGCTGTGCCGCGGATTGTCTTTGAGGAGTTCATCGACGGAACCACGTCGGTTTCTCAGAACGGCCTGACCGCCAGCTATGAAGTAATCAATTCGCTGCCTGTCGGGACATACACCGCGTGGGTCCAGGCGATCGACACGAATGGAAATGCCGGCGACTGGAGCCCTGCCACTCAGTTTGAAATCTCCCGCATTATGGTTACGGGGCCCGCACCGGAGTCCCGCACGATTCTGGACCGGACCCCCACGATTACCTGGGAAGAAATTGGCGCGAGTAGATATGAGCTGTGGGTGACGCAGTTGAGCGGTGAGACCACGGACGGTTCCGGCAACATCGCGAACCTGACGGCACCGCAACGCGTGATCTACTTCCCGGCTCTGCAGTTCCAGCCGGGACAGCCACGGCAGTACACGCCGACAACTGACCTGAACAACGGCCAGTATCGAATCTGGGTCCGACCGCTCGCCAGTGATGGCGAACCCGGTCTGTGGAGTCCCGCTTATGATCTGCAGGTCGACTTCCGAGTCGGCCCGACAGCCATTTCGCCGACGGGTACGGTGACCGACAGGACTCCGGAATTCGTCTGGACCGCAATCACTGGTGCCGACCACTACGAACTGTGGGTGAATCGTTCCGGTGCAAACCCTGCAACCAGAATCATCCACAACGCAAACATCCCGCATGTGGACGGTGTCGAAACCATCAGCTATACGGATCCGTCCGTGAAGCTGATCAATCCCGGTCACCGCTGGTGGGTACGTGCCTTCACGGCAGACGGCGATGCCGGCGCGTGGAGTGCCGCTCAGACGTTCTTCATTCCGGCACCTGTTGTGACCGGCCCGACGGGCACCGTCAATAACACCGGTCGTCCAACGTTTACCTGGACGGGTGTGCCGGAATGGGTGCGTTACGAACTTTGGGTCAACAACACCACGACCGGCGCAGTCCGCGTGGTTCATGAGACGCAGTTGACGGGAACTGCATTCACTCCCGATCTGCCGCTGGCCGACGGAACGCTGCGAGTGTGGGTACGCGGATTTGACGCGCAGGGCAACGATTCGCAATGGAGCAATCCGGTCACGTTCGTACAGAATACGGCTCCAACGAACGCTCCCACACTGACCAGCCCCAGTGGATTCACCGTCGACAATACGCCGCTGTTCATGTGGACGGCTGGTGGTCCGGCGGCGACCTACGAACTGATCGTCAAACAGTTGACAAATCTGGGTCAGGAGGAAGTCGTTCGCCGAACGGGAATTACGGGAACCAGCTACCAGCAGACTTCGTTGTTGTCACCGGGCAATTATCGGTGGTGGGTGCGAGGTCTGAATTCGGATGGCAATGGTGCCACAGCATGGAGTCAGCCGCGTGACTTCCGGATCGCGTCGTCTGACGTGCAGAGCCTGGATTCCACAGCACCGTCAATGACTGACGGCAACGCAACGGAATCTGTCATCATGACGACCGTCGCGGAATCGGACTGGCAGGATGATCTGCACAGCATCACCGTTCATCCGGCTGCTGTGGTCGCCGTGTATCACACAGAAGTTCCGGCAAATGCCCCGGTTCAGGTCGAGCAGGAGGTTCCGGAACTGGACGAAGCAGGATACCAGCAGCTTGATGCCGTGCTGGAAGCCTTTGCTGTCGACGGCCTGCTGTCAGCGGAAGAGGCTGCGGTCGAATCCGAACTGGAAAATGCTGACGTGACACAACTTGTTACGCTGGCAGAAGAGGCTCCCGTTGAATCGAGCGTCCGCAAGGAAGAATCGCCGGTCACTGCAGCTACGGCTGTCGGACTTGGACTGGCAGCGGTGAGTCGAAGAAGCCGTCAGGACGATAAACGCCGGCGGGTGTAATGCCGACTGCGACTCGCAATTCTGAATGGTAAAGAAACAGGGGACAACGGCAAGCCGTTGTCCCCTGTGCGTTTGTTGAGTGCGATCCGCGTTCGGTCGACTGGTCCGCAGGCGCTTAGTCCTGGTAGTCGACTTCGATGTAGCCGCGTTTGACGCGGACGTCGACCTTGTAGTCACCGTAGTCATACCTGATGCGATCACCGTTGCGACGGCTTGTCACACGCTCGCAGGCACACGGCGGCACACAGATTTTCACATACACACACTTCGGACCGCAGCAACTGCAGTCGTGGTCGCAGGCGCACGGGTCCTTGACCTTGATGATCTTCGTCACGGCACACGGTGCCATTTCCCTCAGATCCTTGTACTTCACATTCGTGTACAGCGGGGCAACGGGTTCTGAGTAGATATGCCCGATTGGCGCGGAGTCGCTGTAGACCTCGCCGCCGCTGTAGACGTCTGCTCCACCGTACACATCGCCACCGTACACGTTGCCGTACGGCGCTTCGGGAATCGGTGTCAATACCTGATAGTCCTGGGCCACCGTCAGCCCGGCAGACCCGGCAGCCAAAGCCACACAAAGGGCTCCCACACGTCGAAGAGTTTTCATCGCTGCGTTTTCCTTTCCGTCCCTGAACAAAGTTGATTTCCGGGGAAATGCCATATGGCGTTTCGTTCGCGGTCGAGTCTCCAAAACCGGTCGGCGGCAGTTGAACTCCTGCCACGAGTACCGACTGGGTTCCCGCCTGCGCGGGAATGACTCCCAAACCTGGCGGCCAATGACCTCCAAACCCGTTGGCCGCAGTTCAACTCTTGCCACCGGAGACCGATTCGTCAAGCACTGCCTGCTGACACGCCGGCATTTACCAGTCTGCGCAGTTCGCTTGTAACGCCCCTGCGGCGGCTGACAAGAACGGTATTCTGAGAAACATGGCAAGCTCAACCGGTCCTGCGGATTTTCTCGTTCCAAGTATCACATCACACAAAAAAAACAATCTGCGAAGTCTGCGTTGACTATTTGCAACACACATTCCTCTTGGCCGAATCTGCCGATTCCCGTACGATCGCCGCATGGATTTCAATGTACGCCCAGTCTCCAGGACCTGTTTCGTGACCGGAAATGCGTTTGCACCGGGCGACGCATGCTGGTCGGTGCTGGTGGAAGACCACGGGCGTCTGGTACGACACGATTACAGTCAGGCCGCCTGGACCGGGCCGCCGGAAAACGCGATTGGCTACTGGCGATGCATCGTTCCCGCAGGCTCAGAAGCCGAATCACGTCGGCTGGATACAGATTCCCTGTTCGAATACTTCCTGCAGTTGAGCGAGTCGCCGAACGTTGTCGAACAGGAATATCAATACGTGCTCGCTCTGCTGCTGCTCAGAAAGAAGCGGCTGATTCTGGAAGAGTCCGCAGACGTGGACGATCGACCGGTGATGCGGCTGATCGGCGCGGGTGGCGAAGGACCATTTGAAGTGACGGAAGTTGAACTGGCTGACGATCGGATTGAGCAGATTCAGGCGCAGTTGTTCGGCACGGCGAACGCCGCCTGACGGCACTACGTGTTTTCGGAACCGACCGCTTTCGGATGAGCGGAGGGAGTTTCACGGATGATGATGCAGCAGACACTTCGACGGCTGGCTTCCATTCTGCTGCTGACAACGCTCTGTGGCTGCCAGTGGGCTTCCTGGTTGAGGCGGGAACCTGTCGCTGCTGTTGATCCGGCGCTGCCGATGACTCTCAGCCGCGACGAGCTGGTCGACTACGTCAACAGCCAGATTGCCGGTCTCGAATCGTGGCGCTGCACGCGGACGAAGATGGTCGTCCGAATGCCTGGCGTTCCCCAGCAGAAGCTTTCCGGGTCGATCGCGTGCCAGTCGCCGCAGCATTTCCGGCTGACGGCGAACAATGTGATTGCTCATGCCGATCTGGGATCCAACGCGGAGCAGTGCTGGGTCTACGTGCAGCCCGGCGAACCCGCGGTGATGACATGGCGGCACGAAGACTCCGCGTTGCTGCAACAGATTCCCACGGGTGTTCCCTACATCGATCCGAACTGGCTGATGCTGGTCGTCGGAGTCAAGCCGCTGCATGCAGAAGACTACGTCCTGAGTTCCGCGCCGCCGCGTGAGTTGTGGCTAAACGCGTCAGAACGCAGTCCGGAAGGTCGCATGCTGCGGCGAGTCATCAAAGTGGATACCGTTGCCGGAGCCATCCGCGAGCATGCTGTCTACGACGACCAGTCGAATGTTCTGGTGCGTGCTCAACTGAGCGAACACGAACCCTTCGAGGGGCGGCTGATTGCGACCAAAGTCAACCTGGATTTCCCACAGATGGACTCGCAGATTTCTCTGACGTTCGACGACATCGAGACGAACCCGCACCTGCCGGAAGCATTGTGGTCGATCCCGCAGGGAAAGGGGATGGAAATCGTCGATCTGGGCAGCATGCTGCGACAGCAGTTGCGGCAGCAGGGATTCCCGATTCCTGACACGCAGCAGGAACCGTTCTATACGCCGCCCGGCATTCGTCTGGAGGAACCACAGTTCGATCAGAACAGCACCAGCCCGAACGCCGGCGTGAGTCCTCCACTGATGCAGTCGCCGGTGCAGCCAGGGTCGGCCCGGCCCGGTCATGCTCTGGCCGAACCGAACTGGGACGCCGCCGAGCTGGATGATGCCGGCGCGGGAGTGACCAGGGCTGGCCACTGGCAGGAAGACACAGCCAGGAAAGCCTCACGCGGCCGCAGCATCCTGCGCTGGTGGTAACCGGCAGTCGCGGGCGGGCAGACGGCGCGGGGCGCTTCATTGCTTTGCGCGGCATTGTGTGTTTCCTGCGGCTTCGTTCACTCCGTACCCAGATTACCGGTGCGAGGAACAATCGTTTCGCTGCCGAACCGCACGGTATGCGATTCCACCGAACCTCGCGGCCAGCACAGGACGAAACGAGTGCCTTCGCCCGGTCCGCCTTCCACAGTGATCCGTCCGCCATGTTCCCGGATAATCTTGCGGCTGACCGGCAGGCCGATTCCTGTGCCGCGCGAACCCTTTGAGGACTCAAACACGTTGAAGATCGTGCCGCGCTGGTCTTCGGGAATCCCCGGGCCGTTGTCGCACACGGCCACCATCAGCATGTCTGCCGCGGCATCGTAACCGGCCTGCAGCACAACGGCACCACCTTCGGTGTTTTCGACGGCGTCGATGGCGTTCGTGACGATGTTCAGGACCGCCCGGTGGATCGCCTCCTTGTCAAACGCCGCAGTCGGCAGTCGGTCTGCCGGTTCGAATCGGAAGCTGATCCCACATGCGCCCGTGCGCAGTTGTGCCAGGTCCGCGATTTCGCGGCAGACGTCATTCAGATTCGCCGGTTGCAGATTCGGCACGCGATCCTTGCTGAACGAAAGCATGTCCGTCACCAGGTCGAAGATCCGGTCCTGGTTGCGTTCGACGATGCCCCAGCCCTGACGAATCAGTTCGGGCTGCGATTGATCCAGACCGGACTGAACCAGAAAACTTCCGCCCTTGATGCCCTGCAGAATGTTCTTGATGTGGTGACTCATGACTGCGACTGTCTGGCCCATCGCGGCAAACCGTTCGGCTTTCAGAAAGGCTTCCTGGTGCCGCCGCGCCTCGACGGCCAGTGCGGTTTGACGAGCCACCGCCAGCACCACCTTCAGATGTTCTTCGTTGAGATGCCTGCTGATGCCGCCCGGACTTTCCGATACGACATCACCGGACCGGTCGCTGGTGCTGATGTCGATGTACAGTACGCCCAGCAGTTCTTCGTGCCCTTTCAACGGAGCGCAAATGGCTTCGCGGATTCCTGACGAGACGATACTGTGGCCACCGGAAAAACGAGTGTCGTGCAGAGCATCCGACGTCCGCACTGCCTGACCGTGCTTCATCACATGACCGGTGATCGATCGTGAGATCGGCATCTGGCGAACAGGGCCGTCCTGAGCCTGGCGTTCATAGAACGCGATCGGGCTCAGTTCGTCGCCAATCGGTTCCTTCAGCAGAAAGCAGCCGCGATCCGCCTGAACGGCGATCAGTGTCAGTTGCAGAATTCGCTGCAACAGCGATTCCAGCGTGTGAATCGGGCGAACCAGCTCTTCCGCCACCTGATACAGGAGTTCCAGGCCGCCCTGCTGATCGGGCCACAATGCCAGTGACGACGCTGGCCCCGTCGGGACCTGCTGAACGATCTCCGAACGCTCCCTGGCGTGAGCGTCATCGATGAACTGCACCAGTTCTGCCGAGGCCGTGGCCGACGCACTCGCCGATTGTTCGGGCACCACGATCTCGAACGTCAGGTGCGTTGTGCCCAGCCGAATCGTGTCACCATGGCGCAGTGTCGCTTCCGTAACCAGTTGGCCGTTCACCCGGATGCCGTTGGCACTGCCCAGATCGACCAGACGAAAGCTGCCGCCCCCGGCAACGATTTTTGCGTGCTGCCGCGAGACTTCGCTGTCTTCCAGACGCACCTGCGTACCGACACTGCGTCCGATGACGATGTCTCCGTCGTCCGACCCAATGTGAAACCGCGTCCCCCGGTTCGGTCCCTGAACGACAAGCAGCGTTGCCTGAATCACAACAATCGGCCCTTCCTGATGGTTGATAACGCCACGTTGACTTCATCCCTCGTGAGTGTGCCGGGATCAGTCGGCCACTCCTGCCACTGCATTCCGGCGAGCGGCGCGACGTGAGTCCGCCATCAGCACACGTCGCGCTGGACGAATGCGGACTGACGTCGCGCTGCTCGCCGGGAGTGCGAGGCGAGAATCCGCTCCTCATCCACGTGCAAGCATTTCCCGAAACTCCTCCTCCGACATGACTCGGATTCCCAGTTCCTCGGCCTTCGTCAGCTTGCTTCCTGCGTTTTCTCCGGCGACGACGAAGTCCGTCTTCTTCGACACACTTCCCGCCGCCTTGCCTCCGTGATCACGGATCAGTTGTTTTGCCTCGTCGCGAGTCATCCCGCTCAGCGTACCCGTCACGACAACCGTCTGGCCACTCAGTTTGCCGTCTGTCGCCGCAGCGGTCGCCGAGCGGTCCACGGGCGTCCCAAAGTTCAGACCCAGCGACCGCAGTTCCTCAACCAGCGACCGGCCAAAGTCCGACGAAAAGAACTGATGCACTGACGCTGCGATCACCGGCCCGATGTCGTCCACCGCGGCCAGCGATTCTTCCGACTGCGAAGCGATTTCATCAATGGTCCCGAATGCTTCTTCCAGTCGTTGAGCGTTGCTTTGTCCGACGTGGCGAATGTTCAGCCCGGTCAGCAATCGCCACACGGGTTGCTGCCTGGCCACTTCGGCCCCGCGCAGCAGTTTTTCGATCAGCGACTGTTCCTCTTTGCCTTCTGCTTTTTTGGTTCCCGCCTTGTACAGCCGACGAGCCATCTCGTCGCGTTTTGCAGCCAGTCGAAACACGTCGGCCACCGACTGCAGCAGCGAAGGTTCGGCAGTCAGCTTCGCAATGATTTCGGAACCCAGACCGGAAATGTCCATCGCCGCGCGCGAGGCAAAGAAGGCGAGCGTTTCCCGCAACTGCGCGGGACACGACGGATTCGGGCAACGGACGTAGACGCCGCCCTCATCCTGAACGACCTCGGTCTGGCACTCGGGACACGTTGTTGGAAACAGAAATTCCTGTTCGTCGCCGGATCGAACCGCCTCGTTCACTCGCAGCACGTGAGGAATGATCTTTCCCGCCTTCTCGACCAGCACCGTGTCACCGATCTTTACGCCCAGCCGCTGCAGCTCGTCGCGGTTGTGCAGGCTGGCACGTGAGACTGTCGTGCCATCAATTTCGACCGGTTCCAGCTCTGCGACGGGAGTCAGCGTGCCGGTCTTGCCGACCTGAATCGTGATGTTCGCTACTTTCGTTTCCGCTTCGTAGCGTTCCCACTTGTACGCCCGCACCCAGCGCGGACTCTTGGACGTGACTCCCAGTTCGTTACGCTCTGCAAGCTGGTTCAGCTTGATGACGACACCATCAACCTCGAACGGCAGTTCAGGCACTCCGTCGATCATCGCACCCATTTGCTGCTGAAGCTGCTCGATTCCGACGGCCTCGCGCACGCCCGGTGTGACGGGAACTCCCAGCGCTCGAACGTCGTTCAGAAAATCCAGGTATGTTTTCCATGACACGCCTTCGAAGTAGCCGCCGCCGTGAGCCAAAAACCGCAGACCTCGTTCGCGCGCGAGTTTTGGATCGAGCAGCTTGAGTGCTCCGGCCGCGGCATTGCGAGGATTCCTGAACGGCTCTTCCCCGGCGGCCACCTGCCGGGCCTGAAACGCAGCGAAGTCTTCGTTGAGAATCACGACTTCGCCGCGAACTTCCAGCACCGGCGGAGGATCGTCCGTCAGCAGACGCAGAGGAACGCCCGCGATGATTCTGGAGTTGTGAGTAATATCGTCGCCAACGCGTCCGTCGCCGCGAGTCACTCCGCGCACCAGCACGCCGTGTTCGTAGATCAATGCCAGCGCGACGCCGTCAATCTTGTATTCCAGCGTGTAGTCGAGCTTGTCGCGTTCGAGCGTTTTGCGAAGTTCGGCGTCCCACTTCACCAGAACGTTTTCTTCGAACACGTTGTCGATGGACAGCATCGGAACGCGGTGTTCGACGGTTGTGAAGCCCTCGATGGGTGCTCCGCCGACTTTGTGAGACGGACTGCCAGGCGAATCGTACTCGGGATGCTCGGCTTCCAGTTCCTGCAGCTTCGTCATCAGCCGATCGAAATCACGGTCGGGTATTTCCGGCCGGGACTCCACGTAGTACAGATGATTGTGGCGTTCGATTTCGCGGCGGAGTCTGTCGATCTGCTCGCGCACTTCGTTGGTCATCGGGCTTGCTTCTGTGATCTTCGAACCGGGTAATCCACGAATCCCGCAGATTCGGCGAGACTCCCTGTCGCGTCAAATGAAATCGGTTCGCGCCGCGCGTCGCGCCCGCCCAGCCCGCCGGCCAAAACCTATTCTTCCTCGCCACGCTGACGCCAGCGAGCATCGGTCTCTGAGTGCTTTACGAAGTGTGCTTTACGAAAACAGGATCAGGAATCTGGCGATGATCTACGCGTTGTCCACACCGACCACCAAACCGGAAGCGAAGCTGAAGACGGAAAAGAAAACCGGCTGGTCTGTCTCCCGACTCGGATCGGAACAGACGTTCGTCCACTGCACATCGGTTCCGCCGGCGTCGATTCAGTCGCAGGGGCTGAACCCGTTCAAGTCAGGCGAATGGGTGGTTGACGCCGATGACCAGCCGATCTCGGGCGGCCGGCTGATCTTCGCATTTCCCTGGGAGAACAGCGCGTCTCCGCGTCCACCGGCGGCTGTCAGGATGCTGGGCTTCTCCACGGAATACATGTACGTGTTCAAGGCACCGAAGGGAACCTATTTCGCCGCACACAACGGGAGCGTAAACCCCGGGAAGGAAGTCGCGTTTCCTTATGTTATCGAAAACAGCGATCTGATCGCCGCGTACAAGCAGTCCGGCAAGGGTTATATCGCATTGTGACGGACGCCGAGTGTGCGCGCAGCATGTGGGCGAGCGGCGCGACGTAAGTC
>CAZHET010000103.1:4172-15081 GCA_964531585.1 uncultured Planctomycetaceae bacterium | reverse complement strand
AGGTGTTGCCGCGATTGATCTGGTCTGCAGCGACGACGATGTTCTGATCGTGACGGCAACGGGAGGTCAGCAATCGCCAGATCTCGGGCGTTTCGAATCGCTGCTTCCGGAAGGATCAATCCGCGTGCCGCTGCTGATCGCCACCGGCGAAGGAGAGGCTCGCCGCATTCACACAATCACCGGCAGCCTGGATCTCGCGCCAACGATCGCCGAGTTGCGAACAGGTCAGAAGGCCGGTCCGGGCGAATCAACTGACGCGCCCGTCAGTCTGTTGCAGGTACTTAATGACCCCGGCCGCTTCGCACACCGACGTCTGCGTATTTTTTCGGCGGATACGCGAGCCGTTCGAACCGCTCAGTTTCTGTTCGTCGAACGTTTCGCTTCGTCACCTGATCGATTAACGCCTGACCAGGCGCTGGCCCTGTACGCCAAACCGGAAGACGTCTGGAACGTGCATGACGTGTCCGGCGAGTACCGGGATATGGCGGATGACCTTCAAGCAACGTGTCTGGCAGGCACTGACGGCGTACAGAAATAACCGCTGCAAAGTGACGTTAATCCGTGTCCGCCGACAATCAGTCTTCCGGGCATTTTCGTCGCGATGCCGATTTCGGCGAATTTCGGCACGACATTCTCAAGCCTGCGGGGTTTGATATGATCCCGCCCCGAAATCGTCTGATCGGGAACAAGACCGCTCGTTTAGCCCGTGGTCGAAGATCAGGGCGTGTGTACGGGACCGATTCACAGACGGCCTGGTCTTCGACCACGGGTTGAACGACATGTTGCCTCTTCGCAGAAATTCTCTCATCGAATGTCCGCAACCACCGATATTTCTGATGCGTCCATCGATCTGCTGCACAAGGCCTCGGCCGACCTGAAGGCCCAGATGGCCAGGGTCATTGTTGGGCAGGACGATGTCATTGAACAACTGCTGATCGCGCTCTTCAGCCGTGGCCACTGCCTGCTGGAAGGTGTGCCGGGGCTGGCGAAAACGCTGATGATCAGCACATTGTCGCGCTGCCTGTCGATGACGTTTTCCCGCATTCAGTTCACACCCGACCTGATGCCCGCCGACATCACGGGGACTGATGTGCTGCAGGAAAATCGTTCCACGGGCCAGCGGGAATTCCGTTTCATTCCGGGGCCGCTGTTCCACAATGTGGTGCTGGCGGACGAGATCAACCGGACTCCGCCGAAGACTCAGGCGGCGCTGCTGGAAGCGATGCAGGAACGGCAGGTGACCGTCGGCCAGACGATTCACAGGCTGGCCGATCCGTTCTTTGTGCTGGCGACTCAGAATCCCATCGAACAGGAAGGCACGTATTCACTTCCGGAAGCTCAGCAGGACCGCTTCATGTTCAAAGTGTTCGTGAAGTATCCCACGTTCGAGGAAGAACGGACAATTGCACGGCAGACGACGTCGAACAGGAAAGCCGACATTGAGCCGGTGTTGTCCGCCGAGCAGGTGCTGGAAATTCAGGACGTCGTCCGGCAGGTTCCTGTGACCGACCACGTCATCAACTACGCACTGGCGATCGTGCGACAGACGCGTGTCGGGGAGCCCGGCTGTCCGGACTGGTGCAACGAATGGCTGGCGTGGGGAGCCGGTCCGCGAGCGATGCAGAATCTGCTTCTTGGCGGAAAGACTCGCGCGCTGTTGAGCGGCCGGACGCACGTGTCGACGGACGATATCCAGGCGCTGGCCGCACCGGTGATGCGGCATCGCATTACTCCGAACTTCACGGCGGAAAGCGAAGGCATTACGTCCGACAAGGTGGTTGAGAGACTCATCAAGGAAACGCCGTCAAAGGAAAGTGAACTGACGAGTGACCCACGACTTGGAAAGATTTTTGCGGCCTGACGAAATCGCGAAGATTTCTCGTCTGGAACTGCGGGCTCGCAAAGTCGTCGAGGGCTTCGTTTCCGGATTGCACAGAAGTCCGTATTTCGGCCAGTCCACCGAATTCGTCCAGCACCGCGAATACGTTCCCGGTGATGACTTTCGCCGTATCGACTGGAAGGTGTGGTCGCGTTCCGACCGCTACTACATCAAGCAGTACGAAGAAGATACCAACGTGCGAGTCGTGCTGCTGGTGGACGGCAGCGAATCGATGCAGTTCGGCACGGGACCGCTGACGAAGTTCGACTACGCGCAGACGGTCGCCGCCGCGATGGCGATGCTGATTCTGAAGCAGAACGATTCAGTCGGCGTCGCTTTGTTCGATGCAAAGATCCGCAGCATCATTCCGTCCAGCAGCCGACACAATCACCTGCAGACCGTTCTTCAAAGCCTGTCCGTCGAAACGGCGGGGGGCAAGACGGACATGATCGGAGTTCTGCGCAAGGCGGCGGAAATGATGAATCATCGGAGCATTGTGGTTCTGGTGTCGGACCTGCTGTGCGACCGCGAACAGTTGTTCAAAGGTCTGCAGTTGCTGAGGCAGCGGAAGCACGAAGTGATGATCCTGCACGTGATGGACGATCAGGAGCTGAACTTTGACTATTCCGGCACTTTGAGGTTTGAGGGGCTGGAAGACATCGGCAAGCTGACCTGCGATCCGGCGGCTCTGCGGAGCGGTTATCTGAAAGCCCTGGCAACGTTCCTGGATACAATTCGTCGGCGCTGTGCCGGTAGCCTCATCGATTACAAGCTGGTCCGCACCAGCGACAACCTTGATGCGGCGCTGACGCACCTGTTGAGTCAGCGGATTGGAATGGGGAAGTGATGAGTGTTCAGTGTTCAGTGTGCAGTTTTCGCCTTGTTCCCAGGCTCCGTCCTGGGAACACCTATCCTCGAAGCTCTGCTTCGCCGATGAACCTTCAACTCACATTTCGCTCACCGGCTTGATGCCAACCTGCCATGACGGAACTTCAGCACTCGATAGCACTGCGGCACGCGGCGAAGCGGAGCTTCGGAGATATGCGGTCCCAGGCCGGAGCCTGGGACCGAGTGGCGTTGACCCTCGATCCTAAATCCTGATACCTCGATCCTCGATTGCCGCCATGTCCTGGCTAGCGCAGTATTTTCTGAACCCGAGCTTTGTGCTGCCGGGGGCTGCGCTGGCATCTGTTCCCATCATTATTCATCTGCTAAGCCGGCTGCGCTATAAGAAGGTTCGTTTTGCGGCGATGGAGTTTCTGCTGCAAAGCGATGAAATGAATCGACGGCGGCTGATTATCGAACAACTGCTGCTGCTGGCTCTGCGAGTGCTTGCCGTGTTGCTGATTATGTTGCTGCTGGCTCGGCTGGTGCTGGATCCTTCCGGCCTGCTGATGATGCGCGGAGCGACGACTCATCACGTGCTGATTCTGGACGATTCGCTGTCCATGCGCGAACGCGTGGACGATGGATCTGTGTTCGACAAAGCGGTGGAAGTTGTCGAACGCATGGTGTCGCAGGGAGGCAGCAGGCCGGGAGCACTGCGAGTCACTCTGCTGACGACCACTCAGCCTGAACGACCGCTGGTGACTGATCGCGCACTCGACAATGCTCTGCTGCAGGAACTGATCCCGCGGCTTAGAAACCTGCAGTGTTCGTACAAGGCGGCCACTCCGGTTGAGGCTTTGGCCGCGGCGGAGGATATCCTGTCGGCGGATGCGGGAGTGTCGCCACACGTGCATGTCATCACAGATCTGCGTGCATCCGACTGGATCAGCCGTCCGGCGGTGACCGCAGCGCTGAAGTCGCTGGACGGGATCGAGGCGCGGGTGAATTTGATGCAGTTATCGGACAGCACCCACGGCAACATCGCGGTCACGCAGCTCTCGGCGGATACGCTGGCAGTTGCCGTCGGAGTGCCCTGGCGGATGAATCTGACTCTGAGGAATTTCGGACGTCAGCGAGTCAGCGGCAAGCGAGCGACAGTGACGATCGACGGCGTGGATCTTCCGGTCAACATCCTGATTCCCGACATTGAAGCGGAGAGCGAACTGCAGGTTTCCCACGACGTGACGTTTGAATCGCCGGGACAGCATCCGGTGGAAGTGAAGCTGGAAGACGACATGCTGACCGAAGACAACCGACGGTTTCTCGTCGCTGATGTCACCGACAAGCGAGTCATTCTGGTCGTCGATGACGCCGGTCAGCAGGAAGACGCGGGCTACATTACCGCGGCGCTGAGTGCTGATCCGGAACTGACGGGGCTGACGGTCGAACAGCGAACGTCGCAGGTGCTGACGTCGGCCGAGCTTTCTCGATACGACATGATCTATCTGCTGAACCTCCGCGATCTGCCCGCCGACGCAACAGTGCTGCTGGGGGAGTACGTCAGATCCGGCGGCGGGATTGCATGGTTTCCCGGAGATCAGGCCAATACGACCTGGTACAACACGACGCTGCAGGAAGACGAGCAAAAACTGTTTCCGGTTTCTTTGGGAACGGTGCAGTCTGTGGACGGCGGCAGTCCCGCTTCCGGTGCTGTGCCGGAGTTTCAGCAGCCCGTTTTTGAAGATCATCCGATTTTTGAAATCTACAACCTTCCGGACAGTCCGTTTGCCGATCTGGTGCAGTTCCGCAACTGGTTCGGGCTGACAGACACGGACGGGCGGGCCGATGAAGTTCGAGTACTGGCAAGATTGAAGAATGGCGATCCGATCGTGTTCGAACATCCGTTCGGCGAAGGTCGAGTGCTGACATTTCTGACTTCTGCCGGACGCCGGTGGACAAACTGGCCTCTTGCGCCGGCGTCGCCGGGCTACGTTGTAATGCATCTGAAGCTGCATCAATATCTGCAGAAACCCAATCGCAATGTCCAGGTTCGCGAGATCGGCGGCAGCGTGAAGTTTTCCTGGCCGGTCAGCGAATTCACGGAGTCCGTCGAAATGTTTCTGCCGGAACCCGAAGGGGAAGGTGCCACCGACGAGAACACGTTCCTGCGGCTGCAGGCAGCTCCCGTAACGAACGATGCCCCTGAATCGAACAATCGTACAACGGCCGAAGAGCAACTGACGGTGTCGATTGCTCAGGCCGATCGCCCGGGTGTGTACCGCGTCACACGTTTTCGCGTCGACGGCGAACGGCAGGACACCTGGCTGGCTATGAATGTGTCGGCCGCCGAAAGCGACCTGGCGGTGGCCGAGGCGTCGCGAATCGAGCAAACCGATGGTCTTGGTCATGTCACTGTCGTGACCGCCGATACGGCAGGCGGATTGAGCGGCAGTGACGCCGGGCGCGACATGCGGTGGTTCCTGCTGGGAATATTGATCGTGGTGCTGGTCGCCGAACAATTGCTGTCTCTGAAGATGAGCTTTCATCCGGAGGTGACAGCATGAGAGGGGGCTCTCGTTACAGAAGTCAGGCCCGACGGGCCGGTCATTCGTCCATTCTGGTGCATTGCCCCAGGAGCGCGATGCCCAATTCAATCCAGCGGCCCTATGGGCCAACTGGTCGAATTGAACGCGGAGGAGACGGTGATCGATCGGCCGCCGCGTTGGGGCTGCGGGATTTCGGGCGCCCCGTTCCTGGGGCGTTGCCACAGGCTGGACGAACGGCTGGCCTGTTGGGCCGGAATCGCAGCGACGGGACCGGAGTCCCGTCGAAAGTGTGGCAACGACGGGATCAGAGGCCCGTTGTGCGGATACCTGCTGCATTGCTCTGCTTTCCTGCGGCAGCGTTGTTGCCCTCAACTCTCCTCGCACAAACCTCGACCTCCCAAACCGAACTCTTCCGCACGACTGAATTCGACATACCGAGTTCGACCGGTGGGCTGTTGTTGCTGGCGGGCGGGCTCGTGGCGATATTCGGGCTGGCGATTCGCACGTCGTTGAGGGATTCGCGATTTCTTGCGGCCGGCTGGAGAGCCGCGTTGCTGGTGCCTAGGCTGCTTGTTCTGCTGCTGGTGCTGGTGATCCTCATTAACCCCAAACAGCGAACGCAGACGACCCAGATTCAGAAATCTCGCGTCGGCGTGCTGCTGGACACGTCGCTTTCGATGGCTTATGCGATGACGGATGAAGACGCCGACGAAGCAGTCGCTGACGCCGAAACCCGGCGAACGCGGGCGGAGACGTTTCAGTCTGAGGTCGTTGATGCCGGCCTGCTGAAACAGCTCAGCGGCACTCACGCGGTGTCTGTGTACACCTTCGACTCGGCACTCACCGGGCCGCAGGCGGTAATTTCGGACGGCGATGTGGCGTTCGCAGATCCGAAGTCCGATCACGCGAACGATGACATTGCGGGGTCGGCTGATTCCGATGCTGGTGCCAGAGTGTCCCTGAACAACAGCAGCGACACGCCGACCGACGCTCACCAGCGCTGGAATTCGATCGTCCAGCCGCGGGGCGCGGAAACGCGGCTGGGAGAAGCGTTGCATGAATTGATTGGTCAGATGTCGGGGCGAACTCTTTCCGGCATCGTTGTTTTTTCCGACGGTCGCAACAACACCGGGCTTGATACGGACGTCGCCAGACTGCGGGCCGAACGCAGTGAGACTCGCATCATCACCGTGGGACTCGGAGGCGTGCGGCCGCAGATCAACGTGTGGATTGCCGGAATGCAGTCTCCGTCGGACGTTCACAAGGGCGACCCGTTCGACATTTCCGTCATCGTGCAGGGCAATGGAGCCGCGGGAGGGCAGGGCACCGTCACTTTGTTTCAGCAGTCCGCGGGCAGCGACGGCAAAGATCAGCAGGAAGTCGCCAAACAGCCGTTCGAGGTTCCCGAAGACGGCCTGCCGGCAGAGATCACGTTTTCGCAGACACTGGCTGTTCCCGGCAACTACGAATACGTCGCCCGCGTCGCGCTGCTCGACGAAGCTGTCACCGAATTGACAGTCGACGACAACGAACGTCGGCGTGAAGTCGAAGTCACGGATCGCAAACTGAAGGTGCTGCTCATTTCCAGCGGGCCGATGAGGGAATACCGCTTTGTGCGGAACACACTGTTTCGGCACAGCGGGATCGATTCGGATGTCTGGCTGCAAACCGTCACCGAAGAAAATCTGGGCATGGTGTCCCAGGAAGCCACGAAGCTGCTCACAGAATTCCCGCAGACGGAAGCGGAGCTGTTCGAATATGACGTGATCGTGGCGTTTGATCCGGACTGGAGCCGCGTGTCACCGGAACAGCAGAAGTTTCTGAACCGCTGGGTATCGGAACATTCCGGCGGACTGGTCGTGGTCGCCGGAGAAATCTTCACTCCGGAACTTGCCGCCGACACGGAGAAGTTTCGCGAGATCGCGGTGCTGTATCCGGTTCTGCTGAACCGCATGTTGTCTGAATTGAAGGTGACTCAGCGAGCCGACGAGCCATGGCCAGTGTTGCTGACTCCGGAAGGCCGGACGAGCGAGTTCCTGCAGATCGCCGACGCTGAAGGGAACGCCAGCGTTGATCTGTGGCAGACATTTGCGGGCATCTATCGTTCGTATCCTGTTCGCGGCGTGCGTGACGGAGCCGTTGTGCTGGCTCGGTACGGCAACCCGCGCGCTCGTACGGAAGACGGCCAGCCGCCGTTTCTGGCGTCACAGTTTTACGGTTCCGGTCGCACGATGTTCGTCGGTTCGGCGGAGACATGGCGGCTTCGAGGAATCTCGCCGGAAGGACATCAGCGGTTCTGGACCAGCCTGATCCGGGAAGTCGGACAGGGCCGTCGCCGCCGAGGCCGTTCGCGAGGCCTGCTGCTGCTGGATCGCACGGAAGTCACTCCCGGTCAGCCCGTGACAATTCGCGCTCAGCTATACGATTCCCGGATGCGACCACTGCAGACGGAAACCGTTCCGGTCAGCATCGTCGACGCGGGCGGACGCTCGATACCCGTTCCGGACTCATTGCGAGGCGACACGAGACGTCCCGGTCAGTTCGTCAGCGTGTTTCGCCCGTCGCGACAGGGCTCGTTTCGTGTCACGGTGCCTGTCCCGGAATCCAGCGACGTCCTGCAGGCGAATATCGAAGTCGTGCTGCCAAATCTGGAATCAGAAGACCCGTCTCAAAACGTCGCGTTGCTGACGAATCTGGCGCAAGGGACAGGCGGCGGCTACCTGAATTTTGACAAGCTTTCCGAGCAGCTTTCCCGGCTATTGCCGGATCGCAGCGAACCAATCGTGGTGGACGAGCAATTAACAACGTTGTGGGACCGCCGCTGGCTGATGTTCCTGATGATCGCCCTGCTGAGTTTCGAATGGGCGCTGCGGCGAGTGGTGCGGTTGTCGTAGAATTCGGTGAAGGAATTGATCGTTTGAGGAAATTGCTTACTGCGAACCCAGGTCGATCCTTCTGCGTCGACGTGTTAGACCCGCGCCTGCAAAAAAGGAGACGACGCACAATGCCTCAACTGACTGGAACTGTGATCGACGGAAAACTTCAACTCGATCAGAAAATTGATATCCCTGACAACACGAGGGTCACCGTATCAGTGAGTGAAGGTGTTTGGGATCCAGTCAAAGCGCGGGAGGCGGTCGAGAGGTTGAAGAAGCGGACTGAAGAAAATGCATTGAGTTCCGGCGGCCTCAAATTCACTCGTGAAGAACTCTACGACCGGCCTTCGAAGTACCTTCAGAAAATGAATCGGAACGATGAGAATCAGCCTGATTCGAAACACGGCCAGTCTGAGTAGTGGTTCTCGACAATCTTTCGACGCGACACCACCGTATCGATCATCAATCTCGGCGGAGAAACCAAATGCAAACACGATTCAGCAGCTCCGTTGCCGAAACCACCGTCGTCGAAGGAACGGTGCTGGAAGGCGAAGTGAAGCTGGACAAGCCGGTCGACCTTCCTGACAACTGTCGAGTCAGCGTGGTCGTACAACCGCTTTCATCCGGAACCTGGGATCCCGTCAAGGCCACTGCTGCGTTGGAAGAATTCAAGAAACTGATTGCTGAAAAACGACTCTACCTCGGAGGAGAAACGTTCAACCGGGAAGAACTGTATGAAAGCGATTGACACCAACGTGCTGGTGTACACCGTGGATTTCAGCGAGCCGGTCAAACAAACAACGGCGTTGGATCTCGTAACAAGGCTGGCAAGCTCGCCGGAGCCAGCGGTTCTTCCGTGGCAGGTCGCAGCAGAATATCTTGGGTGGCTCAGGCGGAAAGTCGCGAAAGGAAAACTCAGCGCGGTGGACCTGCCGACGTTCTTGTCGCGTGGACTGTCGTGGCTTCCTTTGCAGCTTCCCAGCCCGGGAGTCATTGATGTCGCCGTGAATCTCTTTGATCGCTACAGCCTTTCACACTGGGACAGCATGTTGCTGGCTGCCTGCACCGTTGCCGGCGTCGACAAGTTGTATTCCGAAGACATGCAGCACGGCACAACTTACGGTTCTGTGACGATTGAAAATCCATTTGTTTGAAACGCGATGTCCGACATCTCCCTTCGTCCTCAGAACACTCGCCCCACGCTGCCGCCGACGGTTCGGCATCTGCTCGGGGACGTGCGCGCACGGCTGCGGAAGTATGGAGCATTGTCCGGGCTGCTGCTGCTGGTCAGTCTGGCGGCGATGGTGTTCTGGCTGACCACGGGGCTGGATGCCGGCTGGTTCGCACTGCAGAAGCTGGAACTTCCCGTCGGGCTGCGAGCGGTCGTGCTGGCGGCGATGCTGCTCGGCGGTGGCTGGGTACTTGTCACGTCGATTCTGTTTCCATTGCTGCGACGGCTGCGAGATCTCGATCTGGCGCTGTTGCTGGAAAGGCGGTTTCCGCAGTTTCAGGATCGGCTGGTGACGACCGTTCAGGGCGTTCCTCATTCGCCAACGCGAGAACCATTGGCACGCGGCATGTTGCAGCGAACAGTCAGCCAGGCGGCCGACATTGCTCAGGATGTCCGAACAGAAGACATGTTCAATCTTCAGTCACTCAGGAAGCGAGGCTGGGTCGCCGGACTGCTGGCGTTTTCCGTCGCATCGTTTGGGGTCGCCAGTCCCGGTTCGCTCAGTCGGTGGTGGAATGCGTTCGTTGAGATCGAACCGGTTTATCACCTGCGAACGACGACGCTGGACGTGACGGTGATCGCTCAGCCGGGAGACCGTCGGCTTCAGTTTCGCAACATCGACGCGGCGAGCGACGACCATACCGGCGAAAACATCCCCACGTATATGCATCCGCGCGGCAGCGATCTGGAACTGGAACTCGCTGTGCCGGAAGGAAAATCTCCGGCTGGCGAACCCTGGCTGGTTCCTGATCGCGTGCGGGTCGATGTCACCAGAGCCGATGGAACAACCAGCCGGACGTATGTGTCGTCCACCTCCAGCCGCACGTTTCGGTTCATCCTGACCCGGCTGCAGGAACCGGTACGCATCGAGCTGCTGGCCGGTGACTATCGCAGCCCGCAGCCGCTGCACGTCGAAGTGGTGACGCCGCCCGGCATTGATCAGATATCGCTGGCATGCACCTTCCCCGACTACACCGGCTGGAACCAGTTGCGTCAGCGTTCGATCAATGTTCTGGGCAGCGAAGTATCGCTTCCCGTCGGGACAGACTTTGAACTGATGGCGACCAGTAACAAACCGCTGCAGGCGGCGCGATTCGTCACTGACTGGTTCGAACTGTCCGGTGACCGTGAAAGCAGTCGGCTGATTCCACGCGAAGGCTTCGACATGCATGCGGTCGATCACAGGCCGTTGTTGTCGACCGACGGGAGAACCCTGTCGGCTCGATTTCGAATTGATAATCAACGCGGAGACGCCGCGTCAGTTCCGGTTGCTGACTCAGCGGCAGTGTCCGCGTTCCTGCCGCTGCCATCCAACACGACGCTGCGGTTTTCACTTCACGACCTGGACGATGTGATTTCAACCAACCCGGAATCACTTCGCGTCCGTGGCATCGCCGACGAAGCTCCAGTGATTGCGACGCGCATCGTCGGAGTCGAGAACGCCATTACTCGGCTGGCCGTCATTCCGGTGACCGGCAGCATCCGGGACGATTACGGTCTGACATCTGCCAGGTTCGAATTTCTCGTTGACGATGCCACTGACTGGAGA
>CAZHET010000103.1:0-4162 GCA_964531585.1 uncultured Planctomycetaceae bacterium | reverse complement strand
CGCCCGTTCAGCCAGCCACCGCAGTCCGGCACCACAACCTTTCAACTGGGCAGCGACGCAGCTCCGGAGACGTTCGCTGTTCAGCCGCTGGATCTGACAGAAGGGCAGACGTTGTCGCTGGCCATCGTCGCAGAGGACGGCTGCATGATCGGCGCACCGAATGAGACTCGTGGCGAACCGGTTCTGTTTCGCATCGTCAGCAACGAAGAACTGCTGTCACTTCTCTACACTCGGGAAATCTCACTTCGACGACGCTTTGAGGAAGTGATTCGGCAGTTGGAACTGGTCCGTGATGACCTGACATTTCACAGGGACGTGGCCATCCGCATTGACTCGGCCGAAGCTGGCGAAGTTAAGACGGAGGATCGCATCGGCCTGACAACGGCGGCAACTCGCAGTGGAAACAACCTCCGTCGGCAGAACAACGAACTGCAGTCGATCATTGAAGGATTCGAAGGCGTCATCCGGCAGCTCATCAACAATTCGATCCCGCCCAGGCAACTGACGGAGAAGATGAGAACAGACATTGTCGATCCGCTGAACAACGTCACAGGCAGCCTGCTGGTCGATGCGGACAAAGCCGTCAGCCGATTCCGGGTCGCCGCGACGGCGGGAAAACCATCGGCCGATCTGGTGCAGGAATCGGCAGAGTCCGTGGCGGTCGTTATCGTGAGGTTGAAGCAGATTCTGGAAAACGTGCGTGACATGGCTGAATTCCACGAAGCGCTGCGGGATCTGAAAGCAATACTCGAAGAGCAGCAGCGCGTGCTTGAGGAAACGAAGCGGCTGAGAAACAAGGGTTTCTTTGATGACCTGTAGGTGCGAGAATTCCGTCGTTCAGTCCTGGCGAGACTGAAGCACGAGTTGTGCAACTTGACCGAAGTAAAGGCGTCGGATGTTCATAGCACGCGGCTTGACAGCATGTGGCGTCTCGGCGAGACGCGACCACGATCACAATGAGCCAACCATGACACGAACCCTGCAACCGCTGAGAATATCCGCACTGCTGTTCATCGCGTTGGCCGCATCAACGGCGTTCGCTTCAGCTCAGGACGCATCGTCGTCAGATCAGGTCACACCCGAAAGACTCGTCGACGACCAGCTTGCCATTAGTGGCCGCTACGATCGCTTCGAACGGCTGTTGTCACAAATGGCGGATATTCTTGGCCACGACGATCCCGAACGAGCTGAGCTTCTTCGCCGGGCCGTCAGCAAGGGCCGTGAAGAACAGATTAGTCCGGAGATCGTGCAGATCGCAGAACTGCTGGGGCAGGGCAGTTTCGGTTCGGCGTCAGAAAAGCAACAGGAAGTCACCGCTTCGCTCACAGTGCTGCTGAAGCTGTTGCAAAGTGAAGACCGTCGCAGTGCCGTCGAAAAAGAACGAGAACGGCTGAACGACATCCTCAGGGACGTGCAGAACACAATCGCTCAGCAGCGTTCCGCGCGAGCGCGAGCGCAGAATTCCACCGCTCCATCGAATGCCGCGCCCGATCAGCAGAAGGCACTGGACAGCAACGAACGTACGCTCGAAGGCATCCGCGAACACGATGCTCAGCAGCAGCGCGAAGAAGCGGGAAAGGGTGAGAACGCTGGAGACGACAGCGGCGACGAGCCGAAAGGCGAGCCGCAAGACGGCAAGACGGAGTCCGGCGATTCGAAGCCGAAGGATGGCGAGCAGAACGGGGCCGATCCCAAAGAGGGCGAGCAGGAGTCTTCCGAAGGTTCGACTCCGAAGGAAGGAAGCGATCCGCAGCAAAGTGATTCCGAACAGCAGCCTTCGAAAGGTCAGCAGTCTGATGGCCAGCCGTCTGAAGGCCAGCAAAGCCAGAGCCAGCAGCAGTCTCAGGGACAGTCGGGGCAGGACCAGGCAGATCCCAACCAGCAGCCACCGAAGCAACAACAGACTCCAGGGCGTGAACAGCTCGAGAAGGCGTCGCAGCTCATGCAGCAGGCGCTCGAACAACTCAAGCAGCAGGAACGCAAAAACGCCGTCGATCAGCAGGAGGAAGCGCTCGAACAGCTTCACAAGGCAATCGAAGAACTCGAAGAACAGCTTCGCCAGCTTCGCGAAGAAGAAAAGGAAATGGTGCTTGCGGCGCTGGAAGCGCGGTTTCAGCGGATGCTGGCGGTTCAAACTCAGATTCTGGACGGCACGCTTGATCTTTCTGCCACGCCGAAAGAGCAGTGGCTGGACAATCTGTTCAGTCGAGCACGTGAATTGTCGCAGCAGCAGAACGAGTTGGCTGTTGACTGCGGCCAGACAGCCGGCCTGCTGCGCGAAGACGGGACGTCGGTGTCAATTCTGCTGGCGGTTGAAGACATCGAGATCGATATGCTGTCCGTCGGCGAACGCCTGCAGGATTCGAAGGTGGATGAACTGACGCAGACGCTGCAGAACGATGTCATCGAGGCGCTGAAGGAATTGATCGAGGCGACGCAGCGGGAAATGCAGGAAATGAAGTCAGAGGATCGCAAGCAGCAGAATCAGCAGCAAAGCAGTCAGGAAAAACCGCCACTCGTGGAACTGATCGCTGAGATTCGCGTGCTGCGTTCTTTGCAGTTGCGGGTGAACCGGCGAACGAAGCAGGTTGACCGCTTGCTGCAATCGGCCAACTCAGACGACGTGGCGGATCTGCATGGTCAGTTGTCGGAGTTGTCTGAGCGGCAGCAGCGTCTGAAGGAATCGGCAGCCGAACTGGCGGATCGGGTTGAGGCGGCTCAGAGGAAGGGGAGGTAAGGAGGTGTTGTTTCGTATTTTCATGACAGCGCTGCGGTTTAGTCCCGGAGGGACGGCAGGATGTAGCCACGGGCGTCAGCCCGTGGGATCTGTGCCACCAGGAATCGAAGCCCCGAAGGGGCGACAGGAATCGCACTTATGTCGTCACTCCGGGACTCAACGTAAAACTCGGACGCATACCACGGGCTTACGCCCGTGGCTACATCCTGTCATCCCTTCGGGATTCTTTTTCGCGTGTCTCATAATCGCGATGACTCCCACTGCCTTCGCCGCGCAGGACGCAACAAAACCCGCAACCATCGCCTTCTCGCGCATGAGCGCCGATCAGGCACGCACTGAATTTCTGCAGTGGCTGGCTCAGGTTGCGCCGGATGAGGCCGTTGCACGTCAGAGCACAGAGCGCTGGGCTGATGATGCGGCTCTGGCAGATCTTTCCGGGGAAGAACTGCTTGATCTGCTGATTGAGTCCTTTGCCGTTGCTGATGCGGCAACTCAGCGGTTGGTGCAGTCATCTTATCGCGGCGGACCGATCGAAGAAGTTGTCTTCGACGGAGTCCGTGAGACGGCGATCTATCGCAACCAGGTGATTCAGTTTCGAGCGCGCTGGTTCGCTCAGCACCGCTTTTACGACGAAGCCCTGACTCTGCTGCAGGAGCTTTCAGCGGAGGACGTTGTTGATCCTGCGGGACTGTTTTTTTATCGAGCCGTTTGCCAGGCTCAGTTGCTGCAGCGACAGGAAGCTTTGGACAGCATCAGCCTGCTGCTGGACAACACTCTGGACATCCCTGACCGGTTTCGTGGCGTGGCTCAGATCCTGCGGCAGGAACTTGCAGGCCAGAAGGACGACGGACTCCCGCTTGTTGAGCGTCTCATGTCTGACGTCGAACGCCGCATTGATCTGGGCCGGTCTGGTGAGAAAGTTCAGGAGCAGGAGGAGGCGATTATCGCGGCACTGGACAAACTGCTTGAGGACATGGAAAGTCAGAATCAGCAGCAACAGGGCGGCAGTGGCAGTTCCGGCGGTTCGCAAAACCAGCCTGGCGGTAACGCCGCCAACGAAAGCCGTATCAAAGGTTCGGCGGCAGACGGCGAAGCAGATCGAAAGAACCTGACGGAAGAAGGAGCGTGGGGACTGGCAAGTCCGCAGGCCGAAGCGAAAGCTCGTGAACTAATCCGACAGCAGTTCCCGTCGAATTACCTCGATGCGATCAGCCGGTATACTCAGCGACTCGCGGAACAACAGAAGTAATTCAGCCTCCTGGCAGTGCATTCCGCGGCGCGGCCCCGGCGCGAATTCCTGGGCATTGCATTCCAGGGCAGTGCGCCGGAACGAGGATTTCTTCAGACTCCTGACAGATCGACAATGAAAACTCTGCTGCTTCTGCTCATCGTTCTCGACGCCCGCATCACCTCACTCGATGGTAG
>CAZHET010000102.1:0-15346 GCA_964531585.1 uncultured Planctomycetaceae bacterium | reverse complement strand
GGCAAAGCTCAGAAGCTATCTGAAATAGGGGCAGACCCTCTCCGGGCAGCGGTTTCTACCGTGATTTTGCTGCCCTCCAAAGTCTGCCCTCGAAAGGGCCCCTCGAAAGGGCCAGCCCCCCCTTTTCCCTTTTCCAGATACACGCGCCGTGACCCGACAGCAGCCGGAGTGGCATTCTCGTTCTCTCCGCCAGCGCGATGCAGAGTTGCGCGGATACGGGCCGCTGTGATCGAGTGTAAGCGAGCACGCAGAATGCAGCACCACCTGGCATCCACTGATCCACAGTCTCCACCACCCAACCCTTTGCACTCGCACAGATCCAACCAGATCGTTTGCGAATCGCAGGCCGGCGCGCAGACAGATACCGTCCGCGCGACTAAGATCGATGTTAAGGCTGGCCCGACATCACTGGCCCGACATCAACTGTCCCAGACATCAGGTGCCGCGGTTGCCGCTTGCTGACGATGCCTGAATTCACCTGCCAAAGGATTCGATTATGAAGACGCTATCATTGACGGCGATGCTCATCTGTGTGTTCCCCGCCTTGCTGTTCGTTCGTCACGCTGCCGGCGAAGACACATCCGGTGAGACTGGCGCAGAACAGAAGGTCGCTCTGACACTGGGCAACTGGCAGGATGTTGAGGCACATGTCGCGGAAAATCACGGCCGGGTTGTTGTGCTGGATATCTGGTCGACATCCTGCCTGCCATGCATGAAGGAGTTTCCGGGGCTGGTGAAGCTGCACGAAGCGCATCCGGACGACGTAGTCTGCGTCAGTCTGTGCGTCGACTATGCCGGGATTAGGTCGCGCCCGCCGGAACGCTATCGCGAGCGAGTTGAGACGTTCCTGACAAAGCAGAAGGCAACGTTCCGCAACTACCTGAGCACGACAGCCTCCGATGAGCTTTTTGAAGCAATCGATTTGCCCTCGATTCCTGCCGTACTGGTGTTTGGGCGCGACGGGAAGCTGGCGAAGCGTTTTGACTCGTCACTGCTGGAAGACGGCGAAGAAGAAGCCTTCACGTACCAGGACGACGTTAACCCGTTTGTTGAAGCACAGCTCGGGACCCGATGACCGGGCTGGCTGGCACTGGACCACACGCGCACCACTTAAAACGCGCACCACTTAAAGCGCACACCTGTATTGGAATTCGGGGCCATATGCGAATCGGAGTCTTCAGCACCAAGCGTTACGATGAGCAGTTCCTGAATGCCGCCAACGTGCGGATTGGCCACGACCTGCACTTCTTTGAACCGCGGCTCACCCCGGCCACAGCACCGCTGGCTCATGGGTTTCCCGCTGTCTGCGTCTTCGTCAATGACGTCCTGAATCAGGAATTGATCGACGATCTTGCCGACCACGGCCTGCAGGCGATTGCACTGCGATGTGCCGGTTTCAACAACGTGGACCTTTCCGCTGCGGAACGCCGTGGAGTGCAGGTTGTTCGTGTTCCGGCCTATTCGCCGCACGCTGTCGCGGAACACACGGTCGGGATGTTGCTATGCCTTATTCGCCGGCTGCATCGTGCCTACAACCGGGTGCGCGACGGGAACTTCGCGTTGCACGGACTGATGGGATTGAATCTGAACGGTCGAACCGTGGGTGTCGTCGGCACGGGAAGAATCGGGCAGGTTGTCGTTGAGATTCTGTCAGGATTCGGTTGCCGCGTCGTCGCACACGACGCGATTCGGAATCCCGCGTGCGAGCTTGCGGGGGCTCAGTATGTCAGCCTTGATGAGCTGCTGCAGACGGCCGACATCATTACGCTCCACTGCCCGCTGACTCCGGAGACTCGGCACCTCATCGACGACGATTCCATCGGCCTGATGAAATCCGGTGTCGTTCTGGTCAACACAAGCCGGGGTGCCATTGTCAGCACGACTGCGGTCGTTCGGGGACTCAAATCCGGACGGATCGGTGGTCTGGCGATCGATGTCTATGAAGAGGAAGCGGACCTGTTCTTCGAAGACCTGTCCGGCGAAGTGCTGCATGACGATGTCTTCGCCCGCCTGTTGACGTTTCCGAATGTGCTGATTACCGGTCACCAGGCGTTCCTCACTCAGGAGGCGGTCGAGCAGATTGCTCAGACGACGTTGTCGAATCTCTCCGACCTGGAGGCTGGCCGGGACTGCCCGAACACAGTGACCAGCCGCCTGGTGCGGCCAGGCGGTGCGTAGTCGCTGTGCCCGCCACGATCCTCGCTTAGCTGCCATCGCCGGCGCGACGAGGCAGGTCGTCGCCGTCAGCGGAGTCGCCCGTTGCGTTGTTTTCGTCGAAAGTCTCACGGATGCGCCGCCAGCTTTTCAGTAGTCGCAAGGCACAGCAGAACCAGACCAGCAGAACGGGCACCCACATCCATGCGAATGTGCGAACGGGCATTTTCAGTGAGAGCAACTCGATGCCCCCTGCCGCAACCGCTTCAGCGGCCGGCTTGGCGACTCCCAGCACCCATGCGACCCTGATGCGCCGCGTGGTGGCTGGCAGCCAGCCATACAGAACCTGCAGGACGACATCATGCAACCCGCGACGAATCACCATTGACCCTCGTGCAAACGTCAGCAGCCAGAACAGGGCGTGAACCTGCTCAGTCAGCAATGATGCGACTCCCAGCCCGGCCAGGTACAACGGCAGCAGCAGACTGAATGTGATTCCTGCCGGGCGCAGAAGAAACCTCGTCAACAGCAACTGAACTGCGAGAATCAGTCCGTCGGAAACGGCATAGAACGTGCCAAAGTACGCCGTCAGGCTTTGCTCATCGTTCTGAAACCTTTGTCCGGCGATGACTTTCCATTCATATCCGACAATCGTCAGTACCAGTACTTTGCAGACCAACAGCAGGCAGTCGAAGTGCGCGTGTTTGGCGACTCCACCAGACGGTAACTCCGCCCACAACACCTGCGGACAAAAACAGCATCGGCGGCAGAGCGACCGCTCCCAGGCGAGTCAGCAACACGGCATCCGCGATGGTCCGGCAAACAATGAACGACGACATCACACAGAACGTGAAACCAAACAACCGGGCGGCGTGTCTGGTCTGACCTGTGGCCGATGGCAGCTTCATTCGGGCAGGGCCGCCACCGCAATCGTTCCAATGCGGCCGATTAGCGGGTTGACCAATCCCTTTCCATCCGGATGAACACGATTGCTCAGGAACACGACGAACAGGTCACGGCACGGATCAATCCACATTCCCGTGCCCGTAAATCCGCCGTGACCGAATGCCGTGTCCGACATCATGTCGCCTCGATTTGAAGAATACGGCGACCGCATGTCCCACCCGCGGGTTCGCAGCCCTGACGGAACTTTCACGGGTGAAGTCATCAGAGCCACGGTGGACGGATTCAGGACCTGCACTCCGTTGAGCCTGCCCCCGTTCAGCATCATTTGCGCATACCGGGCCATGTCCGGTGCGGTTGAGAACAATCCGGCGTGGCCTGCGATTCCGCCCATTGCAAACGCTCGTGGATCATGCACGTCCCCCTGCATCCACTGCCCGTCGCGCTGTTCAGTGACAGCAGCCCGGGCGCGAAGTTCGTTCGACGGAAGGTATCCCGTTTCCGTCATCTGCAACGGTGCGAAGATTGCTTCCTGCGAGAACTCATGCACGTTTTTTCCCGACACGCGTTCAATCAGTTCGCCAAGCACGATGAAGCCAACATCCGAGTATGCAAACTTCACTCCGGGCTGCTGCTGCAGTTCCAGGGAATGGATGTTCTGAAAGGCGACCTGTGCTCCCTCGTCGTAGTCACTGAGAGCGTTGTCGGGAATCAGACCGGCGGTGTGAACCAGTAATTGGTGGATCGTCACCGCGTCTTTGCCGTTCGCGGCGAACTCCGGAATGTACTCGGCCACTTTCGCGTCCAGATCGATCTTTCCGTCTTCGACGAGCTTCATCACGCTGGTGGCAGTCGCCATCGGCTTTGTCAGCGACGCCATGTCGAACACGGTCTCCTTGTCCATTGGCAGCGGTTCCGGCTGAAGCTGTCGGTGGCCGAACGCTTCGTGATAAACGATGTGTCCGCGATACCCGATCAGGACAACACAGCCCGGCATCCGCTCGCGCGACAGGCCTTCCTGCACAACCTCTTCGATGACCTGCAGCCGACTGACGTTGATGCCCAGTTCAGACGGGTCTGCCGTCGGCAGGCCGCTCGCCGAATCCTCTGCAAACACCGGAAAGCGGCCGGTCAGTGTCCCCAGCAGGAAGCACACGACCAATGCGACGCGGGATGTTCTCGGATAACGCTTCACTGCACCCTCCCCGGAAATCAATGCGTGTCGAACGACCGTTCCGCGTGAATGGACAGATGATTGATATCAACTCGCTCATGTCAGGCAAGGACGAGGGGATCAAACTTCGTTGAATCGTCGCGAATGCGGAGCGTTCAGATTCAAGGCGTCTCGCCGCTGACAAATCACTCGCGGGAGTTACCCGAATCACCTGCGGGAAGCGCCCTGCCTGAAGTGATCGATGCCAGCAAACGTCGTCACTGCACAGACCGGATGTCTCATTTGTACCAGCTGCAAACGCTATCCCGCACTTTGGTGCCCGAACTGGTACGACTGCAGCGTCGCTTCGCGGAATTCGACGCTGTACCCGAAATCCTGTGGCGGCATGTAATGGCCGCCGGACATCGTCACGGGATTCACCATGTGCTCGTGCAGGTGGTCAGAATACTCGGCCACGCGGTCCTGCAACGTTCCGCTGACGCAGATGTAGTCGATCATGCTCAGGTGCTGCACATATTCGCACAGACCGACGCCGCCAGCATGAGGACACACCGGAACGCCAAACCGCCGAGCCAGCAGCAGAACCGCCAGCACTTCATTGACGCCACCAAGCCGGCAACTGTCGAGCTGGCAGACCTGCATTCCACCGGACTGCAGAAACTGTTTGAACATCACGCGGTTGTGGCACATTTCCCCTGTCGCCACTCGTGTTGGTGCGATCGCCTTCGCGATTGCGGCATGGCCAAGAATATCGTCGGGGCTGGTGGGTTCCTCAACGAACCACGGCCGGAATTCCGCCAGACTGGAGATCCAGACAATGGCCTGCGGAACATCCCAGACCTGATTCGCGTCGATCATCATCCGCGCGTCATCGCCCATTTCGCTTCGCAACAGTCGGCAGCGGCGGATGTCATCGTCAGGGTCCCGGCCGACTTTGATTTTGAAATGAGACCAGCCGCGAGACTTCAGTTCACGGCACTTGTCTTTCAACGCGTCATCAGAATATCCCAGCCAGCCGGCAGACGTCGTGTAGCTCGGGTAGCCTTTGTCCTGAAGAAATTCGATGCGCTCGGCCTTTGTCGCGGAATGTTGTTCGAGCAGTTCCTTCGCCTGCTGCGGCGTCAGAGCGTCGCTGAGGTATCGGAAGTCCACGCAATGAACGAACTGTTCCGCCGTCATGTCACAGACCAGGCTCCATACCGGTTTCCGGTGGATGCGAGCCCACAGATCCCAGACGGCATTGATCACCGCGGCCGCGGCGAGATGAATGACGCCTTTCTCTGGCCCGACCCACCGCAACTGACTGTCGGCGGTTAGCCTGCGATACAGCGTGACGGGCTGTGCCATCAGTGACTCGACGGTGGTGCCGTTCAGCAGCGTCGCCAGTGCCTGAATGGCGGCGACGCACAGTTCGTTGCCGCGGCCGATCGTGAACGTCATGCCGTGACCGCGCAGTTCGGCCGCATCGGTGTGCAGTACGACGTACGCGGCGGAGTAGTCCGGATCGGGATTCATGGCGTCCGAGCCATCGAGCTGCTCGGAAGTCGGAAACCTGAGGTCGAACGTCTGAAAGCCGGTGAATCGGATGGGCATAAATCACGTCGCGCTGGTAATGTCGTCGCCGTTCATGTGCGGATAAAACAGTCGGCCGATTTCGTCGGCCAGTCGCCAGAAGTATTCGGCTCGAAACGAATCGTAGCTGACTTCCGTCGCCGACCGGGGAATCTGAATGGGAAACACCGACGTGACGTCCTTGACGAAAATGCGGCGTCCGTCGCCGTCCGTTTCCATCTTGTGAACGCTGACGATGCAGTCGCAGCGACCGCGGAACAGATTGTTGTTGCTGTCACGTTCGTACAGCGAAAAATCGCTGATATCGACGTAGATCACATACGTCACATCGAATTCGGCACCGATTTCTTCGGGGCTGTCCCAGTCCTTGTTCTGTTCCAGCCAGACCCGGATACGGTCGGAATTCACAACGTCGATCTGATTCTGCTGCAGGCGTGTCGTCAGATGAGCCGCGATCAGATAGTCGATGTTGTCATACTGGTACTTCAGTTCCTTTTCGGCATAGCACACAACGGCCACACGGACACCACGATCCGTCATCGACTCCTTCGACTCCGCTTCGAACCTTGGTTCGAGCTGCGGCGGGCCGCCGATCAGATAGCCCAGCAGAATGAAATAGTTGCAGCCAGGAACGATCAGCAGCAGCACCAGCGAAGTCAGCCAGCAGGCCATTCGTGTGGTGAGGGCGCGACCGGAAACATGCAAGCGTCGAATTGTGCGAGTCGGTTCCATTTTCTGTCCCTGGATCAGCGGCATCATGCGGCTCCGGTTGTCCATTTTCTTCGCCCGCTGCAGTGGCGTTGCCAGCGACTGCATGCAGGCCGATTTCATCAGCACCGCCTGCGGAATTCATCGTACTAATGCACGGTCTCTGCCATGCGGTGATCGTAAATCAACTGAGCAATATGCAGCGCGACACGGTCCATGAATGTTTCCCCGAAAACGCTGTCAGAGTGGTTTTCACGTGGCACCGGATACGCCTCGGGAAACGCGATTTTCAGCGACCGGTCGAAGATCTGACGAATCGGCCCGTCGGTACTTTCTTTGGCGGTGTAGACCTTCACGCGGCCCTGGCAGTTTCCCTGCAGCACCGTTTCACTGTCGGGCACGCGATACGTAAATGTGTGCAGATCGATATGCATCACATAGGACGCCTTAAATTCGCGGGCCAGCGCGGAGAAATCGCCCCATTCGCCGTGGCTGTCGTACCATGCCGCGACATCGTCCGCGGGGATGACATTCACGTTGCGCGTCTTCAGCGTGCGTGAAACACGATCGACGATGTCAATCTGCAGCGCGGGAAAGTCGGCGAGAATGCCATGAGGCGCGGAACACAGAATCAGGACGGAATCCTTGCCTTTGGTCAGATCGATGCCCGTATGAACGCGAAACTCAGACGAAATCTGCGGATCACCAAGAATGGCCTTGCCCGCCATGACGAACAATGAGCATCCGCTGAAGCACACCAGCAACAGACACAGCGCCGCGTACCCGGCCACTTTTTTCACGGGTGGCAGATACTGTTCAGGACCGCGGCCACCGTTGTTCTGATTGTGCGACATGAAAAGTTTCCGGCGGCTGGTGTCAGAGATCTCGGGTTCAGCTCGATTATCAGGCGGACGACTGCACCGGATTTTTGACTTTGAACAGAAATGAATGATGTTTCACAACAGCCGAACCAGCCACAACAACATTGCCGTCAGCAGGTAACCGCTGCCGCCAAAGATCAGCCACCATGTGGGTTCAGTCGTCAGCCACCAGTGACCGCTTCCCGACACCACAAAACACCACACCGCCACAGCGACCAGCAGCGGAGCAAGCACCAAAGCGCCCGGGTTGGAATGCCAGGACTCTCTCCACTGACCTCGCACAATGTGTGCGAAGCTGGTTGTCATGCCGCAGTGCGGACAGTTCATTCCCGTCAGCGCCTTGAACTGGCATGGCGGAAATCCCAGTTGTTCGTGAGTTCCAAAACCCCGTGCATCAGGATTCAGGAACCCGGCGACAACAAAGATCCCGAACAGTCCCAGTCCGATAAGCAGCAGTCCGACGCGTGCCCGGCTGCCTGGCCTTTCGTGACTTATTAACATGGTCCGGAACTTCGCACAGCAGAGAAGTAACAGTGTTCAACGGCTGTCTCAAGACCAGACCGGCGCTTGCCTGGCAGCCGAAATCCCGTTGTTGCAGAATGTGCCGAAAACATGCCTCGTTGTTCGCGTGCCGGTTGCTGCAAAGGCAGTAATCGCCGAAACGCAGCGAGTCTGCGGCCCTGTCACGTGACGTCAGTCCACAGCAGAAACGAAACAAAGTGCCCTCGAAATACCAAACATTGCGCTGGGATGGGGGTTCTGACGGATTCCTGTGCCTGATCGATCAGACACTTCTGCCCGGCGAGTACCGCGAAGTGCGGTGCCGAACCGTCGAGTCTGTGTGGGAGGCCATCAAAGTATTGCGTGTTCGCGGAGCCCCGGCAATCGGCGTGGCGGCGGCCTATGGCGTTGTCATCGGCACACAACAGCAGCGTCAGGCGGCTCGGAGCGAATTCGATCGGCGGCTGAACGAAGTGGCCGAATACCTGGCGAGCAGTCGTCCGACGGCCGTCAATCTGTTCTGGGCACTTGATCGGATGAGCGGTGTCGCGACACGCCGCTCCGACGTCCCTGCCGACCAGCTTCACGCACTGCTGCTGGAGGAAGCTCGATCGATCGATGCGCAGGATCGTGAAATGTGTCTGGCGATCGGGCGTCACGGCAGCGCACTGCTCCGCACGGGAACCGGTATCCTGACGCACTGCAATGCCGGCGGTCTGGCGACAGCCGGAGACGGCACGGCGTTGTCAGTCATGTTTGCTGCAGCCGCCGACGGCAAACAGATTCACGTTTATGCCGACGAAACTCGCCCGCTGCTGCAGGGCGCTCGACTGACAGCATGGGAACTTCAGCAACGCGATATCCCGGTCACGGTAATCTGCGACAGCATGGCCGCTCAGGTGATGAAGGAAGGCCGCATTCAGGCGGTGATCACAGGAGCCGACCGGATTGCTGCGAACGGTGACGCGGCCAACAAGATCGGCACGTACGGCGTTGCTGTGCTGGCGAAGGCACATGACATTCCGTTCTACGTGGCGGCTCCTTCCAGCACGTTCGATCTGTCACTTCCGACTGGTGACCGGATTCCCATCGAACTGCGTGACCGCCAGGAAATCGCAGCGGGGTTTGGATGCGTCACGGTCCCTGATGGAGTCGACGTCTACAATCCGGCGTTCGACGTAACACCGGCTGCGCTGATCCGTGCGATCATCACCGAACGCGGCGTGATCGAAATGCCGACAATGGAGAGAATCCGCGACCACCTGAGCTGAGCGGCAAGGTTGTCGCAGCAACCAGCGGAAAAGCGTCCTGCTGCTTTCCCGAAGTTCGCTCGCACGCACAGCAATGAGAACACGTAGAATGGTCGAATGACGCTGCTCCGCAGACTCAGTTCCATCCCGTTTTCGAGGAAGCCGCAAACGGCAACACGCCATGATTATTGAGAAGCAATACAAGTTCTACGCCGCCCATCGCAACGAAACTCTGCAGGACAAATGCTGCAACATTCACGGGCATCGTTACGGGCTGAGAGTTCACTTCGAGGTCGAACGCGAGGGTGACATCAGCACGCTGTTCGGCGACTTCGACGCGAAGATGGAGCCGTACCTGAAGGAAAACTTCGACCACGGCATGCTGATCAATCGCCACGACTCGCTTTACGAAACGCTGCTGGACCACTGCAGCCGGACGGGCGAACATCTGCGTCTGAAAGTGATGGACGGCCCCACCAGCGTCGAAAATCTGGCGTGGGTGATGTTCACGGAAATCACAGAAATGGGGTTTCGCCTGGACCGCATTGAGCTGCAGGAAACAGACACGTCCACAATCATCTACACTCGCGAAGACTGGGTCCGCGACAACCGCTACTTCTCGGCCGATACGACGGCACCAACAACGGCGAAACGCTGATCGTCAAGCCGAACACTGCGGTGAAATGCTATTACTCGGCCTCAACAACGGCGGCTGGCGGATCTTTCGGCCGCAGCCCCTTGCCCGCTTCGTATAAGCCCCAGCCTCCTGTGATCAGCAGAGCCACGCAGGAAGTGATCAGGAACGTGTCCCAGAGTTTCCCGGGGCGAAGCCGCCGATCTGTTTCGTTGTAGCGGAAGTAAAGCGAACTCAGCCCGAGAACCGGCAGCATCAGTGCCTGTGTCATTCCTGCAACGGCGATTAGCAGCACAGGTGCCTCGAATACCAGAAACGCAACGACACAGGCCAGAGGCAGCAGGACAGACCAGAGCGTAATCAGCCGCCGCCGTGCCGGAGAGTCCGCATCGTTGCTGCTGAGTCCCAGCACACCGATGAAGTCTGCGACCATGCGCGCGTTGCTGGCGTTGGCAACGAGATAGGTCGAATACAGCACCGCGATTGCTCCGAACAGAAACAGCCAGCGCGCGTAGGCACCGAACACCGGGACGTAGCTTTCCGCAAGCGTGCTGACGAGACGGCTCTTATCCGGATCTCGTCCCTCAGAATGCAGCACGGCCACGCCCATCAGGAAGAACGATGCCGTGGCCACCGTGTAGATCACCATCGACGCGAACGCATCAAACTTCATCACACGAAACCACCCGGCCGCCCGTCGCAGCCACGCATCGCTGCCTTCGCGCGGGCCTGCGGATCGAGCGTACCCTTTCTCCAGGCACCAGTATGGATAGCTGATCAGTTCCGTCGCACCGACACCGATGATTCCGAACGTTGCCAGTGCCGTCAGGACAGCCCCGTCAACATCCGGCAGGCCGAACATCAGACCTCGCAGAATGTACTCCCCCGACAGCGCGTACTGATCGGTCTGCTGCAGAGAAATGACATTGCCCATTGTGATGATCGAAAACGACACGACCAGCACGACAGCAAAACGTTCGATTAGTTTGTAACGCCCGACGAACAACAGCCATGCCGTCAGAATGCCGATCACAATCACCCAGATTTTGTCGTCGATTGTCTGCAGATCGACCAGACTTTGTCCGTTTTCGTCGGTGAGTGGCTTGTCGGCGGCTGCCAGATTCAGCAGCATCGTTCCGCGTTCGCCCAATGCGTCCAGGTCGCGTTTGACCCAGATCATCCGCCGGGATTCGCGGGCCGCGTGCTCCGACGTCAGTCCGGGCTCAGCGCCGCTGGCCTGGTGCCTTGCGAACGCACGGATATCGCCCTCGGCCGGAATGCGGACCGCTTCCCGGTGGTCGCCGGTGAACGGAAACGTCAGTGCCATCGCCTGGCCGACGCCGCCCACGATGCCTCCCAACTGGCCGACCGTGGTGATCATCATGATGCCCCACAGCATGACGACCCAGTTCAGGCGTTTCGAACGCGGACCGGGAACGCGATTCAGCGCGGACAGCGTGGTTTCACCGTGGCTGATGGTGAAGCGACCGAGTTCAAGCTGGACAAACACCTTCACCAGGCAGCCCAGCAGGATCAGCCACAACAGCGCGATACCCGCCTGAGCCCCCGTCTTGGTGGTCATAATCAGCTCACCGGAACCAACAATGTTGGCGGCGATGATCAGACCGGGGCCAATCTGCCGGACGATGGCCCACAGGGTCGTCGGTGGTTCAATGATGTCCTCAGGCTGTCGGCGGTCACTCGCGGTTGTTTCGGCAGAGTCAGTCATGAACTTCTCGTTCTCGCATCAGGTCTGCGTAGTGGGTGCGTGAGTGGCAGAATAATGCCTTCTGCGCGATTTCGCACGTGGCCAGGCCCTGGATACCGGAACTGTGTGTGCATCCGGTCTATCGGTGCCGACGAACGGGGAGTGAGTGTCAGGGCGGAGTGACCTTCCACACGCCGAATTCAGACGTGTGCGCGTCGCGAGCGGGTTCTCACAGCCACAGGCTCACAAGTTGAAAGGCGAAGATGGCCACGCCGACGCCCAGTTTCGCGAACATGCCGATCAGTCGGCCGATCATGGCTGCTTCGCTGATCTGAGACCGCTGCAGCGCCGCGGTGCCTTTCCACGATTCGCCCAGCCAGGCTCCAAAGAACGCTCCGAACGCGGCTCCCAGAACAGCACCAATCGCCGTTCCGATGACCGGCACGGGAATCACAAACGTGCCGGCGATGCTGCCGCCGATGGAAAGTACAAACGACAACAGCATCGCTCGCCGGCTGGCTCCCAGCTTCGCAGCCTTCACCGAACCGGTCACCATTTCCAGCACCTCACCCAAAGCCGCCAGCAAAACGACGACGATCAGTGTCGTCCAGTCCGGGCCACTGTCTGCGTGACCGGCCGTCAGCAGGAACAGACACAGCGAGAGCACCATCAACCAGTTTCCGGGCAGCATCAGCAGATTGATGGCAACCCCGACGGCATTGACCAGCGTGAGAATTGTTGCGGCGATCCAGTAAACCATCCGTTGGCTCCGGAGTGCTACAGAACAAACATGGCCATTTCGTAGAAGATCACAACACCCAGCACATCCACGATCGCAGCGATCAGCGGGCTGGACATGATCGCCGGATCCATGCCGAGTCGTCGCAGCAGGACCGGCAGCATTGTACCCGCCGTGGTTCCCAGCATCACAATCAGCAGCACAGTCACACCGACAACGACGGCCTGGCTCAGACTGAGTCCGTAGGCCGGCATCAGCCAGACCACCAGAAAATCCACTAGCCCCAGGGCACCACCAAGCAAAAGCGCAATGGCGAATTCCCGGAGTGCCAGCCGTCGGTCGACCTGAAATTCCGTTCCGCGCACGGCTGTGTCAGCGGGCTGCAGAGCAAACATTCGGATAAACAGCGTTGCCGACTGAGCACCCGCGTTGCCTCCGCTGGCCATGACCAGCGGCAGGAACAGCACAATCAGCGCGGCCGTCAGACCTGGCGGAGCATCCGCACTGCGACTCCCCGCCGGACCGGTTTCGTGTTCATAATACTTCAGCACTCCGGCGGTCATCAGGGCCACAAATGACAGCAGCAGCAGCCAGACGCCGCGCTTCCACAGAATGATCAGGAGCGGCGTATCTTCATAGTCGTCCTTCAGTGGTTCGACGGCTCCCTGCCGGTAGGCGTCCCGCGTGGCCTCTTCCTGAACAACGTCGAACGCGTCGTCGTGAGTCACGATGCCCACCAGGCGGTCATCGTCATCGACGATCGGCAGCGCGATAAAGTTGTACCGGGCGAGTTCCTGCGCGACGTGTTCACGAGGTTCGCTGACACGCATCCTGATCGCGTCGGGCTGCATGATGTCGGAAAGCAGTGCTTCCGGCTTTGCCAGGATCAGTTCCCGCAGCGAAACCAGTCCCTCCAGTCGGCGTTTTGCACTCAGGATATAGACATAGTAAATCGTTTCGCTGTTGGGAGCCTGCTGACGCAGTCTTCCGAGCGCCTCGCGAACGGTGATGTCGGCAGGCAGCGACGCGTACTCGGTCGTCATGATCGCGCCGGCCGTGTTTTCGTCGTAGGACAGCAGCCGTCGGATGTCGTTGCGTTCCGCCTGTGCGATCAGCGGCAGCAGGTCTTCGACACGTTCCTGCGGCATCCGGGACAGCAGGTCAACGCGGTCGTCGGCCGACATTTCTTCCAGCAGTTCCGACAGTCGCCGACGATCGAGTCGTTCGACGAGTTCCTGCTGGCGCTTCAGGGCGATGTACTCGAAGATTTCCACCCGCAGGCGCAGGTCAGCGTGATCCAGCACCGTCCAGACTTCACGCGGCTCCAGCTCATCCAAAATCGAAGCCACGACGGCAGGATGCAGGACACGGCAGAATTCCGTCAGACCGTGACGATCTGATTCCTGCACCATCACACGCAGGTCGGGAAGGATCAGCGAGCTGTAAGCGTCCGGCATGGCCAAGGTCTTCGACGACGGATCCTGAAGCGAGTGAGAAGCGAAATCTTACCCGCCGGTCGCCCAATGCGAAAAAATCCCTGCTGCAGGCATTGTCCTTCAGCAGGGATCGCAGGTTGTCAGAGTGTGCTTGTCAAAAACGGCGTTTGCCGTGTACCGCCGTCGATTAACGCTTGGAGAACTGGAAGCTGCGACGTGCTTTTCGGAGGCCGTACTTCTTGCGTTCCACCATTCGGCCATCGCGAGTCAGGTAGCCGGCATTTGCCAGTGAATGGTGCAGTTCCGGATTCATGCCCTGCAGCGCTCGTCCGATGCCCAGCACGATTGCTCCCGTCTGTCCCGTCGTTCCGCCGCCCTGGACTCGAACATCAACGTCGGTATCGTCAAGCTTGTTGACCAGCTTCAGCGGTGCCCGAACCATGTCACGGTCGCGTTCGACACCGAAAAACTCTTCCAGCGAACGTCCGTTGACGGTGAATTTTCCGCTTCCCTGGCGAAGGCGGACGCGAGCGACGGCTGTCTTGCGACGACCGGTGCCCATTGCGACACCGAATCGGTCAACCTTGCCACGAAGTGTCGGCAGGAAGTCCGGATCAATGTCGGCTCCCGCCGTTCCTGCCGCCCCCAGCGTCAATTCCGGCAGCTCGGCGGAAGGCATTTCCGGTTCCGACACAGCGGGTTCGGCGACCGCCGGTTCTTCGACGACGGCAGTTGCTTCGCCTGTGGCAGTTGCTTCGCCTGTGGCAGTTGCTTCGACTTCCGGTGTTGCCGCCACCGGCACAGGAGTTTCGTCCATGTTGTCGTCGCTGGTCGTGGAATCCGTGCTCATTGTCTGCTCAATTTTCTAAAACCACAGCGGCGCTGCAAAAAAGCCGCGAGAATTCGGGAACGAACACATGTCAGGCTGGTCAGAGTGACCTATTCACCACTGGTTGCAGGCGACTTGTGTCGCGAAGGCTTGTGCTTCGGAAGCATGTGTTCGGGAAACGGCAGCGGCTGTTGTGCCTGGTGATTGTGCTCCGCGCCCGCGAACAATCGCAGTTTCTTCAGCATCTGGCGTCCCAGCTTGTTCTTCGGGAGCATTCTGCGAACGGCTTCTCGCAGGATCTTTTCCGGATTCTTCTCCCACACGTGCAGCGCCGAGCGGACCTTAAGCCCACTGGGATACCCGGTGTAGTTCGAGTATGTTTTCTTTTGCATTTTGGTCGAAAAGTAGGGCACTTTGGGGTGCTGCATTTCTCCGCCACTGAACCGCAGCCGTGCGACATTGGTCACGATGACGTTACCACCGCAGTCTACGTGAGGCGTGTAGGTCGGCTTGTGCTTGCCCATCAGAATCGTCGCGATCTGCGTCGCCAGCCGGCCCACAATCTGAGCATCGCCGTCAATGATGTACCAGTCCTGCAGTTGCGGACCTTGTTCTTTCGTCGCCATCCATGTCTTTGCGAGCATCGGCATCGCTGATCACCTTTTTCGCCCAGAGAGTCGCGCGTTTCACCCAGAGAGTCGCTCGGATTCGACCGGCGTACGCTGAGCACCTGCACAAATTCGCAATACTGCGGAAATTCAATCGCTCGAAAGGGGCAGTTCCTGTGAACAGCCCTCTCACGGCGCTGAAGCAAGCGGAGCAATCTAGCGACTTTCTCTTCGGCGATCAATGCTCCG
>CAZHET010000101.1:7263-15374 GCA_964531585.1 uncultured Planctomycetaceae bacterium | reverse complement strand
ATAGTGATCGCTCCCCCCCTTGGGAACTGCTCGGAGACGACAGCCAGCATTGTCGGCCAAAGAAACGTCTTACCACACGCATAGACCGTGGCGGCAATCACACACAGGGCAACTGTTGTCGCCGACCCCAGCAACTGCAGCCCCACGAACCCCAGCACCGCGCTGATGAACAGCAGCCCCAGTGGCGAAATGCGATGCACGATCGGTCCGGCAAAGAATCGCAGTGCAAACATGAGGCCCGACGTATACACGAAGAGCAGCAGTCCCTTCTGAGGCGACTCCATGATTGCACCGGTGATTTTGGCAATCCACGAGTCTGTGCCCAGTTCAACGTAGCCCACCATGGCGTGGATGATCAGCAGCACAATCATCAGCGGAGCGAACAGTTGAGCGAACATGGCACCGTAGCTGACTCCCGCGTCACCAGCTTCAGATCTGGGAAACCGCTGCCCAAGCAGCATCAACCCATAGAGCACGACGGGGACCAGAAACAAGGCAATCTGGATCTGCCAGGCGACAGGCTTCGCATCATCCGGGTTCATGAAGTACGACGCGAGGCCGCCGACGATCAGCCCTCCCGGCCAGCCCGCGTGCAGAATATTCAGATAGTGGGTTTTTTGGGTCGGAAACAGCGATGCGACCAGTGGATTGACTACGGCTTCACAGATTCCATTGCCAATGGCGAACAGGAACATTCCCCAATAAAGGCATTGAAACGCGGCCTCTTTTCCGCCGGACGCAAAAGCGGCTCCAGCGGCCAGCGTCAGCACAGCAGACAGCAGGTGCGTTACTAGTGCGGTGCCCATCAGCTTTCCGTATCCGACCGCATCCGCTATGAATGAACTCAACAGGATGATGATGCCAAAACCCGTGAGACCGCCCCCGGTGATGGCACCGAGTTCGGTCATTGTGAATCCGTATTGTTCGGCCCACTGACCGAGAATTCCTGCGCGGATAGAAAAGCCGACTCCCGCGGCCAGAATTGCCATGAAGCCTGCCCACAGCAGGCGCTGTGCGTTCGGTGCTGTTGCCTGAAGTTCGCCGTCACTCATTCGAAGGTGTCTCCCGTCTGTTTGCCGTTATGACGGAACCGAGGCGCACCGCGAAGGTTCCGGGATGTCAAGAGTCAATCGGACCTGTTTCAGCGCACTCACTCATTGAGCGGCTCATGACAAGGCGTGCCAGTCTAATCACAGCTAAGAGCGGATGCCACAGAGCGGGGATTCCGTCAGCGTGTGACCCGACGGCAACGTGCTGCAGCATTCGCCGAGGCACGCAACGCGAATGCGCGCAGTTGCTGACGTTGGCGGCGGTATGGCTCAATCGCTGTGAGAGCCGTTGCCAGCGTCCATCTGCGGTTGGGCAGGCCGGCGGTGCTGCAGGCAATGTCGCGTCAGCTTGCCGCTGACCTTGTCGCTCAGTGCGTGGCACATTTCGATGAAGCAGTCGACAGCGCGGTCTTCGTTCAGTTCGTGCGCTGTGAATTCCCACAGCGCTTCCTGGCGCAGCAGCGTGACCTTGTCCAGCAGTGCCTGCAGAACGGCGTAGTCACCGGAGCTGTCTCCGTCGACTCCTACCTGATCCTGTTCCAGTTGCAGCAGGTCTTTGATATAGCGGTCCAGGCGGTGTTCCTGACTTCGCAGGCGGCGGCGAATCCACCAGCGATGCACAAACCACACAGACACTACGATCGACACCAGAAACGAACGCAGACCTTCGGTGCCTTCCACGAAGTCCGGATTCACCAGCGGCTTCAGGTCGGGGTAGTAAACGTGCGACGCTCCGGCGTGCATCGGGAATTCCGGGCTGTCCGTCGCGTAGGTAACGCCGTCGTCAAACAGTTCTGTCAGGTGCTGCTGGCGCTGAAAACGCGGGTCGAGAAGAATGCGAGTGACTTCTTCAACCAGTCGCACCGAAGCCTGGCGGTTGGCCAGCAGTTGCGCCCGCAGCGCGACTGTTTCGAAGTCGCGATCCGGCAGCGGATCCGGCCGAATGCGAAAGTATCCGGCCGGAATCGTCACTCGACGCAGTGCGATGTGCTTCTCGGCGAACGCATCGACAAACGGCACATCCAGCAGCCGCGCCACCGGTGCGGAAAACAACTGTTGCAGAACAGGAGCCTCCAGTCCGCAACAGACGATGGCGATGTGAACGGTTCCGTCCCGAAGCTGTCGGGGCAGATCATTGTACGGCACACTGATCACATCGACCGAGTCGTCAGTCGCTCCCAGGTGTGTCAGCAGCAACCGGGTCATTGCAAAGTCACCCGACAACCGGTCGTTACTTGACCAGATGGTTCCGGAAAGTGACGTCAACGCCTGTCCCGGCTGATCGAAGGCGGCGAGCGGCAGCAGGTATTCCGCATACAGATTGCCCACGAAGAACGCGGGTTCGGACGCGGCATGGTTGTCACGCAGCCCTTCCAGAACGGATCGTGTTTCCGGCTGATAGAAGCCAAAATCGGCCTCGCCGTCATCGAGCAGATGAAGATTTTCCAGAGATCCCTTTGTCTGCCGGACGTCGACGGCCAGCCCCAGTCGCGACTCCAGCTCGATTTTCAGGGCGTTTGCCAGGCGATCGTAGCGGCCTGCCAACGGACCACCGACGATCACTACCCGCTCCGGAAGTCGTGTCTGAAACCAGTACGCCCACACGATCAGCAGCAGTGTGATGCACAGCGTCAGCGGCAGCCAGGGAAGTCGATGCAAACGGGAAACAGCCCCTGTTGCAAAGAACCGACGCAGAGCCTCGCTGTTCACAAATAACACCTTTCGTTCGTCGGCAATACGATCAAACGTAACGATAACACTGAGCAGACAGGTGGTCATCCGTTCGTCATGAATTCCACTTCGCGAATCCTGGCCGCCGAACTCATCGGCCGGAATCAGGACCTACAGTTCATGGTATTGAGTTGCCACCTCAGGAATGCTTTCCCCGCCGACTCACTCCGGCCGCCTTCCCGCCTCTCGAGTCCGCATCATGTCTGTCACAGAGTCATCCGACACACCACGGCGGTGTCGAATTCTCCTCATGGACGATGAGCCACTTGTTCGCGACGCCATTGCCATGCTGCTGCGGTCGATGCAGTACGAGGTGCTGGTCGCCGCTAACGGTGCCGAAGCCCTGCGGCTTGTCGCGACGCACCAGATTGATCCCGAGGACAGACTGATCGCATTGCTCGATCTGACAATCCTGAACGGGCTCGGCGGACGTGATGTTCTCGAACCGCTGAAGGCACTCGTGCCTGCTGCCAGGGCGGTTGTCATGAGTGGACGCCAGGATGATCCGCTGGTGACGAACTATGCCGAGCATGGTTTCGACGCCGTGCTGTCAAAGCCGTTTCAACTGAAGGAACTCAGCGACCTGCTCACGCGCCTGAGCAACGGGCTGTAGTCAGACGACGCTGAAGTGCAGTGCCCATTCGGTGCGTCCTTTGCGAAAATCGCAAATCGTTATCGTGGGAATTTGCCAATCGAGTCTGCCGCCGTCACCATGCGGAGCAATCGCGACCAACAACCGCCTGGTCGCTCCGCAACGTCTCGACATCGGGTCAGCACTTCGTGATTCAGGACCGCACATTCAAGCTGGTGACGCTCGGCTGCAAAGTCAATCAGTACGAAACGCAGCTCGTGCGCGAAGCGCTTGCAATGGGCGGCTTCCGCGAAGCGGACGACGACGATCACGCTGATCTGTGCGTTGTTAACACCTGCACGGTAACCAACACCGGCGATTCCAAATCACGGCAGGTCATTCGTCGCCTTGCCAAAGACCATCCCGGCACAAAAACGATCGTAATGGGCTGTTACGCGACGCGAGACCCACGGGCCGTCAGTGAACTCCCCAACGTGATCGAAGTTGTCACCGACAAACGCGAACTGCCGGATGTGCTCGGCCGCTTCGGCATTGTCGACATGCCTGCGGGGATCAGCGAATTCGAAGGGCGTCACCGGGCTTTCGTCAAAGTTCAGGACGGCTGCATTCTGAAATGTTCCTACTGCATCATCCCGACCGTCAGGCCCGGACTGCGAAGCCGTCTGCCGCAGGATGTGGAAGACGAAGTCCGTCGGCTGGTTGACAACGGATACCGGGAAATCGTGCTCAGCGGAATTCACGTGGGCCATTTCGGCATCGACACAAACAACCTTCCTGCGGGACAGCAACCGGAAAGACTGTGGGACCTGTTCCGCCGACTCGACCGCATTCCGGGCAATTGGCGGATGCGACTGTCGAGCATCGAGACGGTGGAGGTCCACGACGACTTCATCAAGGCCGCGGCGGACTGTGAACATCTCTGCCCGCAGTTTCATCCGGCACTGCAAAGCGGTTCGAACACGGTCCTGCAGCGGATGCGCAGGCGCTATCGCGTCGAACGGTTTCTGGACCGGCTGCAGCAGATTCGCGATACGCTGGGCAACGATCCGGCTTTTACCACTGACGTGATTGTTGGCTTCCCCGGCGAAACGGAAGCGGAGTTCCAGGAAACGCTCGATGCGTGCCGCCGCGCTCGCTTCATGAAGGTCCACGTCTTTCCGTTCAGTCGTCGCGACGGAACTCCCGCGGCGACGCTGCCGGATCAGATCCCTTCTGCTGTGATCAAACAACGCGTCCGGCAGCTCAGCGAACTCGAACGATCTCTGGCACTGGATTTCTACAACAGCCGCGTCGATTCGCAGGTGCCACTGGAAGTGCTCGCCGAGCGAACCTGCGAGGATCGACCGGGCTGTGTGCATGGTACCGATCGCTGGTACATGCCGGTTGATGTTCCGGGAACCCAGGCCGACCTGGGAACGTTCGTGCGATGCGTGGCGAAGTCGGCCACAAGGCTTGGCGTCGGTGCAGCGAGATTGCGTGCCGCACCCCATTTGTCGGCAGAATCTGTTCGGCTGGACTGTCTGCAACCATGACAACACTCATCGCCATTGAAGGCATCGACGGAGCCGGCAAGGGCACTCAGTCGCGACGGCTGACGGAACGACTGCGCAGTGCAGGATTCTCCGCAACGTGCATTCAGTTCCCACGCTATTCGGACACGCACTTTGGAGCCGCCATCGGCGATTTTCTGAACGGTCGGTTCGGGTCGCTCGATCAGGTGCATCCGCAGCTTGCGGCAGTGCTGTACGCCGGCGACCGCTATGAATCGAAAGCTCTGCTGCAGGATTCCGTGGCCGCGAACGATGTTGTCGTGCTGGACCGGTTCACCGGTTCAAACCTTGCTCATCAGGCCGCGAAGCTCGACGGGAATGATCGTCAGAAGCTGATGGCATGGATTGACACGATCGAACACGATGTCTTCCGGCTTCCGCGACCGACACTCAACATACTGATCGACATTTCGTCCGACTGGAGCCGCAAGCTGGTCAGTCGCAAGGGAGGACGCGACTACACGAATGACGAAGCCGACATTCAGGAGTCGAATCTGCCGTATCTCGACCGGGTGCGCGAATGCTACGTCAGCCTGGCAAATACTCGCGACGACTGGCATTTGGTCAACAGTCTCGACACTGCCGACCAGCTTCGCAGTGTGGATGACATCGGCGATGAGATCCTGGAACGGGTTCGGAACCTCCTGCCAGTATAGACCATCCGCCTGCATCGGGAATGACGGACAACTCCAGTTTCAAGCCTTGACAGGCGACTACGCGGCCTCGCCAACTTCATCACCCGCTTGCGACGCGTCCTCCGGTGGTTCTTCAGTGCCTTCCTCGTGCGCGGTTTCTGCAGCTTCGGGTTCGGTTGCCGCATCGCATTCGGGTTGCGGTTCGGGCACTCGTCCGAGCGATTCAAAGTCCGGCATGTCCTGGACTCGCCCGAGTCCGAACATGTCCAGAAACGCCCGTGTCGTCTCGTATAGAAACGGTCTGCCCAGCGAGTTGTCTTCACCACCTACCCGCACCAGTCCGCGGTCGATCAGTTGGCGGATCATGTCGGACGACTGCACACCTCGAATGGCCTCCACATCAGCTCGCGTGACCGGCTGGCGGTACGCGATGATCGTCAGAGTTTCCATGGCGGGCTGAGACAGCTTCATTCGCGACTGCCTCTGATGCAGCCGGTCCAGCCAGTCGGCCAGGGCAGGGCGTGTCATCATCTGAAACCCGGTGGCTGTCTGTTCAATGCGAAACGCTGAACGCGAAAGGTCGTAGCCCGTGTTGAGTCGGTTGATCAATTGCTGGACTTCTTTGGCATCGACCAGTCTCGCGAGCTGGACAAGTTTGCGAGCCGATACGGGCGCCCCGGCGATCAGCAACGTCGCTTCAAGTCTGGCGAGCCGCGCCGAGCGAATCAGCGTGCCGTCTTCCAGCAGCACAGAATCATCCAGCGAAGTACGCCGCTGAAAGGCCGGTCCGCTGCGAAACGCCGACCGGGAAAGTTCCGTCGCGCTATCCTGAGAAGAAGCCAGGCCCGCTGAATAAATGCGCAGGTCGCGAAAAGCGAAATTCCGAAAACTCAGTGAATTTGTCACCGTAGCACCATGTGGGGCTGGTTCGCGCTGAGTGTGGCAGGTTCCGCAGCGACTACTGAAAGTCGTCCCACGGCAGGTCGTTCGCGTTGAGCGGTTCCGGGGTGCCTGCAGGTTGAGTCCCCTGAAATTCCCGCACCTGGCGAATGACTTCGTCCATCGCGGCAGTTTCGGACTCTGCCTCAGCCCCAAAGCGGTAGGTAATGACGCCGTCGCCTGCCGGGAAGAACGCTGCGAATCCAACCGACCGGGCTCCCCCCGGGCTGAACCACATACTGCGAGTCGCCCCCAGACGCTCCAGCTCCACAAATCGGCGCTGCTGATCGGGATCGCTTGTCGTGGCGGATAGCAGACCCGTCGGCGGCGCGTGTGTGTCGAATGCCTGGCTGAAGTCGCGAGGCGCTTCCAGCAAACCTGCCGGCCCTGCGTTTGACGCTGTCGCGCGACTGTTCGACCTGTCGGCAAATCCGCCGTTGGCACCGGTTCCGGTCAGGCGGTCAAAATCGAGATGGCCGAAATCATCCAGCGACTCACCATCCGCGGCGGCAGACACATCCTGCCCTGAGATTCCACTGTCACGATCTGCGGGGCGCAGTATGGCAATCAGCGGCACCACGATCAGTGGCAGCACCATGATAAAATTTGTCAGCGGTCCACCGCGCGAGGAATCCATCCCTGACTCGTCTCCATTCAGCAGATATTGCCCGATTCTACGAATGACGTAAGAATGCGGCAATCGCAGTTTTCTGGCAGGACTGCAATACGAAACGAACCGATTGAACATCGCGAGCCACGGAAGCCGGCTCCGGTACCGACTGATCCACGGAGAAGACCAATGATCTGCAACCTGCGGCACACCACCGCTTGTCTGTTCACGTGCCTGGCATTTGCCGGGGGACTTCGCGCTGACGAAGCGCCGGCAGCCAGTGAACATCCTCTCGCGCCGGCAATTCGCGACGCCACCGAAGCGATGAAAAAAATTGACGCCGTCCCCGGCTACGAAGCCGCATTCTTCAAACGCGAAGTCGTCGGGTCGAAACTGATTTCTCAAAAGTTGCGGATGAAGGTGAGACACGACCCGTTCAGCGTCTACCTGTTCTTTGAAAATCCCAACAAGGGCCGCGAAGTCATTTATGTCGACGGCCGCAATAACGGAAAGCTGCTGGTCCACGAGACCGGACTTCTGGGACTGGCCGGGAAAATGGAACTTTCGCCGACCGATCGTATGGCAATGGGCGAAAACCGTTATCCGGTCACCATGGCCGGCATCAGCAAGGGCGTTGAAGCCGTCATCAAGCAATGGGAGATGGAATCCAACTACGGCGAAACCGAAGTCAAGTTCTTCAAAGACGCGAAGCTGGAGGACATGCAGTGTCGTGTCTGGGAAAGCAGTCATCCACAGCCGCGAAAACAGTTTAAGTTCAAGGTCACGCGATTATGGATCGACGAAGCCACCGGGTTCCCCGTCAGAATTCAGCAGTTCGGCTTCCCAAAGCGAGGCGGGGTGGAGGATCCGGTTGTTGAAGACTACATGTTCACAAAGATTCAGACCGATGTGAAACTGACCGACGCCGACTTCGATTCGAATAATCCCAGATACAACTTCTAAGCACGGCGTTTTGGCTTAAGAACCTGTCCAGGAACAGTTTCG
>CAZHET010000101.1:3718-7163 GCA_964531585.1 uncultured Planctomycetaceae bacterium | reverse complement strand
CGCACGGATTTGGAAGCGGGCAGGTTCTAACGTCAATTCTCGAAAGCCCGGTGCCGCATCGCATCCTGGCTTTCGTTTTTTCACCACCACGCACCAAGCGTTTTTCTCACTGACACGCTGAACGTCACTATGCAGGTCGAAGCATCGCCCACGGCAACACGCCAGGTCGTTCGGCAGCAACGAAAGGACGGGGCCGTCGTCGGCGTTGTCCCGACGATGGGAGCCCTGCATCAGGGACACCTGAGCCTGCTCGAAGCCGCTCGCCGCGCCTGCGATTTCGTCGTCGCGACGATCTTCGTCAATCCCACCCAGTTTGGCCCCAATGAAGACTTCGAGCGTTATCCGCGGACGCTGCAGGAGGACCTCAGGCTGTGCGATTCCGCGGGAGCCGATCTGGTCTTCACGCCGACAACGGCCGACATGTACCGCCCGGACGCCCACACGGTCGTGCATGTTGAACACCTGACGACGGTGCTGGAAGGATCAATCCGGCCCGGTCATTTCAACGGCGTCACAACAGTCGTCGCCAAGCTGTTCAACATCACCGTTCCCGACAGAGCCTTTTTTGGGCAGAAGGATTTTCAGCAGCAACTGGTGATTCGCCGCATGTCCGAAGATCTGGACTGGGGCATCGAAATCGTCACTTGCCCGACACTCCGCGAACCCGACGGTCTGGCGATGAGCAGCCGGAATCGCTACCTGTCACCTGCACAGCGCCAGCAGGCTCTGGTGTTGTCGCAATCTCTGAAATGTGCGGACGAACTCGCTCGCACGTCCGATGCGAAGCCGTCCGAAATCGAGCAACAGATGCAGGAACTGATCCGGCGGGCACAGGGCGTGGAACTTGATTACGCCGTCGTTGTCGACACGGAATCACTGCAAGCGCTGACCGATCGCCCGCAACAGGCCGTCGCTCTGGTCGCTGCCAGGCTGGGAACAACCCGGCTGATCGACAACGCAATTCTACAATTCACCTGATCGTGCGTTGGGGCTAAAGTTCTGTCATGCGAAAAGTCCTGCTGAGAATTGTGTTCGACTCCTGGTGGCAGCTGGAATCCGCCGGCAATGAACTGCTGGTGGGTGCCGGCTGGGTGCTGACGTTCTGGGCAGTCGTCGCTGCTGTTGCGCTCGCCGTGCTGTGGAAGTTGACTCGCGATTCCGGCCAGGTGCTGTCGTCACTGCTGTTCTGGGCGGCGATTCCCACGGCGGTCGTCATGATCCCGGTGCTGAATCTTCCCATCGCAAAATCGGGCATTCCGCTGTTCGGCTATGGCTTCATGATGTTCGTCGGCTTCGCGGCGGGAACTCTGCTGGCGGTTCGACGTGCCAGGCAGGTCGGCCTGGATCCGAACTACATCTGGGATCTGACGATGTGGCTGCTGGTTCCCGGTATCATCGGTGCCAGAACCGTGTACCTGTTTCAAAACGGCCACCGAGTGTTTGCCGGAAAGTCGGGCTTCGCGATCCTGAAGGCTGCGATCAACCTGACCGACGGTGGTATCGTGTTTTACGGCTGCGTGATCGGCGGCGTCATCGGTTCAATCGTGTTCTGTCGACGCCGCGGGATTCGCATTCTGCAGTTGGGCGACATTGTCATTCCGTCGCTGCTGCTTGGCCTGGGATTTGGTCGCATCGGCTGCTTTCTCTACGGCTGCTGTTTCGGCGGCCCCTGTTCGCTGCCCTGGGCCGTCCGGTTTCCTGCTGACAGCATGACGTTCCAGAAACTGGTTGAACGCGGCACGATTCCGATGGACGCGGCGGCCACCATTCCACTGCATCCGACACAGCTTTACAGTTCAATTCTGGCATTCGGGCTGGCCGGACTGCTGACCTGGTACTTCCACCGCCGGCCTTTTGAAGGAGCAGTTCTGGGACTGGGCTGCACACTCTACCCGATCAACCGCTTCATCCTGGAGGTTATCCGGGACGACGAACCGGCTCGCCTGGGAACCGGCCTGACGTTCTCGCAACTGATGAGCATCGGAATTTTCTTCACGGGTTGCGGACTGCTGATCTGGCTGAATGCGCGACACCGTGGTCAGCCAACGCCGCAATCAACGAAGAAAGCCGGCACGGTTTAGAACCCCTTCTAACAAAACCAGGACTGGCTCCCGGGCGAAGCAGAAATCGTATGGGATTATGGACTTGCGAGGGTGCCTGTCCCGGTTTTGTTCGAGCCTCTTAGTGCCTTGTCAAGGCTTGAAATAGCAGTTGTCCGTCATTCCCGCGCAGGCGGGAATCCAGATCGCGGCACTGGCTTTCCGCTCCCGCCTTCGCGAGGGCAGGACTCTGGGCTTGAAATGGCGAACCCGAGGCGGGAATGGCGAACCCGAAAATCAGAAGCTGACAAGCCACTTGCAGCATCACGCCCCAGCTGCATGACTCTTCAATACCGCTTCGCGAACTCCGCCGCCACGCGAGGATCGTCGGCCGCCTCGACCGCCGCGGCAACGCGTTCAGCCACGCCAGGGTAAAACCGCGCCGGAGCCAGCGCCTTCACGGCCACGACGGCGTCCGACTGGTTTGCCGCAATGCGTTCCACCAGAAAATCAACCGCCGCCGACAGTCGCGTCAGTCCCGCGCTGATGTAGAACGGCTCTCTCAATTCTCGCCGACAGTCGCGACATGCAGCGAGCAGCAGTTTCGCGGCTTCCGAGTTGCGTGATTCGCCGATTGCCGCCGCGGCTTCGATCGCAATATCGTCATCCGGAGACGCCAGATACTTCGCGACAAATTCAGCCCCGACAGCGCTATCGGCGTTCAGCATCCCGGCGAAGCACGCACCAGGTACCTCATACCCCGCATCGCCAACAAGCACTTTTAGCTTGAGCACTGGCATTGCCGCCGGAGACCCTGTCGCTCCAATAGCCCGCGCCGCATGCACGCGGGCCAGCTTCTGTGAATCATTCAACAAATCCACCAGCGCCAGCATGGCCTCCGCTGGTGAAACCATCCGGCTGCGAATCAGCCCGAACGCGCACGCTCCGCGAAGATTGCTCGCTGTGTCCTCGGCTTCACCCCACGCGGCTTCCAACTGAACATACTTCATGCCGTCGAGCCAGAATTCCGGGTCGTCGTAGTCTGCGTGAGACAGCGCTTCTGCGACAGCCAGTTTCGCCCGACAGCCTTTGTCCGTTTCGGTCGGCTCGGCGAGAAATCGCTCGTACGCAGCGCGCAGCTCAGCCGTCGCGTCGCGAATTTCGTGCTGCCGAACAAGTTGAGCAGCCAGCTCGACAACAAGATTCGAACTGCTGCCAAGCGCCTTTCGGACTTCCTCGATGAACGCATCGTCAACAACGGCATTCGCCAGAATGTGCAGTCGCTGCAACTGCTGATCGGGACTCATGCGTTTCTTCGGCATGTCACTCAAACACTTCGATCGGTGACGCAGATTCAGGGACCACTCCGGCAGCCTTCCCGCGCCGCGACAGCTCGTTCAGCGCGT
>CAZHET010000101.1:0-3708 GCA_964531585.1 uncultured Planctomycetaceae bacterium | reverse complement strand
CCGCCGTTCCCAGATCTGTGGTCCAGTCGTTGACATACAGATCGACGTGCTGCATCAGTACTTCGTCGTCAAATTCCTGAGCATACTTTCTCATTGAGTGCAGGGCGGTATTGCGATCCGCCAGGGCGAACTGCAGCGAATCGTGAACCACCGCCTGCACGGTCGCCAGTGTTTCCGCTGACAGCCGCCGCTGAGCCACAATGCCGCCCAGCGGAAGCGGACAGCCGGTTTCCGCTTCCCAGCGGACTCCCAGATCCTCTACGAGACTCAGCCCCTGCTGCTGCCACGTAAATCGGCCTTCATGAATGCAGACTCCAAAATCCGCCGCGCCGCGCTGCAGCATCGGCATGATGTCGGAAAAAACAACATGCTGAACACAAGTCGTTTGCGGGTGAAACAACTCGAACAACAACGCCGCCGTCGTGTGCCTGCCAGGGCACAGCGTGAGCTGCGTTTCGTCTGTCGGCAGAATCTCCGGGCGCGCGGCGAGCAGCAGCGGCCCAACTCCGAAACCCAAAGCCGACCCGCTCGGCAGAACGATCGTTTGATCCGCCAGCAGCAGCGCCGCATGAAAGCTGGCCTTCGCAACGTCAAAGTGCCCGGCAAACAACCGGTCGTTGAGTTGCTGAATGTCCAGCAATTCAACATCGAACGTCAATCCCCGCCAGTCAACCGCGCGCGTCAGCAACCCGTGAAACGCGAACGTATCATTCGGACAGGTGGAAATTCCAAGGCGAATCGTTTGAGGCATGGCTGATGCGGTTTCGGGCGGCTGAACCTGGAGCACCACGTAGCTCCCTGACCATATCACGGCGCGGCGAAAGGTCGAACATGGAACGCAGAATTGCAAATGGCGAGACTGGGAATGTGGACCGCCACCTTATCCAGCTACCCAGCCTGAGGCCACAATTCCGTCGCGCATGTCAGGACTTGCTTCGCTGCCGAGTCCAGTGCCTCGGCGGTTTTCCAGTGAGTCTTGTCGCGGTCTCCGGCGCGATTGGAAATGCCGCGGATGATTTGCAGCGGGACTTCCGCAAGCTGGCAGGCAAGCGCCACGGCGAAGCCTTCCATGTCTTCCGCAATCGCCGTGGGAAACTTCTGCAGGCGTTCCTGAACATCGCGATCGTGCGCCGATGCCGAACACGCCGTCAACAGCAAGCGATCACCGGTGCTCGTGCTGGTGTCGAGTTCGATCAGGTCACCGATTTCACCCCTCGCAGCGATCGCACAACGCGGCTCCGAACGAGTCGGCCTCGACGGCGGCTGCCAGTGCGGCCAACCCATCTCCTGTGCCGTTTGAAACTCCACGCCGGATCCGGCACCGATTCCGAAACAGGCAACACGGGTGAAATCAAACGCCTGGCCGGCTGGCAGCGCGTCATCAAATGTGCCGGCGATTCCCGTCAGGATGACACGATCAGGCTGACATTGCTCCACCAGCATTGCCGCGCGAGCCGCCGCGGCCGCGATGCCGAAGCCGCAAAGTTCAATCCGCCAGTGACCGTTGACTGTCAGCGTTTCCAGACGCGGTTGCAGCACCGCAAATTCCGGTTGTGTCGGGATCAGAATGAGATTCGGCACGTTTGCCATTTCCAGCAGCAGTCGGTGCAATGCGATCCGATCATCGCACGGCAGGAATTCATTCCCGGCAGAATAATCGTTGAACGACCCGTCCGACCAACAACTCATTCAACAATCGCTGGACGGAGACGACAACGCCTTCGACGCCCTTGTTGTGCGGTATCAGGACCGACTCGTCCACAGCCTGGAGTTCGCACTGGGGTCGCGCGACGACGCACTGGAGGTTGCTCAACTGGCTTTCATTTCTGCATGGAAGCGCCTGGAGACATTTCGCCATGAGGCGGAATTCTACTCGTGGCTGTACCGCATTGCGATGAACGCCGCCATCAGTCGCAACCGCAGGCAGCGAATCGAAACGACATCGCTGGATCAGCTTGTCGCCTCGTCCGGAGCGGCTCCCGAAGACAGTAATCCGGACGCTGATCCGTCGCGGCAGCTTAGCAGCGAAGAACACGTCCGGATTGTTCGCCGGGCGCTGCAGGAGGTTGCCGAAGAATTTCGCCAGCCGCTGGTGATGAAAGAGATGGACGGATTTTCCTACGAACAGATTGCTTCGGTGCTGGACATTCCTTTGGGGACAGTCCGCAGCCGCATCTTTCGGGCTCGCCAGGAGCTGACCGAACGTCTGAAGCGTCTGCTGGGTGAAGACCATTAGAGTTGCTCGCAAACTCGCCCGGCCCGGCGTCTCGCCGCGCGCACATTCGCACGTCAAACAGGCGGAACGTGCGTTCCTGCTCAGCGTGACAGCCGGTTTCGACGGCTCGCGATGAAATTTGCCTGCGATGCGCTCAACGGGAACGCAAGTTGCCCCTGTCCTTCTATGGAAAACTGGCGGTGTCCGATACACGAGCACGTGCAGCTATTAGAACGCATAACAAAACCACGGCTGGCTCCCGGACGAAGTAAACATCGCGTTGAATGATTGATTCGCCCGGGTGCCTGCACCGGTTTTGTTAGAGCAACTTACAAGGGAGCAGCCGCGATGATCCAGCTAAAACGCATTCTTGTCGCTACCGATTTCAGCGAGCACAGCGAAAATGCACTCCGCTACGCCACGGAATTCGCCACGGTGTTTGATTCCGAACTGCACCTGCTGCACATTGCCGAACAGGTTCCGATCATGTACGGCGAAGGCGGCCTGGCGACTCCGGAAATCGAATCGGAAGCAATTGCGCGTGCGGAAGCCATGCTGAACAACCAGCCGGCGGAGCCTGAGCGAAGCACGCTGAAAATCGTGCGAAAGGTGTTGCCTGGTCATCCCTTCGTGGAGATCTGCCGGTACGCGAAGGAGCACGATGTTGAACTGATTGTGATCGGCACACACGGTCGCGGCGCGTTTGCTCACCTGCTGATGGGCAGCGTCGCCGAACGAGTCGTTCGCAAGGCGATCTGTCCGGTCATGGTGGTTCGTGAAGGGGAACACGAATTCGTCATGCCGTAGAAGCTGTCTGAGAAAGGGTCTGACCCACTCCGGGCAGCCATTCCGTGATTTCGCTGCGATCCAAAGGGTGAGCTTTTTCAGATTGCCTTTCCTTTAGCGACCGTCGGTTGACTGGGATCATTGGAGTCGTGAAGCTGACCGCGTCAGCGGTGCGTCCGCACACGCAGCCGTTTGTCGCGGTTCAGCTTCACATCCACTTGGTGTTACCAGGCACTTGCGAGTATGCCACACGATGTCATCCCGGCCGGAAGGCTCTGCAGAACATTCGCACCACAGCTCGTCGCGAGTCTTCTCCTGTTTCCGGCTTCGCTGACTGCGGACGACACGTCGTCCGGCAACGTCGACGTCATTGTCGGCGGCCTTCGCTCCGAAGAAGGCGGGGACTGGAATCCGGAAACCAGTCCGCTGCACGCGCCGTTCGGAATCGACTTCAACCGCGACGGTGACATGTTGATCGTCGAACTCGAAGGCGGGCGAGTCCACAAGCGGTCGGCTGACGGCGAACTCACCCACGTGTCCGGCGATGGCAGTCAGAGCTACAACGGCGACGGTGGACGATTTGCCGACGCAACTTACAACGGAATGCATAACTGCGCGGTAGCTCCCGACGGAAGTCTCTACATCGCGGATAGCTGGAACCACTGCATTCGCAAAGTCGACTCGAAGACAGGGCTCATCTCAACGAT
>CAZHET010000100.1:0-15403 GCA_964531585.1 uncultured Planctomycetaceae bacterium | reverse complement strand
TCACCGCGTGCTCCCGCACATCAGGCACACGGAGCACTCGCTTTGATCGCCCGACACCTGCCGCCGGCCAGCGACGCGGACGGGATAGTGGTCCCATCCTGTATTTCTCTATCGCCGATGACATTCAACCTGCCGGCACCGCCAACATTCCGTGGGCTCGATCCTGCCACGGTCGTTTCGCGATACGAACGTCACCTTCCGCACTGGCGACAGGATGGTGCCACGTACTTCGTGACCTTTAATCTTGCCGACGCATTGCCCGCCCACAAGATTCACCAGCTTCAGTCAATGCGCCGTGCCTGGGAACGCGAGCATCCGTCGCCACGCGACGAGGCAACATGGACAGAGTACGCTCGAAAGGTCTTCCGCATGGTCGAGGCTGCGATGGACGCGGGTTCGGGCAGGTGCTGGCTATCGCACAGGGAATACGCGAAGCAACTGCAACGCTCAATACTGCACTGGCACGAGCAGCGATACGAAGTGGGATGTTTGGTCATCATGGCCAACCACTGTCATCTTACGATGCGGCCATTTCAGGGGTACGCACTGGAACACGAACTCGGAGCGATCAAACGAACCACGGCCCGATTCATTAACAATCGTGAATCACTGTCAGGTCAACTCTGGCAACAGGAGTGCTATGACCGCATCATTCGTGACGAAGAGCATCTGTACCGCGTCGTCCAGTACATCGGTCGCAACCCGCACCGCGCCGGTATTCCGCGGAACCTATGGTGTCGCTGGCTCAATCCAAAATGGATCGATGCGGGTTGGAAGTTCGAACCTGTTGAGTAACGACGACGTCGCTTGGGACCATTGTCCCGGGCGAGAATACTCATCACCGGGTGCTCCCGCACATCAGGCACGCGGGAGTACCCGCTTTGATTGCCCGTCGCATGCCGCCTGCCGCATGCCAGCGACGCGGACGGGACAATGGTCCCATCCTACGTAGCTTGGGACCATTGTCCCGAGCGAGAATACTCATCACCGGGTGCTCCCGCACATCAGGCACGCGGGAGTACCCGCTTTGATTGCCCGTCGCATGCCGCCTGCCGCATGCCAGCGACGCGGACGGGACAATGGTCCCATCCTACGTAGCTTGGGACCATTGTCCCGAGCGAGAATGACTCACACCAGTCCGCGTTTCTTGCGAATGGCCCATTCCGCGGTCAGCAGCAGGATGAACAGCAGCAGGGTGATCCAGTTGTCCCACAGGCTGACGCGTTCGGACCGGATCATTGCCAGAGACGGCAGGCCGTCGGTGGCCCACAGTTCCAGTCGTTCCAGCAGAGCTTCCCCAGTCAGATAGTCTCCGCCGCTGACATGCGCGAGTTCTCGCATCAGGCCGGGATCGGCGGCGGGGTTGTCGAGTTCCGGGTCTCGCTCGTTCACCAGAAACCGGGTGGCCGCGCGGCCGCCGATCGGCTGACCGTTGACGCTTGCGGTCACGTACGCCCAGTAGTCACCGGGTTGCTGAGTGTTTTCGAAATCTGCTTCTCCCTGGAAATTGGCGCTGCGAGCCGCAAGTTGTTCCGTCGTGCCATCGGGAAGCAGAACGCTGACGTCGTACCGGGCACCGGGAAGCGGCACGCCGTCGGAATCGCGTGCTCCGAACGTCACCAGCGCACTGCGGCCGGGCATCAGATCACGAGGTTCCACGTTGACCCAGACCGGCGAGTTGCTGTCGTCGTCTTTCTTTGTGATCCAGAAAATCACCTGACGCCAGAACCGCTGATACACTTCGGCTCCCCAGTCTTCATGCACGTACCACTGCCATGTTGTGTCTCCTGCAAAGGCCAGCACGCGCGAACGGCCGACGTCCTGACCGATCAGCAGCGGCACACCGTTCGGCGACTCGGCCAGCACCTGAGCCAGCGCGTTCTGTCGAGGCCGCAGCAGGTTGGCTCCGCTGAGCGGCGGCAGCTGTTCCCAGCGCTGTCGGTTAAGTTCCGGAGATGCGATCTGCAGCATGGAACTGGTTCGTCCCACGGCCGTGGGAATCATCGGAATCGGATCGGTCAGTTGTTCGTCAGCCGCCGTCATCTCGACCGGCAGCAGCGGAGCCAGCGGAGTTTCGTGATAGCCGCCTGCCCCGAAATTGTCATAGCCGCCGATCATCATCAGACCGGCTCCGGCATCGCAGCAGCGATAGATGGCCGCCAGCCGTTCGGGGCCGAAAATTTCCGCCGGCACATCGCCAATGATGAATGCGTCGTAGTTGCCGGGGCGAAACCATTCGTCCTCGAACTGATTGCGATCGGCGAAGCGACCTTTGCGGATCGGCTGATAGTCCAGTTGAATGCGGCTGCTGACGGCGATGCTTCGCAGCCAGTGCTGTTCCGGTCGGGTCGTGTCGAAATACGCGACGCGAATGCCTCCCTGGCGAACACGAATGATCGTTTCGACCGCGTTGTTCGTCTTGCGGACTTCATCGTTCAGCGGAACCGCTTCGACTCGAAGCTTCAGTTCGCCGTCCTGCAGCGGGACGAACTGCAGATCCAGGACCGCGTCGTCCGCCTGTTCCTTCGGGACATACACCTGCAGCGTGCGATTCTGCTGATCTCGCGGAATTGGCCGCATGGTTCCGGACGAACCGTCCTGTTGTACCAGTGCGTCTTCGATCAGAACTCGCACGGTGACCTCGCGGCCGACGACTCCCAGAGATTTCAGACGCACCTTCAGCGGCACGACATTGCGAACAAAAACGTCGCGGCTAACGTCAAGTTGGCTGAGCGAAACGTCCAGCGACGATTCAGCGAAGTCACCGCTGCCGAACGTGACCGAATAGATCGGGCTTTGTTGCCGGCCGAGAATCTTCGCAGGCTGCACCGGGTTCACGTCCTGGCGACCGGTGGCGGTCTGGCGGCCGTCCGACAGCATCAGAATGCCGGCGACTCGCTGAGCCCGGGATTCTTCGGCCAGAGCTTCCAGAGTCGCTCCAATGGCCGTCGCGCGGCCCTGAACTTCCGTCGAAGGTTGTTCGACTGCTGTCATGTCATCAGCGAATTCCCGCAGCCGGACTTCCACCTGATCGGACAACCGGTCGAGCAGAGGCTGCGCTTCGTCCAGCAGCTTTCGCACGGCTTCCATGCGAGTGGCTCCGGCCGGACCATCGGGAGTCTCCATGCTGCGGCTGACATCGGGCAGCACATACAACACGGCCGACGTCTTGTCCTGGCGATCGATGGCAAACGTTGGCCGCAGCATCCACAGCAGCATCAGCACGACAATCGCCAGCCGCAGGAACAGCAACGTTCGCTGCCACGGTTTGGGCAGGTGCTGCACTCGCCGCGGATAGCCGATCGCCACGGTGGCCAGCATCACAGCACACGCCAGCACCACAACGGGCCACGGCCAGATCGGTTCGACGGAGAAGTTCATGAAGTCGCCACCACTGACCGCCCGTCCTCCGGTACCGGGTCGCTGTCATAGAAGAAGTTCGCCATCAGGTGTTCGGCGCAGAACAGCAGCAGCAGCAGGCCGATCAGCACCGGGAAGACTTCCACACCCAGCCGGCCGACTCGCACAGCCCGCTGCAGCTCTTCCGGATCGCGGACCCGAGCAAACCGGTTCGCTCCCAGAATCTCCGTCAGCGTCTCGTCTTCGATCGCTGTCAGATTGCTTTCGGCGTCAATCATGTTCATGGAAAACGCAGATTCGAAAGCGACGGCGTCATCGCTGTCGCGCACCTGATACTGGCCAGCTTCGTCCGCGTCGGTAATCAGCAGCGAAGTGTCGTCGGGAGCGAAGGTTCCGCCGGACTGACGCAGTCTCGGGCGAGCCACCACGTACTTCGAAAACCGTTCCGCCGCCGGCACGCTGATTTCGACGGGTGCTCCCACAGTGAAGTTATGCTGCTGATCAGATCCGCCGGTCAGGTACTGCATGATCTGTTCGGCAAACGGAACAAACACCCATTCGGCCGGCAGTTCCGTCCAGTCCTGACCACCGTCGGTGAGGTAATCGACGGCGGACGCGAACAGCAGGACTCGACCAGCGCCGACGCGCCGTTCAATCAGTGCGGGATAGTCGCTTTGAGCGCTCAGGATCATCACCGTCAGCGCATCCTCCGTCAGGTCGAATGTCCAGCACCTGTAGAACGGCGTCTGATACAGAGCGGTCTGGTCTTCGGTGTACTGCAGGAATGCGCGGCTGACGGGATGCTGTTCGGCGACAATGCGCAGCTGCTGCGGACCGCTTCGCAGCGTGATGGGAATCAGTGGCAGCCCTGGCAGAAGTTCTGCGCTGGCCGGAGTCGTCCACCGGTCGACATCCAGATTGCGACGACCGCCTCCGGCGACCACCAGCGCCGCGCCGCCGGCTCGCACATAGTCTTTCACCGATGACCACAGCGATGGCGACGGTCGCTGGCAGTTGATGACGGCGACCACGTCGTAATTCGGCAGCGTCTGCCGCGTGAACTGATCGGTGCTGACCGTTGTGATGTCGTAGTACACGACGCCGGCACGCTGCAGTTGTTCGGGCTGCAGAGCGTTGCGCAGGTATTTGCTGTCATCCGGGCTGTCCGCCACCAGCAGCAGCCGCGGTCGCGGGCGGGTTCCGAAGGTAAAGTATCGCACATCGTCAACAGCCAGCGGGTCCGATGACGCAATGCGGATGACTCCCTGCTGAAACCTGCCGTCTGCGCTGGCGGGAATCTGAAATGTGACCGCAGGCGGCGTCCCGGTGAACTTCACAATTTCCGGCGCTCCGACGCGGATTTCTCTGCCGTCGCTGTTCAGCGTGAACGCTTCCACAATCGCGTCGCTTTTTGCAAACGGAGTCGCCGACACAGTGACCGAGGCGCTGACTTCGCGACCGACGACGGTCGATTCCTGCGACAAACGCAGTTCTGACAGTGACACATTCACCGGTTGCACAACGCTCACGTCAACCACATAAATCTGCAGCCAGTCATGCTGCACCAGCAGATCTCGCAGGCCGCTTTCGTCGGGCTGCTGCCAGGCAGCGATCGACAGATCAGTCAGCACGTAGATTTCGCGCGAGAATAAATCGTTGCCGCCGGACCCTCCGCCGGGTTCACGCTGCACCTGTTCGCGGTCGTCGACATGCGCTTCGATCGCTCTTTTGATCAGGCCGTTCAGCGGACTGGTCACCGCGTGAGGTGCCAGCGATTCAGTGCGCGACTGTGCTCCGGCAAGGTCCGCCTGAAACACCACTTCATCGCTGCCCGCAGCATTCGACGCGATGGCCGCGCGGCTGCCTGTGGGAAGAATGCTCAACTGAGCCGCCGCGATTTCCTGAGCCTGTTCCAGCCGAGTGAGATTTTCGTGCCGGTAGGTCATGCTGTCGCTGACATCGAACAGAAACACGGCGGCGACGGGAATGTCTTCCGCCAGCTCGTTCCTCGGCGACGTGATTTCTCCCTGCACGCGAATTCCCCACGGCACACCGACCAGCAGCAGCGCCGCGAGAACTCCGCCCAGCACCGAAAACGTGCGCAACCGTCCTCGCCGTTCGCGCAGTGCATGCGAGGCCGCGGACGCCTGTGACAGTTTTTTCGACAGCCAATAGTACACACCCGCGCTGCCGGCAATCACGGCGGCCAGAGCCAGCCATTCCCAGACTCGCAGGCCGTAGCGCGCGGGTGGCAGTGACGGTCGAGCCAGAGCGACGACGGCCACAGCGATCACGATGATGCGCAGCAACAGCAGCAACAGATGCCGAAGCTGCATGCGCCGCGAGTTCGATGTCTGCCGCGATTTCAACAGCCGCAGAGCCGGGAACTCCAGCTTCTTCGGCCGGGCGCGCATGATCAGATGCAGGATGACCGGAATTCCGGCCAGCACCAGACCAAAAATCAGCGGCGAATTGATCAAAGTCATGCAGCTCAGTCACGGTTTGCGAAAGCAAAAAGCCCGCGGCCGATTCGTTCGGACACGGGCTGCCATTGTAGCCTTCGCCAACACGGCTGTCAGGCGCTGTCGGGACGTGCTGCTGTTACGAGTCATCGTGGCGTGCAGGTTTCACGCGCAGCTCTCCTGCCAGATCTCATCGAACTCGCGGCAGGCCTGCTGCCACGTTTCGTAGTACAGATCCGGATGCTGCAGGCGGGCGATCAGCAGATCAAGCCGATCCAGCAGTCGTTCGCGGCGTTCGATTTTTCCGCGATCGGCGACCGTGCCCTGCAGGCGAGCAGACTCCGCTTCGGCGATGACGGCTTCCCGCAACGAATGCAGCAGCATGGCCAGTTCGCCGTAGCGCGGCAGGCCAAGTTCGTCGACTTCATGAATCCACCGCCGCGTGTCAGCAGCGACGGCGGCCGGGCTGAAGCTTCGCCGAACGGGCCGGTCGTTCCGGCGGTTCTGCAAGAGTTGAGTCGTCATGATTCCGAACCCCTTTCGCGATCTGCCGGGTTTCGGATTCACTGATCCACGCAATCAGTGACTTCCGTCACCCGTAGCTGTCAACGGGCCGAATCCGTTCAGCGCAAGTCGATCCGTGCGTTCATTCAGGCCCGCGTCCGCGATGATTGTATTGCGAACCCATTCATGACACTGGATGCATTTCATCGTCACGTTGATCCACGCCAGTGACGTGCCGTCGAGCGAGTCCTTTCTGGCTTTCTTCTGCATGTCTTCCACCGTCGTCATGAATTCGCGACTGTGCTGCAGGTACATCATATCATTTGACGCTCGCCAATGTTCCGCTTTTCCCATCCGCAGCAGCGTGTCGGCGGCTTTGTCGATCATCTGCATGTCGTCGACCATCAGGCCTTCCAGAATCTGATTCGATGCTTTAAGTTTCTGACGCATGAAGTCCTTGAGTGTCCGAACTTTGCCATCGTCTTCGTCCTGCAACGTCGCCGTGGAAATTGCCTGAACAGCCTGAACAGTCCCGGGCCGGGCGGTCGCGGGCTGGTCCGTTGCGTGAGCCTGTACCCAAGCCGCCGCAAGTCCACCGCCGACCAGCACCAGCGCTGCACAACCCACTACGATGTTCGATGGAATTTTCATTGTTCACTCCCTGAATGAAAGAGGAGACGCGGTTGCGACAACGCTACGGCATGACGAACTGGTGACCTTCCGGACGAACGGTCAGCACCGGACACGGTGCCTTGCGAACAATTTTTTCGGCGACACTTCCCAGCAGCACATGCATCAGCCCGGAACGACCATGCGTGCCGATCACGATCAGGTCAATGTCATTCTCTTTGGCGTACTGAATGACTTCGTAAAACGTCGCTCCCGTGCGAGTTGCCCGGGTGATCGGTTTGCCATTGTCCCAGCCGTCATCCGGCATCTGCTGAAGCTGCTTCATCGCTGACTCTTCGAGTGCGTCCGTCTGAGCCAGCATGGCTTCGCCGGACACCATACCGGCTTCCGGAACCAGCATCGCTGCATCCGGAACCACGTGCAGCAGATGCAGTTCGCTGTCGAACCGAGCCGCAATCGCACAGCCATACTTCAGCGGTGGCTTGCTGAACTCGCTGAAGTCGGTCGGAACCAGGATCTTTTTGAGCTTAATCATGATGCGATTTTCTCCGGAAACAGTGTTGTGACCGGGACAGTTCATGACCAGGTCAGACAACGGGTCCAGCAATTCAGTAGCACAAGACATGCCGGTGACAGGTTTCGTGACGCCGATCTGTGCTGGGCACGACAGCGCAATAACAATGCATGGGACTGGCGGCGTTCGGTGCAGAATCGCGAGCTCTTCCGCGCCTGTCGCCGGAACGCCCAACTCCCTTCACCGCGTGCGAATCCGCACCCTGTAACAGATGTTGTGCCGGAATGTCACATGGAATGCAAACCAGCGAGTGACTCAGCGGTTGCACTCCGCACGAGCCAGCACGACGGCTCCGGCAACCGGTTCGGCAACAACCTGCATGTTTGCCACTGTGATTTCGGAACGTCGAGCGACGTCGGCGCGAAATTCGCGCTGATGCGTCAGGACTCCCCCCGCGACTGCCAGCGGGAATGAGTCGCCGTCAAACCTGAGGGAAACTTTCAGCCGTCGGACAAGTCTGGCCAGATCTTCGGCGGCCTCGTCGACAATCTGCCGGGCAACGGCATCCGTTCCTGCGGACTCGAAAACCACGTCCGCCAGCGAAGCAAGCTCAGCGCGCGTTAGCGGCTTTTCGTAGACGCGATTCACCAGTTCCTCCGGCTTTGTCGCTTCCAGCCGGTGCTGCAGAGCGGCGAGAAGCGTCGTGTGCGGACCGACACCGTCGGCAGCTTTGGCGGCCGCTCGCAATCCCGCCAGCGCAATCGCGTAGCCGCTGCCTTCGTCACCGAACAAGTAACCCCAGCCGCCGGCGCGAGCGGTTTCTCCCGATGAATTTCGTCCCCACGCCAGTGAGCCTGTTCCGGAAATCAGTGCGATGCCCGTGCCTGCCACCGACACCGCAGCGAGGACCGGTTCGACGTCGCCACTGATGTGAATCTGCTCCGCCAGTTTGCAGTCTGCGGCCCACGCTTTCAGCCGCTGCTGTTCGGCGTCGCGTCCGGCTCCGGCGGCCGCGATACAGACGGCGGCCACACGACCGGGTTCGAGTTTCGCGTCGGCAAACGCATTCGCAACGGCGGCAGCGATATTCCGCTGAGCAATGTCGAACCCGGCGGCTCGCGGATTTCCCGGGCCGCTCGTCCCGCGGCCACGAACTGCGTCGTGAGCAGCAGCATCCAGTCGCGCGAGCCAGGCGGTTGTCTTCGTGCCGCCCGCGTCGACTCCGACGACCAGATCTGAGTACCAGGTCATCGCGACGAACTTCCGGATTCCAGGGCAATACGCAAACGTCCCGCCGCATCGGTCAGCAGTTGCCGGGCAACATCCGGCGTCACTTCGCGCCTGATGGCTACGACGGCTGTCTTCAGTTCGCCGTCGCACGCCGCAAGGATCTCGTCGGCCTGTTCGGGACTCGCGTCGGTCAGCAGACTCACCAGCCGCTTCGTGCGAGCAGCGAGCTTCGTATTCGTGGCCTTCAGATCGACCATCAGGTTGCCGTATGTTTTGCCCAGCAACACCATGGCTCCTGTGGTCAGCATGTTCAGAACCATCTTGGTGGCGGTGCCGGCTTTCAGGCGGGTCGAGCCGCTGATGACTTCCGGACCGACGATCGGTGCGATCATCAGGTCCGCCGCGTTGTGCAGTGCTGAGTCGTCATTGCACGCGAGCCCGATGGCGAATGCTCCGACTTCGCGAGCGAACTGCAGCGCGCCGATGACGTACGGAGTCCGGCCGCTGGTGGCGATTCCGACGACAACATCGCCGGCCGAAAGTTCGATCCGCCGCAGGTCGTCGACAGCCACTTCCGGGTGATCTTCGACGCCTTCCGCCGCGCTGTGCAGCGCGCTGTAGCCTCCGGCAATGATGCCCACAACCATTCCCGGCGGCGTGCTGAACGTCGGAGGACACTCGGTGGCATCCAGAACTCCCAGCCGCCCTGACGTTCCGGCTCCGACGTAAACCAGCCGTCCGCCGCTGCGCAGGCGATCGGCAATGACGTCAATCGCTTGCGCGATCGCGTCGGCTTCGCGCCCAACGGCTGCAGCAACGCCAGCGTCTTCTGCATTCATTAGCCGCACAATGCCCAGCGCCGACAGCGTGTCAATTTTCGCCGACGCCGGATTGACGGCTTCAGTCGTCATGCTTGTCATCAGGTGATTTTCCCGATCGGAAGTCCGCATCCGCCAGTGGACATCACCAGCCACCACCGGTCTTCGCGAAGGAACTCAGTTCGACACGTCCGGACTTTAGCGGGGACGCACCGGGGTTTGTACAATCACTTCGGACGGGTGTCGTTCACTTCCGGCTGGTGTCGCTTCAGTTCTCGTCTGTCCGGACTCCGCACAGCACCTTCTAAGCCGTCAGTCACCCGCGAGGTGGGATCCGAAACTGTACGGCATCAAACCTGGTGGTGCGTTCCTGCCATCGCGGTCTGCGGATGCACGCTGAGAATTCACGTCTCGCGGCCCCGCTGCCTCGACACAGTTGGGTCACTTTTCCGACATCAGTCGCGCCGGTATGCTCCTGAGCCTGCTTCTTCTGGAAGGATTGTTCTGATGAAACGCTTGTCTGCTCCCCGCCTGGTCCTGACATCGCTCGTGCTGGCGACGTCTGCATTTCTGATACTGCCGAACTCCGTCAGTCGCGCCATCGCCGGCGACGCAGCGGACACCACCGGAAACTGGGTTCACTGGCGAGGCCCGTTTGCCAGTGGTGCTGCAGAGACTTCCGCGACACCGCCCGTGAAGTGGAGCGATCACGAAAATATCGCCTGGGTGGCCGAACTTCCCGGTGAAGGTTCCTCGACGCCGCTGGTCCTGGCAGACCGTATCTATGTTCTGTCCGCCCAGCGAACCGATCGCAAAGCCGAACAGCCGCCGGTTGCCGATGAAACGTCAAAGACTGTTCCGCCGGACGTTTATTATCGCTTCGTTGTCACGTGTCTCGACCGCACAACGGGCGATAAGGTGTGGGAGAAAGTTGCGACTGAGCAGGTGCCGCATGAAGGTCATCATCCGTCTCACACGTATTGTGCGGGGTCACCGACGCTGGACGGCGAACGGCTGTACGCGTCGTTCGGTTCGCGAGGCATCTTCTGCTACTCACTCGACGGGGAACTGCTGTGGGAACGTGATCTGGGCGACATGAAAACCCGCTACGGCTGGGGTGAAGCGGTGACTCCGGTGATTCACGGCGACAGCCTGGTCGTGAACTGGGATCAGGAAACCGGTTCGTTCATCACCTGCCTGGACGCCGCAACCGGCGAAGAGAAATGGAAGACGGCACGTTCGACGGAAGTGACCTCCTGGAACACTCCGCTGGTCACAGAATTCAACGGCAGGGCAATGGTCGTGGCGAATGGCACGGACCGCGTTCGCTGTTACGACCTGGCCGACGGCACCGAACTGTGGAGCTGCGGTGGTCAGACCATTAACGCCATTCCATCGCCGATCCGGTACAAGGACGACGCGATCTGCATCAGCGGGTATCGCGGAGCATTCGCGGCCGCGATTCCGCTGGGATCGACGGGCGACGTCACGGATTCCAACGCGCTGCGCTGGACGTACCAGCAGGGTACGCCGTATGTGCCGTCGGCGGTGCTCAGCGGCGACCGGCTGTTCTTTACAGCGGGCAACAACGACATTCTGACCGTGCTGGACGCTCGCACCGGTGTTCCCGTTGTTTCGCAGCGCCGGCTTTCGGGGCTGGGCAACGTGTATGCATCGCCAATTGCCGCCAACGGCCACGTCTATTTTCTCGGCCGCGACGGAACCTGCGTCGTGTTGAAGGATGACGATTCGCTGGACGTGGTTTCTGTCAACCGGCTGAACGACGCCACGGATGCGTCGCCCGTCGCGGTCGGCAGTCAGTTGTTCCTGCGCAGCCACACGAAGCTGTACTGCATCACGGCCGACGCCGCGGGGTCGCGGTCGGAATAGCCGAATGAAAATCGCCATCATCACGGCCGGCGGCGCGGGCATGTTCTGCGGCTCGTGCATGCAGGATAACACCCTCGCGCGGACACTTCGGCTGGCCGGTCACGATGCTGTGCTGGTTCCCACATACACGCCCATTCGTGTTGACGAAGAAAACGTCAGCGCTGACCGGGTGTTCCTGGGAGGCGTGAACGTCTATCTGGATTCCCTGCTGCCCGGATGGAAGCGGCTGCCTGGCTGGATGATTCACTGGCTGAACCGGCCGGCCGTCATTCGGCGACTGACCGGCCGGGCCAGCTCCACAGACCCGGCCAGTCTCGGTCCGCTGACGGTGGACATGCTGGCCGGTCGCACCGGGCCGCAGCGCCGCGAAATTCACGAACTGGTCAGCTTCCTGTGTGATGAGCTGCAGCCGGAAATCATTCTGTTCAGCAATGCGCTGCTGTCCGGCGTGATGACCGAACTGCGAGGCTGCTACTCCGGCAGAATCCTGTGCCTGCTGCAGGGCGACGATATCTTCCTGGACGCGTTGCCTGAGCGCTGGAAAAACGAAGCCGTGCAGATGATCACGGAAAACTGCCAGTCGTTCGACGGATTCCTCACGCACAGCAGCTACTACCGCGGTCACATGAGTTCGTACCTGTCACTGCCTGACGACCGCTTTCGCACGATCCCGCTCAGTATCGACACGGACGAACGATTCCTGACGGCGCTCCGGGAACGACGGCAGCAGCGAATTCGTGATGAATCGACTTCAGTCACGATCGGCTACTTCGCTCGCATCTGCCCGGAAAAAGGAATTGATCGGCTGCTGGAATCTGCCGAGCGAGTGCTGCCCTCGCAGCCGACGCTGAAACTGCTGATCGCCGGATACCTCCAGGAACAGCATCGCGCGTGGTTCGAGTCACGGCTGAAACATGCTCAGGAAGTTGTCTCTCCCGAACGAGTGCAGTGGCTGGGCAGCCCGGACACTCGCGAACAGAAATTCGAGATCCTGGCGGCGATGGACGCACTGTGCGTTCCCACGGTTTATCGTGAGCCCAAAGGGCTGTACGTTCTGGAAGCGGGTTTGCTGGGAGTTCCGGCGATCGTTCCCGATCACGGCGCGTTCCCGGAACTGCTCGGGAAGCTGAGACACGGCACGCTGGTGTCCGATGGTCTGCCGGCGCGGCTCGACGACGCAATCATCGAGATTTCTCAAACGGTCACTCGCGACAACCACCAGTCGCTGCCCGCCGCGGTCGAAACTCACTTCGGCCTGCATTCAACCGCGACCGTGGTGAGCGACGTGCTGACCCAACAATAGCGGTCCGGATCGCAAGCGGTCCGGATTGCAAGTGGTCCGATCGCATCAACAGTCCGGCGCGAGACGCCGCCGGGCCGTCGGCACCCGCTTCACCGTTCTTCCCGCTTCACCGTCATTCCCGCTTCCTCGTCATTCCCGCTTCCTCGTCATTCCCGCTTCCTCGTCATTCCCGCGCAGGCGGGAACCCAGTACGTTTCGGGGCGAGCTTCCGCCGATTTCCCCTCGCTAATTGACCTTGGCCTTGCCGGGCTTCGGCTGGAAGATCGCTCGGCGAACGGACGAAACGTCGCTGCGAATCTCGCCGGCGATTCCGGAAACTCGCCTGATCACACCGTTCGAATGCTTCATCGCGCCGTCGCCGTCCGTCGTTCCGTCGTGCGGTTGTGAGTACACCACGTCCGGCACTCTGCTCGGCTGCGGTACCTCTTCCGGCTGTGGTGGTTCCGGATTCAGCCTCGGTGACGGTGATCGCGGTCGCAGATCTTCCGCAGGCACACCGTTCGGTTCCGGCGGCAGCTCGGGCGAGACCGGAACGTCGGGAATCGGCGTGTACGGGGCCATCTGAACCCGGCCAGACTCACCCGCATTGACTCCGTCGGGATACGATGGCCGTGTCTGAGTTCCCAAAGATTCCCAGCTTCCTGGAGCCGGACCGGCAACAAAGTCGATCGGTTCTGTCTGCAGTCTATGGTTGTCTTCGGCGTGCGTGCGGTCGATGGCTCGCTGTTTCGCAAACGGATACGCGGCCGGATGCCAGTTGCCTTCCGCCAGATACACCGCGTTGCTCGTCAGCAGAACTCCCTTGCGGAAGTTCATGTCGGTGATCGCCTTGTTGTATTCGACAACGCTGCGCACGTAAGCCTGCTGAGCATCCCGTTGCTGGATCTTGCGCTGCAGCAGCAGATCCAGAGCCTGCACCGGGCGACCGTCGATTTCGTAGCGTTCTTCCGTCAGCACAACGGCATCGTCGGCGGCTTTAATTCGTCGAGTCGTACTGTCGGCCAGGTTGTACCAGCGATCCATTTCCAGCATCGCGCTGGAAAGTTCGTAGGCGATTTCCCGTTCCTGTTCGACGAGTGCGGCTCGGGCCTTTCGCAACCGCAGTTCATAGTTTCGCACCTGAATCTGCGCCAGCCGCAGACCCAGCGGCAGTGAGAACTGAAAGCCGAGATTCCACGACGTCTGATTCCCGTCTGACAGCGTGTCCAGAGCGTTGCCGATACCTTCGTTGCCGCCGTCCAGATTGTCGCCGAACCCGTTGACTCGATACTGCGACACGAAGTCGAAGCGAGGTCGGGCCAGATTGCGAGCCGCCGTGAGTTGAAGTTCCATGCTGCGGATTTCCCACTTCTGGCGCCGCAGTTCCAGACGATTCGCCAAAGCCTCCGTCAGCGCGGCTTCCCAGTCAGGAGTCAACTGAGCCTCCGTGGGAGCGTCGATGGGATACAGAAACGTACCGTCGTTCAGCGGCAGCCCGATCAGTCGACGCAGACGCGCCTCGAACGTCAGCATGTCGGCCAGCGACCCCTTGATACGGGCCTCGGCCTCGTAAATGCGCGACAGCGCCAGCGTCTGAGCGTCACCGGATTCGTCCCGATCACGCAGGTCGTTGTAGTATCGCAGCAGATCCTTGAAGGCTTCGATTTCTGAATCGTACAGCCGCAGACTCAGGTACAGGTCCCAGTACAGCCGTTCAACGTCACGAACCATCGTGGTCACCGACTGTTCAAAGTCGGTCAGTGAAATGTCGGCATTGATGCGCGAAATCAGCACACCTTGCGACACTCCCGAAACGCCTCGCAGGTTCTGACTCAGCGGGCCGGCCGTACGGACGAATTCCGTCCCTGAACCGGCCAGCAGAGGCTGGCGGTATTCCGTCTGCACGAACCCGTTGTAGACCGACGGGAACAGCAGCAGAGAACTGTTGCTGCCGCTGTAGTTCCAGTCATTCTGAATGGAGATCTGACCGGAGTTGGCCAGCGGCTTTTCAATGCGAGTCGAATACGCGCCGGTTTCGCCAACCAGGGTCGTACCAGCCGGCACTCCCGCATTGATCACGTTCTGCAGTTCTTCGGAACGGCCCCAGGTCATCGTGGTTGTCAGCAACGCATCGAAGTCAGACAACGCTGCTTCGTAGCCTCGATTGCCGAACAGAAAACCGGTGTTCTGAATCGCCGGATCGTACGTCGAAGCCACCTGATTCGGTCGCGACATCAGTGGGTTGGCGGGTGACCCGAAACTGCCGTCGTCTCGCAGGATCGTCGACTGTTCAAGTGCCAGCCGGATGCATTCGTTCAGATAGATTTCCCGCGGTTCCAGATCGTCGAAGCTGTTGATTCCGCGAGGTACATTGAACAGCGACTGATCAGTCGGCTGTTCCTCGTGAAACACGGGGTACTCGATCGACGTAGCGTGGTCCTGATAATACGTCAGAGCCTTGTCTTCGCCCCACAGGTACTGCAACTGCGCACCAGGCCCCGCGCAGCCCTGCAGCATGACAGTGCAAAGCAGCAGCGCTGAAATTCGTTTGACGCGGGCTTTCTGCACGAGCAGATTCTCCCCCCACTCCGATTCGTGACTGATCTTCAGTGCGGTCCTGCACCGATCGCCGCGTGGTTGTGTGCCGACAACCGTCGACACGCACTCACGGCGCAGAGACGGCTGGCTGCTCGGGCAGAGCAGGCAAGTCGTC
>CAZHET010000099.1:12355-15484 GCA_964531585.1 uncultured Planctomycetaceae bacterium | reverse complement strand
TCGACGGCCTTGGAAGGCCATCGTACTGGTAAACTCTCACCTGCCGCTCGCCTAACACGGCAACTGATTTCCGCGCGAGTCCTGGCACGAACGGACGTCTACGCATGCGATGTGTATCTGACAGCGCGGCGCGTCGCCAGTCAGTCACGCGACCTGTGCAAACCGAAACCGGGGTCGACAGGTCAGACCACCGCGGCGACCGGGTTGCATACCCGCACGCACGAGCGTTGACTTTCGGGATTCTGTCCTTCAACTTTCTGGCCGGTCAACCGCGACGGTCTGGCCGAATTGCAGGTCTGCGAAAGCCCTGCGGCACACGGGGATGCGTGCGCCGCAGGGCTTTTTTCGCTCAGCGAAGTCGTTGATGGGCTGTCAGGCTCGCGGGTTCGACGGGACTCTTGGCAGGGTCGCTGACATTCTGCTGGACGATATGGTGCATATCGGCCGCTACTTCGTGGTCGATACGACCGGCTGACCTGCGCGGCACGCGTCTGATCAGTGCCCGCGAACTCGACGGCTGCCGGATCGTCTGTTCCGACGGCGAATGGGGAAACGTGGTGGGCTCAATCGTTGACACGGAATCCTGGGCACTCCGCTGATGACGATATCAGGGCGGTCGTTCCGGCAGGCCTGCACCGTGGCTTCTCCGGAACTGGCCGTCGTCAAAACTTCGTGTCCCAGTGCAGCCACACTTTCGTGCACCTGTTGCAGGATTTCGCGGTTGCAGTGAGCGATCACGATTCGGAATCGGTCGGTGATTGTCCTGTCAGTCGTCATGCAGTTGCCAGCCTGTATCGACCTGCGAAGTCGTTCGCCTTATGCCAACGGAACCACTGCCGGATCAACTTTCGGTATGCTCGCCTTCTTCCAGCGGTACAAATGCACGGGCGGCAGATTCCACGGCACGAAGGTGACTTCTGCATCTCCGAACCGACATCTTGCAAGTTCGTTGACGTGATCTCGCACCTGGTAGGCGAGAAACGTCCCGCCGGGAACCAATGCGCTATGGACCGCGTCGATAACCTGTAGCGCGTGGGCGGGATCAAGGTTCGAGAACGGAATACCTGACACGATCACGTCGGCCTGGTTCATGGCAGCACGTCGCATCACAGCTTCCAGATCACACGCGTCCGCATGTTCGATGACGCACCGATGGTCGTCGATGGTTCGCAGGAAATCGACAAACGCGGCCGCCTTTTCCACGGCCAGCAGCCTTGCATCAGGCCGCATGGCCTGCAGCAATGCGCGCGTTGTGCCTCCGTCGCCCGGACCAAGTTCGACCAGATGCTGTGCCTGCGAGATGCAGGGATCCTCGGCAAGTTTGCGCCGCAGAATTGGAGAACTGGGCACAAGTGTCGCCAGTTCCGTCGGTTGTTTCACGAACAGAGCCACATAGCGCCACAGGCGAGTCAGCAGGCCCGGATAGGATGAGGAGGGACGTGTCACGGTTCGCGGGCCTCCCGGCCAGGACTCTCCAGAACCGGAAAATTCTGAGGGGATGGATACCGCCAGCTGCTGAAAGTCGGTTTCATTAATCCGTCGACGCGTCACATGAAAAGTCGCAGGCCGGACCGAACGGCGTGAGTTCCGGCGGTTTTCCGGTCCCGAACTCACATCGCTCGATCCCGCCCACTTTCCGGGATTACGTGAGCAGAGCTTACCGGACATTGCGGCAAGCGTCAGCCGTGTGGTCCGCTTCCAAAATTTCTCGCAGCGGAAATGGACGCTGATGCCCCGACGATCGCGACCGCGATCCATGCAGAAATTCCGACGCCCGGGTCGCTGGCCTTCTCGGAGGCGTATGCCGCCGCCGTTGCGACGCCTACCACCGTGAGACCAGCGACGACCATGGGAACGATTGCGCGTGCCGGCGAGCGATCTGCGTGACCGGCTTCACGACTCTCGTTCGGCAATCGAGGGCGGTTTTGAATTTCCGAAGTGTTCGACATGACAATCGTTTCCCGGAAGTGCGTCGTCGGTCAGTCGTCTGTCACGGAGAACCGTGTGTCGCGGAGAACCGTGTTTCGCAAGGGACCATCTGCCTACACAGACACACTTCGACCGCGGATCAGTGCAATGATGGCCAGCACGAGGAAGACAAAGAAACAAATCTTAGCGGCTGTGTAGGCCATGCCGCCGACGAGACCAAATCCCATGGCACCCGCAATCAGGGCGATGACCAGGAACAAAAGTGCGTAACCCAACATTAGTCTTCTCCTGTTTCTCAGGTTTCAGTGATTTCGCAGTGACGAGTCGTCGAAGTGACGAACTGCCACACACTGCGAGTCGCCGGGTGGATGCAGCACATTCCGCGCCGAGTTTCGAGAGAGACACTCTTATAATCGCGAAGGTCCTGAAGTTCGTGACTTCAGGATGTCACGTGCACTGTCCCTGCTGCGCAGCGACTGGCGTTCGACCGACCGCGCCGGCGTTTGATCCTTCAACCGCTTCGTGAGGAGTGCGGTGTGCGGCAGCAGCAATTCGATGTGCACCGCAGGCACGCCGCGGAGGCAGAATGAGTTCCCACGATGCAAATCTGCATGGCGCGAGTCCCGGCATGGCAGTTGCTAATCCTTATAGTAGATACGGAATAATAAATACTGACCACTAACCCGAATCGAATCGAAAGGATGAGCGATGAGCCGCCTGCTCAAACGAGACGTAACAGAGCTGATTTCCGCAAGTTCTGATGTTTGTGTCTCTATTTACATGCCAACGATCATCTCCGGGCCGGAGGTTCAGCAGAACCACATTCGCTTCAAGAATCTGTTGTCAGAGGCTCAGGGTCAGGTGGAAACCACGGATGCGTCTCAGGCCGTGCGTGACAGACTGCACCGGCTTGAAGAATTGATTGACGACGATGATTTCTGGCAGCATCAGTCCCATGGTTTGGCCATCTTCCTCGATGACGACGACTTCAGAATTATGCAGCTCCCGCAGCAGTTCTCGTCCCGGGTTGTCGTCGGCGAGCGGTTCTATGTAACTCCTCTGCTGCCGCTCGTGCAGAATGACGGACTGTTCTATATCCTTGCGGTCAGTCGGAACGAGTGCCGGTTGTTCATGGCCACACGGGATTCCATCAGCCAGGTTGGGAAGCTCGACGTGCCGAACACGTCGACCACGTCGCCG
>CAZHET010000099.1:0-12345 GCA_964531585.1 uncultured Planctomycetaceae bacterium | reverse complement strand
GCCCGAATCCCTGCAGGCGGTTGTGGGCGACCAGCATCACAAAGGATTCATGCTGCACTCGTTCAAGGTTCGCCGAGGGTCATCCGACTCAGCGGTTCCACATGGCCATGTTGAGTCCAGCGACCGGGCGGAACTGCTGCAGTACTTCCGGGAAATCAACGAAGCCGTGACCGAGGCGATTGCCGACCCGCACACTCCGCTCGTCTTCGCGGCCGTGTCTGAGCTGATGCCGGTTTATGAAGAAGCCAATACGCACAAGGGGCTGATGAAGCACTGCGTTCACGGCAATCCGGACGATTCCACACCGGACCAGCTTCATTCGCGGGCCTGGGAACTGCTGGAACCACACATCGCCCGCAGGACGGACAGCCTGTTGTCACAACTGGCCACCGCGCAATCCGAAGGAATCTATTCCGATGATCGTCAGGAGATCGCTGAGGCGGCGAAAATTGGTCAGATCGCCACCTTGCTGCTCTCCGTTGAGCAACCGGATGACGATCCGTCATCCGTCGACCGTGAACTTGAGCAGTTCGTCGCGCACGTTTTCGAGAACGACGGTGCGGTCGTGATTGTGGACGAAGATAAGCTTCCCGAAAGCAGAGTCGCGGCGGTGATGCGTTATCCGTTGCCGGTGTCACCAGTATAAGTGCCGCCTGAGAAAACCGGCAGCGGAGATCAGACTCGACGTTGTCCGGCGACGCGTTGTCCGGCGACGAAAGAGACGTGATCGTTCCGCCAGGAGAACCTTTCCTGCCGACGCTGGCAGCACCAGCGACGTGGCGGACGCTGCCAGCGTCCGCCACGGTAGATTCTCATCTGCCGCTTGCCTATGAATAGCGCTCAACTGAACAGGGCGCCACTGCGCCTCGTTGTGTCGAGACCCGCTGCACCTCGGTTGCTACCGCAGCACTTCCGTCACCCATTTTCCGAAGTGAGTAATGTGCGTGGCGTTGTGACGCTTCAGGATTTTGTGAACAGCTTCGCTAACTTCCTTGCCATCCACCGGCACGGACAGGACAGCATTGCCAAGCAGCAGTTGTTCCTGAATCCTCTGCATATCCACGTCGGTGTCTGCGAACCACTTCGCCGATGTGTCAATGGAATCGGCGTCGTGACTCCCTTCAAACGTTTTTATTCTGGCCTCGTCAATTCCGTAGTCAGTAAGCTCGCTGCGAGCCGCGTCGGCGGCATCGCTGTTGTCGAGTACAGCGACAATGCGATTCGTGGGATCGTTCATGACGTCGTGCGAGTCACTCATCTCTGCTGCTCCTTCCGAATTTGAACAAAGGCGATCGCGCAGCGCACTCCGCAGGTGGGCTGCGAATCATTTTACGCTCCCGGCTGGTGGAGCGAACGCTGTGCCATTGCCCTCGCGCAGGGAATGACGCTGCCGGATGCAGATGAGCGGCAGTGCGCATTCCGTCCGCCTCCTGCCGCACCCGATGGTTCGCGCCGTTACGCTTAAAAGGCCACTTGTTTCCTCGCGCGTCCGTAATCCTCGCGCGTCCGCAGAGGTTTGTGCTCCGGAATCGCTGCGGGTGAAACTTCGCTCGGAAACCCTGTCGCGCAAGCTGATCCCGGTGGGCGAAGTTGAGCCCGGGAACCACTTTAGCTACATCACACTCGCGACACTCGCGGACGAGAGACGTTCGTCGCTGATATGCGGCACAACATTTGCGTCATTACGGATCGCTCATTTCTTCAATACTCTCGATGTGCGGGCTCTGCCTCATGACGGCCGTTCGAACTCTGCCTGCCGAGTCAGTTCACGCCACGTCGGATGACGATTCCGGCGAGATCGCAGTCGCAACTTTTCGCGGCACAACCAGTGAGTTGCAGGCATTCGTCGAACGCACGTGGTGCGATACCTATTCCGGGAAAATGGCGTTTCCGGTCTGGTCGAGTGATTATTTCGACTGGCAGTTCGCGCAGCACGACTCACAACCGGACCGACGTCTGGCGGTTTATCGATCGTCGCGATTGCTTGGCGTTCTGGCGGGGGCTGGCTGCCGGTTCCAGACTCCGAAGGAAGTGCTGAGCGGCGCTCACTGGAGCTGGCTTTCCGTCGATTCGGCCGTCCGCGGTCGCGGACTGGCGAAACTGCTGGATAAGAGGCGTTTCGACATCGAACGTTCAGTCAGCTCGGATCTGGTTGTCAGCTATCGATTTACCGGTTCCAGACATTCGCTGGCGGAGAGGCCGTCGATGCGTTTCCCGCTGAAGAAGTTTCACAACCGCATCGGTTTCTGGGCGAGGCCGCTGGATTGCGACAGGTTAAGGTCGTGGAACATCAACCGTGTTGAGTCTGCGCTGACTCGCATCACAGCTCCAGTGTTGCCGAAGCTGGCGGCATCGGATTATTCAGGGGCTCTTCGCAACTTTCATGCAGGCGACATCGGTGACTGTGTGGCATTGATGCAGCGGGAGACTCAGCGCCACGCGCTGGCGATTCTGTGGGATGAAAAATCACTGCGTCATCAACTGGCGGGCAGCCCCGTCACGCAAACGCTGGTCGCGGAAACGAACGGTTCTGCTGGCGGGTTCATCAACTACCACATTCTGCCGTTTCAGGGACGCACGCGAGAACCCGTGGGCGTCATCGATATTGTCGCGATCCGCGAGCTGTCGCCGGCACGACAGCAGGCGTTGTTGCTGGCAGCACTGCGACAGATGCGCGATCAGGGAGCGATTCTGGCTCTCAAGCTGCGATGCGGCGACGTGTCGCCGCGAGCGATGCTGCGCGCCGGATTCATCCCGCGGCTGCCGGATTCACACGTGGTGCTGCAATGGACAAATGTTGCAAGGGCCATTCCGCGGCGTGGTACGTTGCATGTGCTGTGGCGTTAGGAGTTCGTAAGAGTTGGTGAGATCTCGCTGCCACCGGACCGTTCAGACGGGACTGCACAACCGATGCTCAATCTGCTTCCCAAAATCACTCCGCGAGTCGCTTCGCGCGCGATGCTGAACGTGCTGCGACGTGCGACTTTTGATCCGTTCGAACGCAAGCTTAACCATGCCGCGGCCGCTCAGCGAGACTGGCTGCTGCATCGTGTGCAGTTGTGCCGTGACACAAAGTTCGGGCGAGATCACGGCTTCCACAGAATCACATCGATCGGGGATTATCGCAGACAGGTCCCCGCCGCGCCGTATGACTACTTCGAGCCGTACATCAACGCCGTCGCCGCGGGAGGGACCTCGGCACTCATCCCTGATCAGGAAAAATTGCTGCAGTTCACCATCACGACCGGCAGCAGCGGCGTCCCCAAACTGAATCCGATCACCAACACCTGGCTGAGGGAATACCGTGACGCGTGGGCCGTGTGGGGACTGAAGCTGTTCGTCGACCATCCGCGGCACATCGGTTCGAAGATGCTGCAGATGGCCGGAACCTGGGATATGGGAACCACCGCAGGCGGCTATCAAATCAGCATGGTCAGTGCTCTGTTGACGAAGATTCAGAATCCGCTGCTCAAACCGTACTACCTGATTCCGGAAATCGTGAACACGATTCCTGACCCGGTTGCTCGCCACTATGTCGCGCTGCGGCTGAGTATTCTGCAGGACGTCGGCTGGATTCTGCTGATGAATCCCGGAACAGTGATTCGCCTGGCGGAAATCGGTGACGTACACGCCGAGTCCCTGATTCGCGACATCGCCGACGGGACACTGACCACTGAGTTCGACATTCCGGAACCCGTTCGTCGCGAACTGCAGACCAGCCATCTCAATGCCAGCCGCGCCGGAGCGATGCGCCTAAAGGAACTGGCGTCGAAGCGCGGCCGGTTGCTGCCGAAGGACTACTGGCAACAGCCGGTGATCGGCTGCTGGCTGGGCGGAACCGCCGGATATCAGTCGCGATATATTCGCGATTATTTCGGAGCCTCACCGCTGCGAGACATGGGCCTGGTCTCCAGCGAAGGCCGTCACACGATTCCCATTGCAGACGACGTACCGATGGGAGTGCCATCGCTGGGCTCGGGTTATTACGAGTTCGTTCCTGTCAGTGAGTCCGGCGGAGATGACCCCGTCGCGGTCGACGGGCACGAATTGCAGACAGACCAGGAATACCGGCTGCTGATGACGACGTCGGCCGGCTACTTTCGTTTCGACATCGGCGACATCGTGAAGTGTCGGGGTTTCATCGGCGAAGCACCGCTGCTGGAGTTCGTGCAGAAGAGCGCAAGGATCGGCGACCTGGAAGGTGAAAAACTGACCGAACACCAGGTCATCGAGGCGGCGCACAATGCCGCCCGGAATACGGGCTTCCAGTTGTCTCACATCACGGCAGTGCCACGACGGCTGCAGCATCAGCAGCCGCGTTACGACTTCCTGGTCGAGCGCAGTGAGTTCACGAATCCCGGCGACGCTCAGCGATTTCTGCGCAGTCTTGATGGCGAACTGGCGAGTCTCAACTTCTTGTGGCGAGCCCGCCGCAACGAGGGAGTCCTGCAGCCGCCGCATCTGATGCGACTGGCTGGCAACGAATGGGACCGCTGTATTCAGGCAGAAACTCAGCGCCGCGGAACCGGAGATTATCAATACAAGCATCCCGGTCTGGTGCTGGATGAAGCCTGGCTGGATCAGTTTCAGGTTGAGGACATCGTGACAATCGATTGACGGCATGGTCGCCACATTCCACCGCCAAACACATGCATCTGCTAATCCCATGTTCGATTCCGTTCCACTTCCCGCTAAACCACTGAGTCCGCTGCAGTCCGCCGGAACTTCCGACGCGATGCTGGTGCGGCGCGATCTGCTTCCGCGACGGTTACGACTGCAACTGGAACAGGCGGCTTTCCGCAACGCCCGGGTGCCGGAATCCTACGACATCGCGGTGTCCGACGGTCACCTGCTGCAGTCGCCCTGTCGCCGAGGTGTCGTCAGCGTGCTGGCGGACGGACGGTACTGGCACATCGGCGGAGGTCTGGTCGCTCCGGAAACGGTCAAGCCGGAAATGATCCAGTGGCTGCGACAGCTCAGCCGGGAATTCCGCAAGACGATTGCCGTCTACAATGTGCCGGAAGACGAGGCCGTGAGATTTCAGCAGGCAGGTTTCGTTGTCAACAAACTGGGTGAAGAACCCATCGTCGATCTCGGCCATATCGACTGGGCAGGTAAGCCGTTCGAATGGGTCCGCCGCCAGACGAACTTCTGTCAGCGCGCCGGCCTGACGGTGCAGGAAGTCGTCGGCAAGCGGAACCAGCAGCGTCTGGCCAGGTCGCTGCTGGAAATCACGAACGACGATCTGAGGGACCGCACGCTGGACCGACCGCTGAAACTTCTGGAAGGACAGTTTACGCCGCACGCTCTGCAGCGACGCCGTTTGTTCGTCGCTCGAAACGAACGCCGCGGCCAGGTGGAAGCGTTCCTGGCATGCAGTCCGATGAACGGAGGCCGCGAGTGGGCATTCGAAACGTACCGCAAGCGCCGCGACGCAACTCGCGGAGCAACCGCATTTCTGTTCCGATCCGTGATTGATCAACTGCAGGACGAAGGTGCCGACCGTGCGTCGCTGTGTCTCGTTCCGGGCCGCGGGGTGACGAATGATGCTGTGGGCAACGGTTACCGGCACATCGAAGCGGCGCTGTCGCTGTGGTTCAACCGACTCGACTTTCTGTTTAATGCAAAGGGGCAGGATCACTTCAAAAGCCGGTTTCGTCCGCGCTATGAAAGCCGCTATCTGTGCGTCGCCCCCGGCTGCTCCGTCGGTTCGTTCTGGTCGTTTCTGAAGGTCACCGGTGCGCTGAAACCAAACCTGCCCAATATGATTCGTCAATTGCGCCGCAAGCCTCGCTAACCCGGATGATTCATAGTGACTGAGGAAAGGGGACTGGCTCCGGGCGCCAGTGGCCACGACAGCAGATATGCCGCGCAATTCCGCCCGGTGCCTGTCCCCTTTCCGGTGCGCACACATCGCGCCCGACGAAAGGGCGCCCGACGAAAGGGGACAGGCACGTTGCGATTTCGCTGTCAACGCCTTCGATTCCTTTGCTGACGCCACGAGCCAGTCCCCTTTCGTCACGCAACCATGAATAATCCGGGCTAAGCTGCGCTCGCAGCCGGCGCTGGTAATGCGTCAGGTGTCTCACGTCCGGCGCATTCCGTCAGGTATCACTGCTGTCAGCGACGCACTGTTTGTTTCAGCCAGTAGCCAACGCCCGACAACACCACGACCAGCCCGCTTAATGCCAGCACGACCCACAGGTCGAACGCAGCCGCTGCTGTTCCCAGACCGATAAACGGGATCGAGTTCAGTAAATGGCACAGCCACGCAATCAGCATGAACTTGCGGAACGGAATACTGGTCATCGCCAGCGAATACAGCTTCAGCGAACGCTCCTGGTCAACGTCACCGAACAGCCACCGCATGGCGAAGTACGCCGCAACGATCACACAAATCCAGCCAACCCCCTTCAGCAGAAGCTTTCGAAGCGGCCTGCTTCCGGATTTCTCGTCGGCAGAGTCACTTGCGGCAGAATCAACTGCGGCAGAGTCTGCCGCGGACATGCCGGAGTCTCGCGGGCTCACGTGCCACCTCGCAGGCACTCAGCCGGATCAGCCCGACTCGACCCTTCAGTCTGATCGGACAGAACTGCCGCAACTCGCAACGTCGCACAAACCGGAAGATGATCCGATGCCAGGCACGCGGTCGGCGTGCGTGGAACGTGAACGCAATCAACGGCAAAGTGACGGCTGACCAGCACGTAGTCTATCTGCCGCACGGGCATCACGGATGCAAAGGTCCCGAGAGGGCGGTGATTTTCAGCCATCGACTGGACGCATCTCAGCCGCTGCGACAGCCGACGCACGACGTCCGACCGCGGTCCCGCGTTGAGGTCGCCGCACAGGATGATCGGTTCCTCGTCGGGAATCGTACTCAGACTTTCGGGACCGAGCAGTTCATTCGTCTGGCGTTCGCGATCCGCGCGAGTCAGCCCGAGATGCGTGTTGATGACGTTCACCGCACCGCTCGGGGTTGCAATTCGCACCCACATCATGCCGCGCGCTTCACGCCGCTGAACGGGATTTGATGGCGTCAGCAGCCGACACCGCACTGCATCTACGGGAAACCGGCTCAGAATGCTCAGCCCATACTGCTCGCCGCGATGATCATGCACGGGGAAGAACACATGATTCATCCCGAGTACGCTCGCGATGACGGCCGACTGATCGCGGTGCCCCGTGCGAGCACGATTCACGTCGACTTCCTGAAGCGCGACGATGTCCGCTCGGCAGTGACGAATCACGCGCGCAATGCGTTCCGGGCTGATCTTGCCATCAACGCCGACCGCGCTGTGAATGTTGTACGACATGACTCGCAGGCTGACGCTCGTCTCGTCATTCCCGCGCATGCGGGAATCCACGCCGCCTGCATCGTCATTCCCGCGCATGCGGGAATCCACGCCGCTCGGCGGATCGTCCACACGCGCAGGAACGACGGACGTGCCGTGGCTCTCGCCGGTGACCTGCGGTGCGACCACCCAGCCTTCGTTCAGAAAACGCAGCGCCGCGGCGTGAATATCCTGCCCGCGAATCCACAGATCTCCGTCGCGCGTCTTACGCGGCGTGATGTGCAATGCATCCGGAACAAGTGCGAAGCCGCGTGTTTCCTGGCTGCCGATGCTGCCGTGAGCGCCGTTTTCGATTTCGAACGACAGCGGCAGCGCGTCGCAGCTCCAGCCGCTGATAATCAGATCGCCACAATCGTCATGATGAACCAGCTCGATCAGATCGCCGGTCACTTCGTTCAGAAACGGATGATCGCTTCCGAAGACAGAGGCGGCGTCATCGGGCAGCGACCACAGGCCGCTGGCGTTCTTCGCAACGACGTTGTCATGGTCGTCGCGAAACACGACGAGCGGCACATGCTGTTCGTCGACCAGACGTTGAGCGAAACGGCGCTTGTCGTCCGCTGAGATCGGAACGGGAACGTAGATATGACCGAGCGGACCCATCGCACAGACGACAACGTCCTGCGCCAATTGTTCGGGTGTCAGCGGTGGTCGCCGTTGCCGGCCACGGCGAAGTCTCATCAGATGACGCATCTGCTGATCACGTTGCTGGCCGCGATATTCCAGCGGATCGGCCTGCCTCACTTCCCGGGCCGCCAGCGAACTTTCTGCAAACGTACGCTTTACGGCTTCGGCAACGCTGCACCCGAACTCGTCGCGATAGATGCGAGTTCGTTCCTGACCGTGATCGGAGAAAACGACAATCTCGTATTCCCTCGCGTCTGAACGATTGGCGCTCAGGAAAATGTCACGCACGGCGCGATCGATTCCCTTCAGACACCAGTGAGCGAAATAGCTGTCCGGCCCGCGCCGATGGGCATGTTCGTCATACCCGAGGAAATTGGCATAGACCACCGGCCGGCCCTGATGGACGGCCAGCTTGACCATCACGCGAAGCCATTCACGCAGGACCGTTCCGACCATGACTCGAGACAGCACGCACTGCAGTTCGCGGCGACTGTCGTGGCGATCGAACATCCCGCGCAGCACGTCGAACAGCCCGACGGCGACTTCCACGATCGCCAGCCCCAGAACGCGAATCATGGTCGGAACATACAGCGTGAACATGATCAGCAGTTTGATCGGGCCGGCCATTTTCAGCAGGTTCTGAAGGTCCATCGTCTCCGCGCAGAAGCGCGCCTCGGCGGCTCCTCCCGAGTAGATGTTCGAATACGAGCAGCCGTCTTTCAGCAAAGGCTGACCGTCTTCGCACAGCGAGTCAGCAAACGTTTTCGCACAGTCGTGCTCGTACATGCGAAACAACCTGCCGGTTTCGCGATGCAGAAACTCGAACGCCGGCACGGCACAGCGAATGCCGTACATCACTTCCGCCTGCACCGCCGGAGTCGTCGAGGGCAGTCCGGAGTAGAACAACAGTTCCCGGAAGTGCCGCCGCTGAGTCATGCGCCTGAGAAACGGCAGCCGACGTTTGCCGGCAGCGATGTCGAACTGCTGCCTGGACAGACCATCCACCTGCAGAATCACGAGCCCCTGGGCGCGGCTGTCCGGGGGAATCACGTCGACGCCCAGCAGACGTGCGACCAAAGCCGTCCGACTGAAGCGTCGGCGAATTTGCCGAAGGCGTTGTCCGATGTGGCTTAGCAAAGTGAGTTCTTTCGTAGTCGCGTCACACCGAGACGCGACATGTTGTCCTGCGACACACTGCCAAATGGGGACGCTCTTCCCTGTCGGACGCCCCGTGCCAGATGCGTCCGTCTCGGAGAGACTGAGCGACACGTTCTCACAACTGAGCGACACCTTCTCACGACAGCGTCGCTTTGGTCTCATCCGTCTCCAGCACCGCGGCCGACAAAGCAGAAGCCATCTCGACCAGCAGATCCCATTCGGTTTCGAGTCGTGCCTGTAGTTGCTCGAACGGGCCGAATTCATCCACGCCGTCCGCGGCCGTTTCTTCAATCATTTGCTCGTAGAGATCGCACAACCGTGCCGTGCAGGGCCCAATGCCAAACGCGACTGCGGACTGGCGAGCGGCCTCGGACAGTCGCCCCAGCCGCGAGGAATCATCCAGAATCCGGGCGACCGCCATCGCAAAGTCCTGTTCCGACGCATCCGCCGGCAGCAGTTCTCCGTTCGTGTCCGAAACCACTTCGCGCACGCCAGGGCCGTCCAGCGCAACGACCGGCGTTCCGGCAGCAAGTGCTTCGGCAATCACCATCCCCTGCGTTTCCGAAAACGACGCGAAGACGAACACATCCATCGCGGCATATGCATCGGCCAGATCCTGGCCGGTCTGTCGGCCGGTGAAGACGACCTGTTCGGACGGGACGCTGTCGCGAAGCTGCTGTTCCATTTGCCTGCGGGATTCACCATCGCCAACAACGACGAACACTGCGCTGGCGTGGCTCTGCACATAATCCGCGATTGATCGAGTCAGATAGTCGAGATTCTTTTCCGTCGCGAGTCGTCCGACATGACCGACGATCATCGCCTCGCGATCGATGCCGAAACGTTCGCGGAAGCGGTTTGCGTCACCGCTTCCGAAGAATTCCAGATCGATGCCGGTCGGAATGGTCGTCACCGGCTTTTTGACTCCTCGCTGCCGCAGCAGGTCGCGGATGCTGTCGCTGGGAGCAATCACGTGTTGGCACAGGTTGGCATATTCCGTCGCCATCTGAATCACGAACCGCCGCATCGGCTCCGAATCGAGCGGAACGTAGTGCGTGTAATGTTCGTACAGCGTGTGATGAGTGAACACCAGCGGCAGGTGGCGTTCGCGAGCCGCTCGCAGTGCCGAATCGCCAAGCAGAAACGGATGATGACTGTGAATGATGTCGGGCTGAACCTCGTCGATGAAATCCGAAATCAGCCACGGTTGAGGAATCCGCACCGAAAAATCGCTGCCGTTGAAATTCTGCAGCGCGGGAACTCGCAGGACGTTGGACGCCGTGTCAACCGATTCTGATTCCGGCGCGACGACGCTCACATCATGCCCGCGCCGCTGGAGTTCCTGTTCGAATGACCTCACGGAATTCGCCACGCCGCCGACATGCGGCAGATAGGTATTTGTGAACATGCAGATTTTCATGGTGACGTTCTTTCCATTGTAGTTTCCTGCCACAGACGGCATGTTCTCCGATCACGGGTCAAGCGAATTACACTGACACCGCTTCCACCTGTTCCAGCCGATTCAGTGACACCGTCGAATCGCAATCCACATCCGTCAGCCGCTGAAACCCCGGCAACTCCACATCCACTTGCGGTGGTTGCCGATGCCAGTGAGTTTCAAGCGTCAGCAGCGGCTCTTCCGCCGACAAAATGATGCGCACGCTGACTCTGCCCCACGGAGTCAGTGTCGGGCCAAAGAACAGATCGTCGTCCTGAGCCAGCCACTCCGGAAACAGCCCCGAACCGATGACCAGGCGATCGGATTCCTCGCGGACGAAGCAGTTGCGAAGCATCATCACCCATTCGGCCGCGGCCCAGCCGTGCTGGCCGTCTCCCATGCAGCCACCGCCGGTGTTGGGATGAATGGCTTCCGGCCACATGCCCGTCGGCGACGCCAGCGACGCCACAGTTTTCACAAGGTCGCGCCAGCGCTCGTCGCCGAACCTCAGCAGCGTCTGAGCGATATCCAGAGTCAGGTAGGCGTTGATTCCCGAATGAATCATATCCTGGAAAAAACCGCCGTTGTGAAAACAGCGGTCAACCAGAGCATCGATGGTGGCCCTGATCCGTGAGTCTCCTGCATCCGTCAGTTGCAGCGGATAGTCAGCAACGAGTGAACCGACGGCACCGGAATCCATACGTCGATACGGCGAGGCGGGAATGCCGCCCTTTGATCGCGATGCCGGAATGTTCTGAATGCTGCGATCGATCGCGCTGCGAAATTCGTTGGCCAGTTTTTCAGCTCGCGCGGCCTTGTCAGTCGCCCCTTCACGTCGCCACAGGCGCGCCGCGGATCGCAGACCCGCTTCGGCCCAGAAGTCGTCCCAGTAGTAGAAATCGTTCGGCCCCAGATGCTCGGCGCTGAACCCGGCTGGCAGCAGTCCGGCGTGACGTTCGTCGGAGTCCGCCGCGATGCGCTTGCGGTCAATCCAGTCGACGGCTTTGTCGAGCGTTCGCATCACGCCTTTCGGCAGACGCTCGTGAGCCAACTGGCAGTAGCGATCCAGAATCCACAGCACCTGCCCGTTGGAATCCCACTCACCCTGCTGTGACCGGAAGTACCCGTTTCGAAGCTGCCGCTGCGGAAATCGCTCGATGGCCCGACGGCACCGATCCTTCATTCCGATCGCCAGCAGCGGGTTCATCATCAAACACGCGTCGCGAAACCAAAACCGCTTGTACGTGTACGGCCCCGGAACGATCTCATCCGCCGACAGCAGCACCAGCGTGCTGATCGCCGCATCGTAAATCGCCTGCAGCCGTGCGTCGGGAACACTAAGCCCGGCGATCTCGGATCGAATCACGGGCCACGTGACAGATGGTTCGAAGCGCTGCGGAGTTCCCTGCGAACGCTGCTCACGGTCCAGCGGAATGCGAACGGTCACGTCGAGCGACTTCTCCGGAATGCGGTAAACCGACGCGGCAGTTGCCATCCCGGTGTCGCAGGTTTCCTCGACCGTTTGGCTGATTTCGTGGGACTCGTCGATCAGTGCCAGACGATGGACCACGTCGCCTTCATCGTAGTGCGAAGTGAGCACATGATCGGCGGCCGCGCTGAGCGACACCGTTGTCTTGTCGTTGACGCTCCAGCTTTTCCGGTCGGCGTTAGCAACCAGCCGGTCGATGAACTGAACTCCTTCCGGATTGTACGGACGGATCGCAATCGCCAGCCTGCCGCCTCCTGTCGTCTTCGCCTGCACATCAATGC
>CAZHET010000098.1:8504-15577 GCA_964531585.1 uncultured Planctomycetaceae bacterium | reverse complement strand
ACTTGCCCGGCTTCCCGCTGTTTGCCCTGTTCAATCTGGCGATGCAGGTGACGACAGTGATCCCCGACATGGATCCGACCAGGCCAGCCAACGTTGATCCGAAGAAGATTCTGGAAGCGATCAACGACAACGGAGTGACTCAGGCCTTCGGTTCACCGGCGTTGTGGCATACGGTCGGGAAGTATCTGGAACGCCACGAAATCCGGCTGCCTACACTTCGGCGAATTCTTTCTGCAGGTGCTCCGGTCCCAAGTCATGTGCTGGAAAGCATGACGAAAGCGTTGCCTGCTGAGGCTGACCTGTTCACACCGTACGGAGCAACGGAATGCCTGCCGGTTGCCGCGATCGGCGGGCGTGAGGTGCTGTCGTCGACCGCAAAGCAGACATCGGAAGGTGCAGGAACCTGCGTCGGCACGGTCTTTGATCAGATGCAGTTGCGGATCATCAGCATCACGTTCGAATCGATTGCGAAAATCAGTGACGCGGTCGAAATGCCGCGCGGCGAAATCGGGGAGATCATTGTGAAGGGCCCCGTGGCAACCCGCGAGTACTTCCGACGGCCGGACGCAACGGCTCTGGCGAAAATCGCGGACGATGGCGGCTTCTGGCACCGCATGGGAGACGTCGGTTATCTGGATGAGTCAGGCCGGCTGTGGTTCTGCGGCCGGAAGGCTCACATCGTGTTCACCGAATCCGGACCGCTGTACTCCGTTCGCTGCGAAGCCATCTTCAACGAGCATCCGCAGATTTATCGCACGGCACTCGTCGGCATCGGGCCGAAAGGCTGGCAGACTCCGGTGATCGTCGCCGAACCTGTAGCCGACCGCTTTCCTCAATCGGCCGCGGCTGAAGACCGGCTGCGCAGTGGACTGCTGGAACTGGGAAACGCCAGCCCGCTGACGTCCCGGATCCAGCGCATCCTGTTTCACCCGTCGCTGCCCGTCGATTCGCGACACAACGTGAAGATCAACCGCGAGAAGCTGGCCATCTGGGCGGCCAGGTGACGTTGGCGGCGGATCCGACAGACGGTCACACTCACAGAGTCACAGGGCCATCGGCTGCGGTCGGGGGGACGGTCAGAACGTCTGCCGGCCCTTGAGCGCGTCGGCCAGCATTTCGCGGTTGGCGAATTCCAGAACGCTGCCGGACGCGATCCCGCGAGCCAGCCGGGTGACTCTGACGTTATCGTTCTGCAGCAGGTTCGTGATGAACAGAGCCGTGCCGTCGCCTTCCAGAGTCGGGTTCGTCGCCATCACCAGCTCAGTCACGCCGTCGTGGCGAATGCGCTTCACGAGTTGGTGAATTGTCAGATCCTCCGGCCCGGTGCCTTCCAGCGGCGCAATGCGCCCGCCCAGCACGTGGTACAGTCCCTGAAAGGCGCCGCTGGATTCGAGAGCAACAACATCTTTAGGCTGCTCCACAACGCAGATCACATGACGGTCGCGGCGCGGATCAGCACAGATTGAGCAGACGTTGTTTTCCGTCAGATTGAAGCAGACCGAGCAGCGCTTCACAGACGTTTTGACCGCCCGAATGGCGTCGGCCAGAGCGTTCGCGTCTGTGGCGGAACACGACAGAATGTAGTTGGCCAGCCGCTCGGCCGTCTTGCGTCCAATGCCTGGCAGCCGGCCGAACTCGTCGATCAGGTTACCGACGCTGGGGCCATAGGGATGTTCCGTGGCGAAGTCAGATTTCATGGCGTTACGGTCCGCCCAGTCCGAGCTTTGACAGGGCATCGCCGAGACCAGGGATATCCATGCCGCCTGCGATGTCCGTCATCGCCTGAGCCGACGCTTCCCGAACTTTCTGCAGGGCCTGGTTTGTGGCGGCCGCGACGAGTTCTTCGATCATCTCCCGGTCCTGAGTTTCCAGCAGCGACGGTTCGATCTGCACGCTGAGAATCTTCATTTCGCCACTGGCCGTCACCTTGACCATTTCTCCGCCGGCGCTGCCTTCGATCTTCAGTTCACTCAGCCGTTGCCTGGCTTCCTGCATGCGGCTCTGCATTTCCTGAGCGTTCTTCATGATGGACGCCAGGTTTCCCAGTCCTTTCAACACGACAGATTCTCCGTTGAGGGTGATTGCACGGGACCGCCGACGCACTGCGTGGCCGGTCGTTGCCTGCCGGCGGATACCTGCCGGTACGCGTTATTCATCGCTGTCGATCTCTGGATCGGTTCGAAGCGGAGCGTCGATCACCTGCGCCACGGTGGCTCCAAACACTTCAACGACCTGCTGCACGAACGAATCCTTCTCCGGATCGATGTCGTCGCGGCGGCGTGGCGGTGCCGGTTTGGAACGACCTGAGGACGCCGGTTTGGCACCGGACCTGCCCGGTTCTGCACCGTTCGACGCCGTTTTTGCAGCCTTCGAAACTTCCGGCACCGATGCCGGAACGGTCGGGGCCTCCTGAGTCACTTTCAGTTCTACCAAAGGAATCACACCCGTCAGACGCTTGACGACCGCAATGATCGTCGTTTTCGTTTCCGGCTGTTCCAGAGTCCTGCGGCGGGAACTATAGGCCGAGCTGATCGACAGCTCCAGACGATTCGGTTCTGAAATGATCGCAGTGACTTCCTTCAGCGCGCCGGCAAGCTGCAGTCCGCATTCAGAAATCAGCTCATCCAGAATACGGTTGGCGTTTTGTGGCAGGAATTTGATCGCCGGACCGGTTTGCGGAGCGTCGTCTGCCGGCCGGGATTCATCGCCGGAAGGAGCAATTTCAGCCGTTTTTTTTTGCGGCGCGGTCGGCTCAGCGACCAGGGACGCGGAGCTTTTCGCTCCGTCGGCAGGAACAGCCGGCAGCGCCGGAAGGTTTCCGGACAGCAGGCTGCTGAGCGATGTCAGGTTTTCGAGCAATGCGAGCTGCACCAGTGCCATTTCCAGCACGACTCGCGTGAATGTGCTGCGAAACATGCGAGTCTTCGCGTCCGACAGAATCTGGTACGCGGCCAGAACATTCGGCAGCGCCATTCGTTCGCCCTGTGCCGACAGTTCGTCCCTGCGGCTGGCGGCCACGCTGCACAGAGAGACGTTGGCTCCACCACTGAGCAGCACCATCAGGTCGCGCACGTAGGCGACACACTGATCGAGCAGTTCGCCAGCCTGGACTCCGGCATTCAGAGCACCTTCCAGCAGGTTCAGCACTTCACCGGGACGATGCTCGGCCACAGCCGCGAACAGTGAAATCAGCAGGTCGTCGCTGGCCGTGCCCAGCATGCGATGCACGTCATCAGCGGTGACGGTGCCTTCACTGAACGCCAGCAACTGATCGAACAGCGACTGGCTGTCGCGCATCGATCCGCGAGCGCGCCGGGCGACGAGTTCCACGGCCGCGTCGTCAACGTGGAAGCCTTCCGCTTTGGCGATCTCCTTCAGACGTCCGGCGATGGATTCGTCGTTGATCGCACTGAAGTCGAACCGCTGGCAGCGCGACAGAATTGTGTCCGGCACCTTTTGAGGCTCCGTGGTGCAAAACACAAACTTCACGTTGGGCGGCGGTTCTTCCAGCGTCTTCAGCAGTGCGTTGAACGCGGCCGTCGACAGCATGTGAACTTCGTCGATGATGTAGATTTTGAACTGCGACCGCATCGAACGCACGCCGACGTTTGCCCGCAGTGACCGCACATTGTCGACTCCATTGTTCGACGCTCCGTCGATTTCCATCACATCGACGTCATTGCCTGCAGACACTCCGTCGCAGATTTCACAGTCGTTGCAGGGAACTCCGTCTTTGGCGTTCGGGCAGTTCAGTGCCTTGGCGAGAATGCGTGCCGTTGAGGTCTTACCGACGCCGCGCGCGCCGGTGAACAGGTATGCGTGAGCCACCCGGCCGGCACGAATCGCATTTCGCAGTGCCTGCGAGACATGCTGCTGGCCGACGACATCTTCAAACGCCTGTGGTCGAAAACGACGGGCGAGAACTGTGTAGTGAGAACCTGTGCTCACGTGACGAGAACTTTCGGGAAGGAGTATTCAGCGAACCGGCGCGGTGCGATTGTGTTCGATTGGGGCGACGGCAGCCACCGACGGTCTACAGCCCCGTGACTTTTCTCAGCCCGGCTGCTTCTGCCGCGGGTTCCGGGTCTTCGTACGGCAGCGCTTTCAGAAATTCCACCAGGTCGTCGATCTGCTGATCGCTGAGATGGCTGGTTGTCCCGTGCCGATCTTCAGAATTCTGCGAAGTCAGCACCTCTTTAAGCGTCGCAGCCCGACCGTGGTGCAGGTAAGGAGCTGACCGGTAAATTCCCAGCAGCGTCGGCGTTTCGTATTTCGGCCCCATCAGTTCCGACGGATCGTCGTTGCCGGTGCCGACATCGTGCAGCACGAATTCGTCGGGCGAGCCGCCTCGCGAATCGGTATACATCGGTCCGGAATGACAGGTCGCACAGCCGGTGGAATCCGCGAAAAACACATCACGGCCCCGCCTGGCGGCAGCGGACAGACCGTTTTTCGAATGCGGGCTGAGCGTGAATTTGTGCGAGTTCGAATAGACGGCGATCGCGTCCAGAAGCTCACTGCGTCCGGCAATGGGTTCGCCCAGAGCGTCGGGCAGGCCATCCTTCACAAAGCCGCGTCCCTGCATCAGGTCGCCCTGAATGGTGTGTTCGAAATCCTGCACTTCGTCACGATCGGCCGACCAGTGCAGCGGGTGAGTCCATGCCAGGCCCTTCAACGGCTGAGTCTGACGCAAACCTTCGGGCTGCTGCCATGTGCGTCCGTCCGCGTCGCCATCGATGTGGCAGCTTGAACACGCAATCCACTGGCGTCCGGACATTGGCTGCAGAGCTGTGTAGAACAGAGCCTTCCCGGTCCGCAGCGGTTCCGGAAGCGGATGATCGGTGACGCTGGCGGTGCGAGCTGCCGTCAAGGTCGCCGTGTCGAATTCCACCAGCTCGAAATCCAGCGCGTTATACACATACAGCGACCTGCCGTCCGCAGAGGCACGGACCGCTCGCGGATTGCTGCCCAGAGGAACTGCGGCTTCGAACTGCAGTTCGGTGTAGTCGTCTCCGACAACCGTCGCCACGAACATGTCGTTTGTCGCCCCGAACACGGCGTACGCTCGGCGACCGTCCGGCGACAATTCGACTTCCCACGGATTCGCGACGACTCGTGCGCCGCGAAAGCTGTCCATCGGGATCCGCAGCCGCCGCGACGATTCATCCTGCGTCACTGTCACGGCCGTCACGTACGGAAAGATCGAACCGTTTCCGTGAGCCGCCGTGACCTTCGACCGAATGTGCGGCAGATAGGCCTTCGGCAGCGTCGGATGCACAGTTACCTGGCGGCAGATGTTGTCTGTGCCGCTTCCGTCCCAGCGACTCAGCAGGCGTCCGTCGGCAGCAGAAATCTGCAGCAGGTTCGCCGTCAGGTATTCGGTGACGAACAGGCTGTTCTGATCCGCAGCAACCGCGATGCCGCGCGGCATCGGCCCAACCTGCCATTCTGCGTCGATCTTCCATGTCTGCGTGTCAATGCGAACAACCTGCCCCGGATATTCCAGCGTGGCAAACAGGTAGCGTCCGTCGCGTGAAGTGACGATGCCGTACGGTTCGTCGAAGACTTCAATCGTCTGCACGACGTTGCCCGAGTCCGCATCGATGATAACGATGCGGTCGTCGCCATAGACACAGCACGCAACGAGATGAGTGTCGCCGATGAAGGTTGTCCCTTCGGGGTGCAGTCCGACTTCCACTTCAAACGTGCGCTTCAGGTCGTCCCGCGTGAACACAGACACGCTGCGGCTGTCGCGATTCGAACAGGCAATCAGAGTGTTGTCGCTGCTCAGGCACAGCAGACTGTTCGACGAGGTGCGAGGATCATCGGCGTTCGCGGTGGAGGCAACCATCGATGCAGCCAGAATCAGCGTGGTTTGTCGAAGCATGGGCAGGGGCATGTGAAACGATCCGGTGTTCAATTTTGAGGAAGCTGGCGAGCGACGCGACGTCATCCGTGAAACCACAGACTTCGCTGCTGCCTTGTTAAGGCTTGAAATCTGAGTTGTCCGTCATTCCCGCCTGCGCCTTCGCGAGGGCAGGACTCTGCGCGGAAATGACGAACCCGAAAACCAGGAGTCAACAGGGCGCTAATTTTTGTCCGTCGGGATTTCGCGGATCTTTGCATTGCGAATGCGTGCGGTCGTCTGATACGTCGCGAAGCCCAGCGGTTTGCTGAGTTCGACTTCAAAGCGCACACCAATCTTCGCGTAGTTCTTCAGTTCAACGTCGACGATCTGCTGGTCATCCACCCACGCATCAATGCGGTCGTCTGTCACCTTCAGACGAACTTTGTACCACTGGCCTCGTGTGAACTGGCGGTAGCTGGTGGTGTCGTTTTCCGATGCGTCCAGATGGTCGAGACTCGACAACCCGCAAACGCCGCCACCCCAGCCGCCCAGAATGAGTGAGCACGGATCTTCCTTGACCTGAAACGTCAGCCCGGCAAAAAAATCGCTGCCTTCCGCTCGCTGTGCTTCGAACGTGATTTCATAGTTGGACTTCGGCAGGTCTTTGCGAGTGCTGGTGATCCCCGACAGGTCGACGCCGCGAGCTATCACGATATCGTCACCTTCGACGTAGACTTCACCCTCGCCGCCAAAGTTGGTGACCTTCCAGCCGGTCAGATCCTTGCCGTTAAACAGCGGCTTCCAGCCGGCGGCTTCGCCCTTTTCCTCTGCCGAACCTTCGGCCTTGCCGTCGGCAGGGGCCTGAGCGGCTTCGGCAGCATCTTTTTGTTCGTCGTTACCTGACGAGATGCCGCCAGCGAAGAACGTGGCAAGAACAAGAGCAAAGCTGGTCAACGGGACGAAAGGGCTTCGAGGTGCTGGCATCAGGCGGCTCCTGCGACGGAAGGCGGAATACGAACGACGATATGGTGCCGCATTCTATACCGTTCGACCACTGCTGTGCCACATGCCGCGAAGATTCCGACGGTGGCACCATGAAGGCCGGAGCATGAAAGCCGCACGCTGTGAGAGCGGACTTACGTCGCGCTGCTCGCCCGACAGATTGGTCCCGAATGCCGCGACCGGGCGGCACATCATGACACGGCGGACGGCACGCGAGCAGCCC
>CAZHET010000098.1:0-8494 GCA_964531585.1 uncultured Planctomycetaceae bacterium | reverse complement strand
CCGGATGATTCACGCGACTCGCGAGTTCTCAGACAACATGTGTGAGCGACAGGTTTACGTCGAGTGGCGAAAAAGCACACGGGACGATGGAACTCCGATCCCGCCGAATTTTAGCGACGGGATCGGAGTCCCGTCGTACGACGTCGTGGATAATCCGAGTCAGGCGAGCGGCAGACCAGAATCTCCCGATGCCAACGCTGGCTCCGTCCGCCAGGTGGCCGAGACTGCCCGTGTTTTTTGAAGCCCCCTGAATCTGTCTGAGTTCACGCTGCCGCCTGCTGACGTTGAGCGACGGCTGGTTTGGGATTCGTGTCGGCCATTGCCAGCACTTCATCAGCCAGAGCACCGTAGTCCTGTGCTCCGGAACACTTCGGGGCGTAATCGAAAATTGACTGACCAAAACTGGGAGCTTCCGCCAGCTTAATGTTGCGACGGACCTTGCTGCGGAAAATCTGAGCATTGGCCCAGGGAGTATCGGCGTCGCTGGAACGCAGAAACAACTTCAGGTCTTCGGTCACATCCGCGGCCAGTCGTGTGCCGGATTCGTACAGGCACAGGGCGACTCCGCTGACTCGAAGCTCACGGTTCAGGCGGCGTGTCACAAGTGCTGTCGTTTCAAACAGCTTCGACAGCCCCTGCAGAGCAAAGAAATGCGGCTGCAGCGGGATCAGAACTTCACGGACAGCAGACAGCGCGTTGATCGTCAGCACACCCAGTGAAGGCGGGCAGTCCATGATGACATAATCGAACCGTTGTTGTTCATTCCAGTGCCGCATGGAGTTCCGCAGAACGAATTCGCGGCCCTGAACGTTGGCCAGTTCGACTTCGACCCCGGCCAGGTCGATGTTGGACGGCACAATCGACAGATTCTCGGCGACAAGCTGCCGAACGTCGTCGATGGTCGCCTGTTCGGAAAACACTTCGTAAACGGTCAGCGTATCCCCCACGGCCTCCAGCCCCAGATGAAACGACGCGTGGCCCTGCGGATCCAGATCGATGACGCAGACTTTGGCTCCTCGACGTGCGAGCGCCGCAGCCAGATTGACGCTGGTGGTCGTCTTGCCGACGCCGCCTTTTTGATTCATCACAGCGATGGTACGCATGGAGTTCGTCCCTGAATGACCGAAGCGACTTCGTTCCCGGCAGTACAACGACGCTCGCGACAACCACACGGTCTGTTGGTGGATTTCGAAACGCGTTGCCCGGCGCGTCTCGCGACCATTCGTCGAAGAGAGTCGAATCGGCGAATATACGACGCGGTCCCACCGCCGCAAAGATGAGTCCGACGGGAATTTCGCATCGTGGCGGGATGTTGACCGGGCACCGTGACTGCACGCCGGAAACAGCAGTCGGTTCACACTGGCAGCCTTGCCTGGCGGCAGTTACTGCCGAATTTGCCCGACGCAGAATACCGCGAAATCAGAGATTCCGCGGATCGTCATGCCCGAACAGAAGGGAAACGTTCAGTACAGCGTTCGGTTCGATGAGTGGCGTCGCTGTTTCGCCGATCTTCGCCGTCAACTTCGTTTGATAGTCGTCGCCTGCCGGGTCGCGGTAGATGTGAACCTTTTCATCGCCGACATTGACGATCCAGTACTCCTGAATTCCTGCCCGAGCGTACAACTCGGCCTTGGTTGTGCGGTCGGAGCGAAGGCTGCTCTCCGCGACTTCAATCAGCAGCAGAACGTCGCTGCCGGTGGGATGGCGATCCAGGTAGCGGCGAGCCGTTACCCATAGCACATCCGGTTCTGGCCGGCTGTCTAGTTCCGGCAGGTTCAGGTCGCTTTGAATTCGCACGCGAATGCTCGTCGGATCGGTGTTTCTGACAGACCAGTCGGTCAGAACACCGACCAAATCGGCATGGAATGGACCTGCGGGACTCATAGTGACGATTTCTCCGTTGATCAGCTCGATCCTCCTGTCGAGGTCGTCGAACGCACCTTTTTCGACCATGGCGTCGTATTCGGCGGCGGTCAGTTTCAATGCTGTTGACACGGCGAACCCCTTTCGAAATCGCGAATACATCTGCGGCCGCCATGATAGCACGGCAAGGCTGGTTGATCGACGGTTTCCGCTGGCTGATGGCGGCCAGAGCCACGTATTCTGTGTCTCAGATTGCTATCGATCCGTTTGGCCGTGCTGAAATACACTGTGTCGCGCAAGGATGCCGACGAAATGACTGCCGCGACCGCTCAAAATCCGATCAGCCTGCTTGGGCGGGGAATCAACTCCTCGGTCTCGGCACTGGGCGCGCTGGCAATCTTCACTTCGCAAATTCTGTCCGGTCTGACACGTGGCCGGCCGTCGCGCCGAGTGCTGCTGCCGATCCTGTATGAGGTCGGTGTGCGCAGCGTTCCCGTCGTGCTGATTACGGGCACATTTATTGGCATGGTGCTGGCCGTTCAGACGCACACGCAGTTCAAAATGATGCACATGGAGTCGCGTCTGGGAGCCATCATTACGATGACTCTGGTTTCGGAACTTGGCCCGGTGCTGGCAGCGACGATGCTGGCGGGGCGAGTCGGCTCGTCGATGGCCGCGGAACTCGGGACGATGCGTGTCACCGAGCAGATCAGCGCAATCACAGCTTTGGGGGCTGACCCGGTGCGGTATCTCGTTGTGCCGCGTTTTCTGGCATGTGTCTGTCTGATTCCTCTGCTGACTGCTTTTGCGGATGTGGTGGGGATCTTCTCCGGCTGGGCATTCAGTACTCAGGTACTGGGAGTCAACAGCTATCGTTATTGGCTGTATGCGGAAAGCTACGTAACGGGCTGGGACGTATCGGCCGGACTGGTGAAAAGCGTCTTCTTCGGCTGCAGTATTGCGATCATCGCCTGTCACCGCGGATTCCACTGCCGGGCCGGAGCGGAAGGTGTCGGCCGGGCGGCAACAGAAGCGTTTGTACTGTCGTTCATCGCGATTCTGGCGATGGACTTCCTGCTCACGGTGTTGCTGAATTCCACATATTACCTGATCTGGCCGCAGGCGGTGTCACTGGCATGCGGGGTGGCGGGATGATGCAGAGTGACGCGATGACGCAGGCCAACGCAGCAACAACCGGTGCTGGTTCGCCGGTGGTCCGGCTGTGCGACGTTGGTTGCCGTTTCGGGTCGCAGCAGGTGCTGCGCGATCTGACACTGGAAATCGCTGCCGGCGAAACTCTGGCGATCATCGGCGAAAGCGGTTGTGGCAAGAGCGTCACGATGAAAGTCATGATGCAGCTCATCCGTCAGACCAGCGGACGGATTGAGTGGTTCGGCAGAGACGTGGAAACCATTCTTCCGTTTGAACGACTGCAGCAGCAGCTTCGGCTGGGTTACCTGTTTCAGGGAGCAGCGCTGTTCGACAGTCTGACCGTGTTTGAAAACGTGGCGTTTGGCATTCAGGAGAATCAGCGGTTCAGTCGTGATGAAGTCCGCGATACGGTGTTCGAGCGACTTCGCGAAGTCGGCCTTGCCGACGATGTCGCAACCAAACGGCCGTCGGAGATTTCCGGCGGGATGCAGAAGCGAGTCGGGCTGGCTCGCGCGCTGGCGCTCAGCCCTGATGTGATGTTTTATGACGAACCGACGACGGGTCTCGATCCCGTGACCAGCAGACGCATTGATGACCTGATCGAATCCGTCCGGCGCAACCGCGGCGTTGCGGGCATCATCGTGACGCACGATTTGCGAACCGTGCAGCGAGTGGCCGATCGCGTCGTGATGCTGTACCCGTTGCGCAAACTGCGTGCCGATGAGTCTCAGATGATCTTCGACGGAACCGTCCGCGAGCTGGCGAACTACAAAGATTCGCGGGTGGAAGAATTCATCGCGGACGAACTGCATGAAAGCCGGGCCGCGTAATTTTACACGAGCCAGCGACGCTCATCTTCTGCGGGCAGGCAAACAATCATGGATGAACGCAGGCAGGAATTTCGAGTTGGCCTGATGGTCGTGGCGGCAATCATCGCGATCGTTGTCATGATATTTCAGTTTGGAGCGATCGGGCGGTCCTGGAAGAACGGTACTCGCATCGGCATCATTCTGCCCACTGCGGCCGGCGTCGTTCCGGACACTCCGGTGCGACTCAGCGGACTGCGCGTGGGGCAGGTTGAAAAAGTCAGTCTGCTCCCTCAAGGCCGCGGCGTGCTGGTTCAGGCGCTGATCGAACCGCAATTCACATTTCCCGATGACTCCCTGGCGCAGGTGCAGCGATCACTGCTGGGCGACGGTTCGATCGAAATCCTTTCCGGTCAGTCCGGTCAGTCGATCAAACCAGGAGACCGCATCGCCGGCAGTTCCGTCGGCGATCCCGGCGAAGCCATTTCGCGAGTCGAACAGCGTCTTTCGTCGACTCTGCAGTCCTTCGAAAGAACGGGCCAGGAATGGGGCCGGCTGGCGAACAACCTCAATCGCCTGCTGGAATCTCCTGGCCCCGGCGGAGTCAGCACGCTGGAACAATCGGCGGTGGCTCTTGAGCAGTTCACCCGCACGATGAAAACCGCCGAAGACACGCTGGCCGCGGCCGGTGGACTGCTGAGCGATCCTCGCTATCAGCAGCAGTTGCAGAGAACTCTGGTTGCTTTGCCGGAACTGTTGAACGAAACGCAGTCCACGTTGCGAGCTGTCAACAGCGTCGTTCAGCAGGTCGACACAACCGTCGCCAATCTGAACACGGCAACGAAGCCTCTGGCAGATCACAGCGAAGCACTCGTGACCCGGTTGAATCAGTCAATGGCCAACATTCAGACGATGACTCGCGAACTGGCGGTGATTACTCAACTGATGAATCAGAACGACGGCACACTGAAGAAATTGATCACCGACCCGACGATGTATCGTAACCTGAATTCCACAGCGTCATCGCTGGCAGTGCTGCTGCAGAATCTTCAGCCGGTCGTGGCGGATCTGCAGATCTTCAGCGACAAAGTCGCGCGGCATCCGGAACTGCTGGGAGTTCGCGGAGCCATGCGGGGAAGTTCCGGAATTAAGGACTCGGACGTTCAGCCGGCGGCGTTTGAGCAGTCTGCAGGTAGCCGCCGTCAATAAGCATTCGTGATGCACACGATCATGCTGAATCGTGATGCTGACTCGCGGACTCTGTGAAGAACTCACGAAGTTTCAACTTCACTTCAGAACATGCATTGACGAACCGCATTTCAAAGTTATCCTCATTGCCACTGGCGGGGCATCAGGGCCGTAGAGACGGGATTTCAGCAACAGCACGCCGACGCACCACAGACTGACCTTCAGAAGTACTGTGCCTGGCTGCCGCGATCCTCAGATTTCCGGATTACTTTCCCTCTCCCACTCTCGCATTGCACGAACGCGCGGCGCACTGCCGTGGCTGGAACAGTCAGTCGAAGTCGCTGAGAACTTCTCGTGCTGCTGTGCTGTGCGGGCAATCCCTTCTGGAGGAAGTTACATGCGTGCCTTAACCGCAACCACTATGACTGCCGTTTACGCCGGGCTCGCCGCAATCGGCGCAATGCTGTTCGGCACTACGCCCGAGTCTGCTTCCGGCCCTTTGCTTCCGGCGATCACTGTGGGGACAGAGCAGGCAATCGTGGAGGGAGAAAGTTCGGCCGCTGAGTTCTTCGCGTCGCAAACAGACCACGTGCTTCTGAAGATCACTGCCGACGACCTGCACGTGGGCGCGTCAGCAGACGATCTGACTGGATTGCTTCCACCGGACCCCGGTCCCGTTGTGGTGGCAACCGCCGATGACACCAACGCTGAAATTCCGCATGTCGAACGGAGTGAAATGGCAGACAGCGCTTCTTCGGCTGGTCGTCTACTCCAGTCTGAGAGTCCCGACGGCGTATCGTCCGCCCGTCGCGATTTGCTGAAGCAGGCTCTGGCCGAAGCTGTCCGGCAGAATCCCTCACTGCTGACGGGCGGCTGGCAGGACGACGGGACTTCTCGTTTCGGTTCGCCCTTCAATGAATTGTCAGGGTTTGCTGATGCGAACAGTTCCGATTCGGTCGTTGTCTCAAGACAGCCAGCGCTTCCCGGACGAATCGCGTCAAGCGGCTATGCTCCTGTGACAGGATCCGGTGGCAGTCTTGGTGGAGGAGGTCCTGGGCAGTCACGCGGTTCGTCCGCCAATACCACACTTGCGAGCACCGCAGGGAATCCGGACTGGGGAGTCGACGCAGGTGGCGGTGTCCTGCAGTCACTTGGCGGAGCACCTGCGGTTTCGGGTGGTGGAACGTCGTCGGAACCGACAGTCACCGGGGTGGATGGTCTGCCCGGCGGAGATGCCGTCGTCGATCACAGCAAGTTCGGCATCCCGAACGCTCAGTTCTGGGAGTTCGATTTTGCAGCCGGCCCCAACGGTGATGGCGACGTCAATGGCGACGGCATTGTGAACCGACTCGATGCCGAAGTGCAGTTCGATGATTATCTCGACTACCTGAATGGGATTCTTGACGAGAGTAAGCAACTGGTGCGTTACAGCCCTTCGGAACTGGCCACAATATTCAGTGATCTGAACACCGAGGCTGCCTCGAAGACGTTCTCCGGCGAACCAACGGATGCCGCGGTTAGTCCAAACTTCGTGACGTACATGATTATCGAATTTCCCATCAAAGGTTTCTACCTGCCACAAAGCGAGATACCGGACAGAAGGAATCCCACATCGCCGGATGGCGTCCCTTAGGAATCGTTTTCAGGCAACTATCCAACGATGCGTTCAATGCCGTCGGAATCGCAGCGATGGCATTGCGTCGCGATCGTAGGCACCGCGGAGTTGGCTCGGGGTTGCCTGCTTAACGAATGCGCAGGGCAGGGCATGCACGGTCCTGCGATTCGTGCGCGGACGTTTTTGATTCAACAGCGGGGTTCGCAGACGATGCCTGGCCCCTGTGTTTTTATGGCCCCTGTGTTTTCACGCGGACTGAAATCCTCTTCAGTAACTTCCCAGAGTCTCTATCTGCCTGGGCCATATTCAAAGTCGACGACAGCAGTGACGCACACCCGGAATTTGTCGCACATCGACACCGTTGCATCGCGGGCACAATGAATACCTGTTCCTAAGCAATGAGCGGAAAAAAAGTGTCTGACCCCAATTGCCGGGAACCGGCCCCTCGGGTGCTTCGCACAATTGGGGTCAGACACTTATTTTCCGCACGATCCTAAGCGACCGCAGTTCCTGCGGGATGCCAGGGTACGATCGCCGCGGGACTTGCATTAAGCGATTCGGAATATGCAGACTTCGACATCGACTGCCTCGTCGGCGGATGCCGTATCGTGTGAGCCGACAACTTCTGGTATGTCGACTCAGCCACCGAAGGCCAGCGTGCAGGGAGCACATGCCACGACCGGTCCGCAACCAGAAAAACCAGTCGGGCCGTCGTCCAAGCGCCGCCCGCATCGGCAGCGCAATCACGGCGGCAGCGACGAAGGGCGTGACCGACGACACTCCGGCGATTCCTCACGGCACAGCACCTCCTGGGATCTGGACGAAGCGCCTGAGCCACGAGGCAAGTGGGTGACAACCATTGCTGCGGCCGTGACGCTGCTGGCCGTGCTGGCCGGAGCATGGCTGTTCGGATACGTCGAACCGTGGTCACAGGTTCTGGCGTCGTGCACACTGGTGCTGGCAGCGGCGCTGCTGCTCTTTGCCAACCGGTTCCACTTGCAGCAGCGAACTCCGGCCGCACTCTGGCCGCTGCTGCTTGTTTTAACGGTGGGAATTCTTCAGACGGTTCCTCTCCCGCCGGAAATGCTCAGCGTGGTTTCGCCGGAGGCCGTCAAACTCCGCCGCGAACTCTATCCCCTTCCCGACGCTGACGCGTGGCAACCGGTTAGCCTGCTTCCCGCGGAGACGCAGAAGAGTGTTGCTCTCGGCCTGGCCTGTGTACTGGCATTTGCGCTCGGTGCGACGCTGCTGTCAGACGGACAATCCGTGAGACGACTCGTCTGGCTCGTGACAATCAGTGCGGTGGCAATGAGCTACACGGGGCTGTTGTCCTCGGCGTGGGGCAATGGCGTTTACGGCGTGATCGACGCCCCGGGGGCTGCGTTTGGCGGTTTTGGAAACAGCAACAACGCGGCGGGATTTCTGTGCATGGGCCTTTCCGCCGCACTCGCCGCCGCGAGTCTGACCCTGCGCAGCCACCGAACGCGAACGATGACCGACCGTTTGCCTGTGGCAAGCGGTCACCGAACAGCAACGCGCTCCGATTCCTTTCACGACTGGTTCGACCGCGTCTGGCAAAACGTCCTGCGGTTCGTCAGTCAGACGGACGTGTGGCGCATCCTTGCAGTGATCGCCGTTCCCACGATCGTCGCCGCGATTCTGTTTACCGGCAGCCGCGGCGGCACAATCGCGATGACCATTACTGTGCTGACATTCGTGGCCGTCATTTTGCCCGGCGGAATGACCTGCCGACTGGTGACCGGACTACTGGTTCTGTGCTTGATTGCTGCCCCAACGGTGCTGTTGCTGACAGAGATGAAACGCGTGGAAACGGCGACCGCAAAGCTGGATTCGCTGGCCCGGCCAGAAA
>CAZHET010000097.1:0-15672 GCA_964531585.1 uncultured Planctomycetaceae bacterium | reverse complement strand
CTGGAACGCACGCTCGATCCATCTCGTCAAAAGCAGCCGTGCGACGAGCCCATCCGCTCCTGAATCCTGCGCTACGTTGACGTGCGGGTTCTGTTCGTGAACGCCGGTCATTGCTGAACCTTTATCTTTCTGGTGACCTGCAGCGGCAGGTCTTCGTTGGACGGATACCGCGCGACCACCGTTGCCCACCCGTCAGCGACAGTGATAACGACCGTGCCTGTATTTGTCTGGTGAATTGTGCCGGCCGGAACCTGCCATGTTTCACCAGTGTACTCGGTCGTAGCGCGAATCGCTGCGTGCGCTCGCAATTCTCCGGCATCGGCAAGATGCTGCGTTTGCATGGACATGAATTCCTGCCGCATCTGTCTGCGATCCCCGACGGCTCGGCGAACATACTGTGCCACCAGCAGTGCCATCAGCAGCAGGACGACCAGCACCATTACGGTCACGGCCGCTCGCCGCGGAGACGATCGGCTGCAGGACGGTGAGTGTGCCACTTCTGCTACGAGGTGAAGCCGCTTCATTCCGGACTCCCGTCGTGTGGCAGCCGACACAGAATCTCCACGGACCGGCGGAGTTCCGTGGGACCGGCCGGCGGTTCCTGTGCTGCTTTCGCGTACGGCGGATCGGTCAGCCGCAGCGCCAGCAGGCTGACTTGCGGATCGACTTCGAATGCTGTTTCAGTACCCGCCGTGAACACAAATCGCTCGCGACCGGCGAACTGCTGGTTCTGCGTTATGCTGCGATCGACGATGTTGCCGTCCGTCGTCCAGACGATTGTCGTGCCGTCGGCGAAACTCAGCGTCAGCCGAATGTCGTCCCGAACGGCCGTTTCCGCTTCGGTCAGATCGTGGCGAAGTGCCTGCTGCAACTTGAGCAGCGAATGCAGCTGCCGCGATGTCTCGGCGTCACGGTGATCGGCTCGCAGGATGGTGTGGATGCTGGCCCCCGCAATGGTGAGCAGTATGCCCGTCAGCAGCATATAGACCAGATAATAATGAAAAAGCGACCCGCGGCACCGAACAACACGGGCAGCCTTCGGTCGGCTGGCGCGAGCACGTCTCATTCCGCGTCCTCCGCCTGCCACAGGACCAGCGAGCGATGAGTATCCGGAAGGCCGTCGGTTGCCGGGCGGGAAATCGTGACTCGCATCGCCGACAGCCCCGCGGTGGCTTTGGCCGGCGGTTCAGGAGGTTCGATCTGCAGGTGAGCGTCCGAATAACGGTGAACGAACCACTCCGACAGCTGCACTGACGCAGCGTCCGTTCCGGCCTGCAGGTGGGTGGCGATATTGTTCAGTTCGATCAGTGTCATCATCTCAAAGCGAGTCGCCTGGCGCTGCTGCTGAACGGCCACCAGTGCCGGAGCCAGCACCAGCATGACCGTCGAAAGCAGGATCGTGCACACGATCATCTCGGCCAGCAGCGAACCTCGCCGCGCACTGTGCGTGCGGCAGAGTCGGACTGGATCAGGACGGGAATCGGCTGTTCTAAACATGGAAAGGCTGCACTACCGATAGTTCTCAAGGGCCAGCCCGTCAGTCAGTTTGACGACCGGAAGAAACAGGGACACACATATGAAGCCGACAATGCAGCCCATGCCAATAATTGCGACGGGCAGGACGGCGTTGATCAGTCTCTGCACCCATGCGTGACGACGGCGTTCAATACTGTGAGCCAGATGCTGCAAAGCCCAGTCGGTATGATGAGTTCTGCCGGCAGCTTCCAGAAACGCTGTCTCACGGCGGCGCAGCAGTCTCAGTCGCCGCATCGCCTGAAAACAGTCTTCGCCGGAATCCACTGCCTGTCTGAGCGCGCTGATTCGTGTCGCCGCCCGCCCAGGACGAAGCTGGCTAAGGACGAAGTGCAGCGTATCGCGCAGGGAATGCTGTGCAGCCACAGTGATACACATCGTTCGCAGCAGCAGTGGAGTCCAGTAACGCGGCAGGTACTCGGAATACAGCATCCGGCCATGCGACACATATTGGTAATGGCCCCAGGCGACATAGGCTGCACACGTCACCAGCACACCGGCGGCCGGAAACCACACAAGGAACCAGTACTTCATAGACCAGTCCGAGACATCAATCAGCAGGTGTGTCATGGCCGGCAGTTCCGTTCCGAAGTCGTCAAAGATCTTCTTAAATTTCGGAACAATGAACACCATTTGAAACGCAAGAATCGAGGTCGTGATGATTCCCATCAGCGACAGCCACAACAGTGACGCCGGCAGGTTGCGGCTGACCGGTGTGTCGTTGCCGGATGCCTTCATCAACCGCGCCGCTTCATCCGTCAGCACCTGGCGCAGCGTGCCCGTTTTTTCACCGACACGGATCGCGATGGTAGTCGCTTCCGGCAGCAGTTCGGGCACTGACGAGAGCCCGTCGGCCAGCGTGGAGCCGTGTTCCAGATACAGCCGCAACCGGCTGACCTGGTCGCTCCACGGTGAGGCTGATTCCTGGGCCAGAGCCTCCAGGCCGTTCAGCAGCGTCGCACCTTCGCCGACGCCAGTCGCCAGCACCATTAGCAGTGACGACTGCCGAATCGGCTCCGGCCGGTTCATCATAAACAGTGCTGCCTGCAGATATCCGCCACTCATATCAGGCCAGATCATTCAGGAGTTTGATCAGCGGCAGAAACATGGCCACGACACCGAAGCCAACACAAAACGCGCCGAACAGTAATGTGAACAGATGCAGAATCATGGCGAACAGACGACCCTGGCCGGCCGTCGCGTTGTGCAGCATATCGGCCAGATTGTCGAACGTGGCCGCAATCGCGTCACGCTGGTCTTCGCCACCGGAAGCCGTCTGGCCGGTGAACAGCAGCGAAATCGGCAGTCCGTTGAGCATTCTGGACGGCAGGACCTTGAGCGACCCCTTCTGAAGCTGATCTGCGATCACCTTGCCTTCCACGCGTACCGCAAGGAAACCGCTGCCTGCCGTGGCTGTGCGGATGGATTCGGCGTATCCGCAGTTATTGCGAACCAGCGCCGCCAGAATACGCGACACGCGAGCCTGCATGTTCCAGCGGAATCCCATGCCCAGCCAGGGCACGCCTTCGAGCGTTTCTGCGACTCGCCCGCTGGTCAGCAACCAGAACAGCAGCAGCAGTCCCGCCGCGATTGTTGCGGCCGCCGCGAGCCAGCCTTCAATCCCACCGGCAGAAAACAGACGCGACAGGTCAATCAGAGCCACAGTCATCGCCGGAAGCGCTGTTCCGAAGTCTTCAAAGATGCGGCGAAAATCCGGAACCACGAATGCCAGCAGCGCGTGCAGGCCCATCAGCACGATACTCAGCATCAGCAGCGGTCCGACGATGTTCATCGCGAGCTGTTGATTGCGAACTCCGCTGCCGAGCACGGTCGGCATCAGTTCGGAAACGGCCTGCACCTTGCGGGAATCTTCGATGTCTGAATTCAGAATCGTCCGCAGCTCAGCCGGCAGAGAACCCGCCAGGCTGCTGAGATCGCGGTTTCCGGATTCCAGCTGATCGGCAAAGTGGTGCAGCAGTCGCCTGGGGCGCTGCGAATAGATGTATCCGATGGCGGCCCACAGTGCCGGCATCACCCCGCAGCAGAACACACCCACGATCCACGGGAAACCTGCCGTGCCGTCGAACAGCAGCCATTTGCCCGCCGCCAGAATGAAGACGGCGGCGGCTGTTGCCTGCAGCCACGGAAAGATGCTGACGAACGGATGAGCAAACGGTTCCGCGGCGATCGCCCGCACGGCTTCGTGCGCCGGCAGACCGGACAGAAATGCTTCCCGAAGCGACTCGCCGATTCGCAACTGATGCAGTCGGGACAGGATCGGATTGCCGACACCCAGCATGTGATTCAGCGAAAGCTCCGCAGAACTGACGAGTCGCATTCCGCGCCGGGCCAGGATGGCGGTCAGTTCCGTTTCGTCAGCCGCCGCCAGCGTTCCGTGAATCGGAACGTGTTCGCGCGTCAGTGCTTCGTAACGAAATGTTGGCATAGTTTTCGACAGTCGCGCCGATGCACATCGGACTGAATGGTCTGCTCAAAACACGCTCGTCAGACGGCACGCCTTAACCGCCCAGACGTCGATACAACTCCGTCACGGGCCAGAATACCGTCAGCCCGTACAACACCACTGTGCCGCCGCCGATGATGACAAACATCGTCACGGGAATCACATTCCTCAGCCAGGCCACGCTGATCTGCAGTCGGCGATGATAGTGCGCGGCAACGCCGGATAACCTGAGCCGCAGGCGGTCTTCCTGCTCACCTGCATGACACAGTGCCGTGTGCAGCAGTGGCGGCAGCTTTCCCTGTGACCAGAATTCCTGTCGCGCGAGTGTCGGCAGATTGCCGTCAGAAACCTGCTTCGCCGCCGCCTGACACGCTCGATCCAGAATGATGCTTCCACTGGACGCGCCGGCCAGCACCAGTGCTTCCGGTAGTGGCACCTGACGATCCACCAGCAGCGCCAACATGCGTGTCAGCGTGTAGAACTGCAGATCTCTAACCATTCCGCTCACGCCGGGAAAGCAGGTCAGCAGACGTTCCGGCCCGCGAAACGACAACGACCCGGCTCGACCGGAAATCAGCCACACGATCAGCGTCACCGCCGCGATTGCCGGAACCGCCCACGGCCACCACGGATAGTCGCGATCCCACGCAACCACAGTCTGCAGCCAGGGCGAAACGGGGATCCGCAGGTCCGCAAACAGCGCACGGATCTGCACCAGAAACTCGCTAACGAAGACCACGAACAACACGACGGCAACTGCCAGGACGGTCAGCGGGTAAGCCAGAGCATGCAGTATGCGGCGGCGCAGCTCAGCCACGTCCGCGGCCATGTCGCCCAGCATTTCGACGGACGCCGCAAGGTCGCCCGACTGAATTCCCGCCGCCACCGCGGCCGACAGCATCCGGGAAGCTCCGCCCGCTGCCGGCGCGATTGCTTCAGAAAGCGTCTGGCCCTGATTCAGTCGGTCAGAAATCTGCTGAGTCAGCGTCTGCAGCCGTACACCGTGACCTCGTCCGGCATCTGCCAGATGACTCTCCAGCGGCAGCCCCGCAGCCACCAGCGCTCGAACCTCAGCAGCCAGACCCTGAATGTCCTCGATGGTGGGAGTCTTGAATGGCATTGAACGATGAAAACAACCAACGGGTGAAGGTTCCGAATTTCCAGTGACCGCACCCCGGCGGCCTCGCAGGCGCTATTGCACGAACAGACACTGAAGCACAAGCTGTGAAGTTCGAACTTTTACCGGCCCAACACGCGAAATACTTCTTCGGGCAGGGTCAGGCCATCTCGAACGGCCGCATCGGCACGCTGACGAAGTGTCCTCATTCCGGCCGCTTCCGCAATGCACTGAAGCCGCCGGGCGTCGGCTCGCTCAAGGACCGCCCGCGCGAATTCCGGAACGTCCGGGTCCAGCAGTTCGCCTGTGACAAAGCGTCCGCGATAACCCGTTCCTCCACAGCGTTCGCAGCCCGTGACAGGATGCGACACCTTGGCAGGTTTGTCTGACGAATCTGAAGATTCCGGCGATCGGCATTCGAAACACGCTGTTCTCAGCAGCCGCTGGCACACAACGGCCTTCAGCGAACTGCGAATCAGATACGGTTCGATGCTCATGTCCAGCAGACGCGTGATCGCTTCCACGCTGCTGCCGGCGTGGAACGTGGTCAGCACAAGGTGCCCGGTCAAGGCTGCCTGGAATACACATTCAGCCGTCACGGGGTCCCGAATTTCCCCAACCATGATGACGTCCGGATCCTGCCGCATCAGTGACTTCAGCCCGGTCGCCAGGTCGAAGCCAACCGACGGACGCACCTGCGACTGAGTAATTCCGGCGATCGCTCCTTCAATCGGATCTTCCAGCGTCATCAGACTGCGGCCGGAACCGGCGACACGTACCAGTTCCCGCAGGCAGGCGTAAACGGTCGTTGTCTTGCCGCTGCCCGACGGCCCCGTCAGCAGCACGACACCGGATGTCTGCTGCAGCAGCTCGGCCAGCGCCAACTGAATGTCAGATGGCAAACCAAGCTGCTCCAGGTGCTGATACTGAGACGTCGCGGCGAACAGGCGAACGGCCGCTTTTTCGCCGTGCAGAGTGGGAAACGTGGTGACTCGCGTTTCGCCCCCGTCGCACTCCACCGCGTCGGCGTGAGAAATCCGGCCTTCCTGCGGCACATCCGTCCGGTACGTCAGCAGCCCGGCAAGCACTTTCAGGCGGGCGACAACTCGCGGCCGCAGGTCTGCATCGAATTCCGCGATCGTCTGCAGGACGCCGTCAATTCGCCACAACATTCGCAGCGAATCGGGCGTCGGGACCAGGTGAACATCACTGGCCCGGCTGCGACGCGCTTCCTGCAGCAGCAACGCCACGAGTCGCGGAACGTAATCTTCTGAACTGCCCGGCAAGGTCGCCATCGCGGCAGAGAACTGCTGCGGCAGACTCACCGGGCCGGAAGCCTGTGCCGTCGGCGGCATTATTCCGTCAGTTCGCCGGACAACTGCTGAGCCGCATCCGCCTCGGCCTGCCGAGCGGCATTGCGCGTCATGCGGTAGAAGCTGAGCCCGAAACCGGTGAATATCGTGGCCGGCATGCCGATCATGAACAGAATGCTGTACATGTAGGCACGAGGACGTCGACTGTCGGTTTCATTCGCAGCCTTGCAGTTCGGACACGCATCCGCAGAGGCTGTCAACAGCGGAAGTGCGCCTGAGGCAACCAGCAGAGAAGCAGCAATCACAATCGATCGAAGGCGGCGGTTCATAACTGTGCTTTTGCGTTGTTGAATTCTGTGTTCTTGTTGTTGTGATTTCCGGCTACGCGGATTGCGGCCAGTGGTACAGCATACCGTAAATCACGACTCCCGTAACAGACACGTACAGCCAGATCGGCAGCGTCACGCGAGCAAGGCGTTTGTGAGCTTCCCACCTTTCGGCGAACGCATGGCGAAACACACCAACCGCCAGAAACGGCACCGTTGCCGCAAGAGCCACATGCGGCCACAGCACCAGCGGATAAATCACCGCCCAGATTCCTTCGCCACTGAATCGCCGACCGTGCTCACCCGTATATTTTCCCAGAGCGTAGTGGTACCCAAGATAGCTGACAAGAAACAACACCGATATGACAAACGCGCTGATCATCAGGTTGCGGTGAGTCGATACTCGGCCACTACGAATCGCCGCGTAACCCGAAGTCAGCAGGAATGTTGCCAGTCCGTTCAGCGACGCGTTGACGGCAGGCAGCGGCTTTGCCCAGTCCGGCAGGCTTTTGTCAATTTTCGCGTTGTGTTCGGCGACGGAGATGACTCCGGGCACTGCGGCAGACGCAGATTCCGAACCGGCATTTTCGGACGCGCCGGACGCGCTGCCATCGGTTTCGTCAGCGTCTTCACCTTCGGCTGCTGTTCCGGCACCGTCTGCGGCAGGGGATTCCGGGTTGTCTTCGTCGACGTCTTCTTCGCTGTCAATTTCTTCGCCGCCAACCGGGCGGGCCTGCAACTCAATGGGAACCGGACTTCCGTCGCTGCGGGTAATCGTCAAAGGCGGGCCGGGTTCGGGAAACGGTTTACGCCCCGTCAGGATTTGCCGGAGCGAGGCCATGTCATCCTCATTGGTGGCCAGAAATGTGCCGACGGGAACTCCCTCTTCATTGACCAGCACAACTCGATTGGAATGAGCGACCTCGAAGCCAGGTCGCCGTGACTCTCCGATGTTTTCCTTCACGTACAGGCCGAAACCGTGCAGGATCAGAGCGAACACTTCGTCCTGGCTGCCGGTCAGAAACTTCCAACGCTCGCGATCCGGCGAAAACGCATCGGAATACTGCTGCATGACTTCCACCGTGTCGAACGCCGGATCGACGGTGAACGTGACGAACTGCACGTCCGGACTGTCCTTGATGACGCGATCGTGCAGCCGTTTAACCGCCAGCGTGATCGTGGGGCACGTTGTCACGCAGCGGGTAAAAATAAAGCTCGCGACCCAGGGGTTTCCCTTCAGATTCTCCTTACTCACCGTGCCGCCCGCAGCCTCGTCGAACGTGAAGTCAGGCAGATCGCGAGTCGGAAAACTCAGATGTACCGACGTTTCGCTGCCGACATCGGATACGGCATCCGGAGCTACTTCCTGTGCGGTATCCGTTTTCGGCAAGTCCGGAGCGGTCGCCGCGGCGACACCCTGACCTGACGCAGGCGACTTCGTGTCAGGCTGCTGCTTCATGAACCACAGCACGAGCATCGCAACGAACACGAGAACCCACAACACACCGCCGATCAGTATCGTCAGGGACGTCGCGCCGCACCGGAATTTCATGGCACCGCGGGCCGAAATATTGTGTGGTCGTTGAGTCGCATTCATCGATTCTGCATCTCACTTCGGCGCTAGTGCTCTGTCAGTCATCAACTGACGGGTGGTGTGCCACTGGCTGTGCCAGTGTTTATCGTCATTCGAGACACTGGCACAGCCAGTGGCACACCTCAAAACACGATTGACAGACCACTGGATTCGCTCGCTTCACATTTTACGAGTCCCGTTTCCGATTTCAGTCGACAATTGGAACGTGCCGGCGAAGTCTCTGCTTCGGGAAGCCGCGCACCGCCTGCGGCAGCCGGCTACCAATAGCCCCACTGCTGCGTCGCCAGCACGTAAATTCCCAGCACCAGATTGGCAACCCCGTGCATGACAACACATGCCAGCAGGCTCCTGGTTCTCACGGCAACTGCATACATCAGCAGGCCGAACACCGCTGCGGCAAAGTAATCCTCCGGCGCATGCACCAGTACAAACAGAGCCGTCACAACCACCAGGCTGCGACGGTGAAACGTTCCGAACGGAACCTTCCAGTAATCACCGTCCGGGTCGACAACAAACCGCATCAAAAATCCGCGCCAGAAAATCTCCTCCGCCAGCGGAACTGCGATGACCAGTCGCACGAATCTGAGCGACACCGTCAGCCAGTACCAGACCGCCTGGTCGGGCGACGCCAAAAACGGTGGGAACTCTCCGCGACGAGACACGAACCCCAGATATTGCAGCAGGCCCGCTGACATGCCGAATTTTTCGAACAGAAATCCCGGAAGAACCCAGATGGCGATTCCCACAAGTCCGGCGACCGTTGCAAGGCCCAGTCCGCGTACCGGTCGGAATTGATACTGCCTGCGGTACATCACCAGCACCAGCAGCGTGGCGATCGTCTGAGCAGGATACAGCCACGCTTCCGGCTGCCGCCTCCACCATGCCGCGGACTCGTCGGTTGCCGGGAATCCGGCTGGCCGCAGAACGTCGGGCAGCAGCAAAAATCCCATGAACACGGCCAGCGGAGCAACATGGGCGGCCGTGGGAGAACTGGTGGTTGGAACTGGTTCAGTCATGATGCCTGTTTCCGGCCGAACTACCCCGGCAGAGCGGTATAGTCTGTGTGGCCGTCGCGGGAAAGCCGATCTTCCGCAGTCGCTTGCAATGCTCATCCCCGCCAGGCAGATTGCGTCCGACGATTTCCCGTTCACGTTTCACATCTGCGGACCATTCGACGATGAACACTGCTGTCGGAAAAGCCCTCGAACACTTCATGGACGGCCTGAAAAAACGCAATCCGCACGAAGAGGAATTTCATCAGGCGGTTGAGGAAGTGGCTGCATCCGTCATGCCCTGGTATCTGGATCATTCCGAGTACCACCAGGCCCAGATTCTGGAACGCATGACCGAACCCGACCGCATCATCATCTTTCGAGTCACCTGGGAAACCGACGACGGCGAAATTCGCGCGAACCGGGCCTGGCGAGTTCAGTTCAACCATTCTCTGGGACCGTACAAAGGCGGCCTGCGTTTTCATCCGTCTGTGACTCAAAGCGTGCTGAAGTTCCTTGGCTTCGAGCAGATCTTCAAGAACAGCCTGACCGGGCTGCCAATGGGTGGAGCAAAGGGCGGCTCCAACTTCAATCCCAAGGGCAAGAGCGATCGCGAAGTCATGCGGTTCTGCCATTCTCTGATGACCGAACTGCACCGGCACATCGGGGAAGACGTCGACGTGCCTGCCGGAGACATCGGCGTGGGTGCTCGCGAGATCAGCTTTCTGTTCGGGCAATATATGCGGCTGGAAAACCGCTGGACCGGGGTACTCACCGGCAAAGGCTGTTCGTTCGGCGGCAGCGCTGTACGAACGGAGGCCACGGGCTATGGCTGCGTGTACTTCTGCGAACGAATGCTGCAGCAGCACGGTGATGAACTGGCAGGCAAAACCATCGCAATCAGTGGCAGCGGCAACGTGGCGCTTTACGCCGCCGAAAAGGCTCTCCAGAAAAATGCGAAGGTTCTGACGCTGAGCGACTCCGGCGGCTTCGTCCACCTGCCCGACGGTTTGACCCCCGAGCAACTCGCCTTCGTGAAGGACCTGAAAGAAAAACGCCGCGGCCGGTTGTCCGAATTCGCCGACAAATTTCAGAGCGTGGAATTCCACCGAGACGCACATCCGTGGGGAGTTGCCTGCGATATCGCAATGCCATGCGCAACTCAAAACGAACTGGATGCCGACGCTGCCCGCGGCCTGATCAGCAATGGCGTCCGAGCCGTCTGCGAAGGTGCCAACATGCCGACGACTGCCGACGCTGCTCTGCTGTTCCGCGAACGCCACGTCCTGCACGCTCCTGGTAAAGCGTCCAATGCCGGAGGCGTGGCGGTCAGCGGACTGGAACAAAGCCAAAACGCCATGCGCATCAGTTGGTCGCGAGAGGACGTCGATGGCCGCCTGCAGACGATCATGAAGGAAATTCATGAACGCTGCGTGGAATACGGCCGGCAGGACGGACACGTTGACTACGTCGACGGTGCCAACATCGCGGGCTTCAAGAAAGTCGCCGATGCGATGCTGGCCTACGGGGTCGTCTGACGAGCTTTGTTACGCTCTGACGAATCCCGTCACGCGTCGAGCTGTTCGGCCTGCGCGATTCGCGTCAGTTTCCCGAGCGCTGCGATTTCGATCTGGCGGATTCGTTCCTTACTGACGCCGAACTGCTCGCCGATTTCCTGCAGCGTAGCCGGCGTCTTCCGGCGACCAAGTCCGTATCGCAGCTTGAGCACTTCACGCGATCGCGCGTCAAGTTCACCCAGCAGCCGCTGAGTCGCGTCCTTCGCTTCGTCGAACCGCCGCAACTGTTCGAATTCGGGATCCAGATCGTTTTCCATATAGTTGAACTGAGTGCTGTCCGTAGCCACAAACCGCTTGTGATCGCGGTGCTTTTTACCCACGAGCCGGTGCAGCGAACGACGAACCGCCCATGTCGCATACGTTGAGAATCGGAATCCGCGCGAGTAATCAAAGCCATTGACAGCTCGCATCAGCGCTTCATTGCCTTCGCTGATGTAGTCCCAGATCGTCTCACGGCTGGTGGTGCAGCGGTGAGCGAGAGGAATAACGAGCCGCAGATTGTGGCGAATGATGAAGTCACGATCCGCATCGGCAGCTTCCAGATCCTGCACGATCGCGCGCACGACAGGCACTGACGGGCGATCAGGCTTCACGCGTGCAATGGCTCGCGCAGCCCGCCGTTTCAGAAAGTTCATTCTGCGGAAGTAGAAAAATTCCTGCTCCGCCGTCAGCAGCGGCAGTTCACTGGTGATGCCAAGGTAGTAGCCGATTTCGTCGTCACTGCGATCCTGATCGCGGACAGGATGTCCTGTCGGCGGGTCGGTCAGGATCTTTGAGGCAGCGTTGCGTTTTTTGAATTCGTCACTGTCAACGAATTTGATTTCCAGGTCAGCCAGCTGACGGGCAACCGAACGCACGTTTCGCGATGTGACGCGAGTATTGTCATTGAATGCAATCATGGATTTTCCTCCCGGAGCAGGAGTTGTCTGGTTCCTACGAACAATCAGGTGGTGCAGTTGGCGCATTCCGAAAGAGGCCAAGGGCGAGACTAAATGTCTGTGAAAAAAGAGGCGAGCAGCAGTTTTGAGTAAGATCGGGGTATGAAGGAGCGAGCTAAGAAGAGCGAACGCTGTTCCGTTGTCGGGGGCTTTTCTGCAGGAAACGTCTGTAAGTCGTTCGATTCGATGTGCGAATCCTTACGACGAACGCACTTTTTTCGATGATGCGATATCTGACACCGTCGCCGATGCCGTTGATTCACACTGTTCCCAAACACCAGAATGGCGTTCCAACAGACTTGCGCGGCTGCCAGTCGACCAGTGCGCCTCCGGGATGAGACATGCGGCGAGCGTGATTTGTTCGCCCGCCGTCCGCTGCTCAGCAAGTCCCTGCGGAACTTTCGAATCGCGGCACGCGTGATCTCACTCGACCACACGTAATTCCGACTCATCCGCAGTTGGTTGCCAGATGTTCTCCACCGGTTTTCATCTTCAAAGATCAGTGCGACCTTTATGGCCAGCATCACCGTGTGGTGAACCGGGGCAACGAGAGGTCGTGAATTCGGCGTGTCTGCCGGACGTCTAAGAGCCGACTTCCCAGCGCCGTCTGCGCGCGAACTGACCATTTCCCGTCTGCCGCGCAACTCTCACGCCGGGACAACCAGCCGCATCGAAGCGGGGGCAACGCGAACTTCCGTCGGCAAACAGGCGCATGGGTCGCCGTCGCACTGCAGCGCGACATCCGGCACCTCAGACGTCAGCCGCACGGCCGCACTTCGAAACCGAACGACTCGATTCCTGTCGCCACTCGAAAACCGCAGCTTCAGTCCGTGCATTGCCGACTGCAGGCGATTCGTCCCCTGAAAGACACAGATGTCCAGCATCCCGTCGGACGGATCGGCATGCGGAGCAAACTGCAGGCGAAAGCCGTATTCCGGAAGATTGGCGACGATCACATGAGTGCCCGTCGCCTCGTGCGTGCCGTCCAGACACCGGACGTGAATTTCCGGAAATCGGTAACGCAGGAAACACTGGCTGATCGGCGCAAGATAACTCAGGTGGTGAATATTGCCCCGGCGAGCAGCGTGCAGCCGTCGCACGACTTCGGCATCAATTCCGGCACTGGCCATCACCAGAAAACGCGAACTGCCGGCCAGACCGGTGTCAAACGTGCGGGTCACGTTTTCGTCGATCAGTCTCGCGACCATCGTTCCGCAGCGAGGAATGTTCAGATAGCGTGCGACCAGGTTTTCTGTCCCCAGCGGCATCGTTGCGATTGGCAGTGAAGGGTGTCGGTTGACAATGCTGCCCAGCGTTCCGTCCCCGCCGGCGGCAACGACGCATCTCAGGCGGCCGATCACCGCGTCACTGGCAAGGAACGTATCGAGTCGTTCGCGGCTGGCGAACAGTCGCACCCGGTATTTGCGCAGTTGCAGCTCGCGGATCAACTGGCGCAATTGTCGGCCGGACCGACCGGTCCCTGAAGTCGGATTTCGCTGGATCACCACAAGGTCGCGAGTCACCGCGTCGGTCCGTGTTGTCGCGTCGTGATCGGACAAGTTGGTCACTCAATCGTCTGAGCCTGTGCCGAGACACCGTTCGCCAGCAATGCCGGTAGTTCGTGCAGTGACTTCATGACGAAAGCCCGCGGCTCGCCGGCAGCCGCAGGCGCTTGTTCTCTGCCGCGGCAGATCCACGCGGCCTGCATGCCCGCTGCCAGTGCTCCACGAACATCGTTGTGCAGGTCGTCACCCACCATCAGAATACGATCCGCGCGAACCTGCAGCTGGTCAGCCACTGCTGCAAAGAATTGCGCGGATGGCTTTCGCCAGCCAACTTCGGAAGAAATCACCCGGGCCGAAATCTGTTGAATCGGCGGCAACCCGTCACAGACAGCGTTCAGGCGACGGTCGAAGTTGGACGCAATCGCCATCGGCAGGTCCGCAGCTTCAAGCCCCGCCAGCACACCTGCGACGTCGGGAAAGCACTGCCAGTTGCCGGGGTCAGCAAAGTGAGCGAACAGGTCGTCAAAACAGTCCTGAAACCCGCCGGAATCGGGGCAAAGCTGCCGAATCAGGTTGGCCCAGAACTGTTGCTCCGCCTCTTCGTTCGTCCGCAGAGCTTCCCCCAGAGACCGCGTGCCCAGTGCCCGCTGGACGGCATTTTTCACGGTCGCAGTGTCCACCCGCACGCCACAGTGACGGTAAATTGCCGCACTGTAAGCGTCTGCCACGGATGGCTGCGGAAAGATCAAGGTGCCCACGGCGTCGAACACAACCGCGTCAACGTTTGGCAGGCGTTTGTCCGCGGCTGACAATTCCAACTCCTGTGGCGCTCCGACGGTCCATCTTGACCTGAAAGCGTGAACTCGGGTGTAATCCGGCCCTGATGCTGACCACGTTCGACAAATACCTGCTGGGACGGCTGCTGCACACGTTTGTCGTGTTTTTCGTGGCGACTTACGGGTTGTACATCGTCATCGATTTGTTTACCAACATCGACGAATTTCAGCTCGGCGTGCAGGCCGCCGCCGACGCGGCTGCCGCCAGCGGGCAGCCACTTTCCGCCGCGCAGGAAATGCAGCATCTGGCAACCGGCATCGGCGTCTACTACGGCTTCCGAGCGGCCGAATTCTTTGAACTGGCCGGGCCGATTCTGATTGTCATTTCCGTCGTGGCCGTGCTGGGGCTGCTGGAAAAGCACCACGAATCTCATCCGATTCTGGCCGCCGGAATTCCCGCCTTCCGCCTGCTGCGGCCGTTCCTCCTCGGAGCAGCGCTGCTGAACATGGCACTGATTGTCAACCAGGAAGTCGTGCTGCCGAACATCGCCGTGCAACTGCAGACTCCGCGAGGAAGCGACCACGCCAGAGTACAGCGGGTGGAACCGGTCTACGACTATTCCAACTACCTGATGCATATCGACGGCGAGCAGGTGATTGTCGAAGAACGGCGACTCAAGGAAGCCAGCTTCAACCTTCCTCGCGAACTGGCCTCGGAAGTCTGCACGCTGCGTGCTGAATCGGCGGTCTTTATTGATGCGCGTGACCAACACCCGGCTGGCTGGCTGCTGCAGAATCTGACAGGCGTCTTTGACGAGGAAACGCTGACAACGGAAGGTCGTCACCGCGTGATTCCGCATTCCAACGGCACCGACGTCTTTGTGGTTTCCGACGTCAGCTTCGATCAGCTCTACAACCGCGGCCGGAATCTGAAACTGCTGTCGTCGCGGCAACTGGTCGAACGCATCCGCAATCCATCGACGGGGCCGGTACCCGTGCGCGGCCAGAGTCTGGCGCTGCATTCGCGAGTGACCCGACCGATCCTGTCGCTGATGTGTATCGCGATTGCCCTGCCGCTTGTAATGCGCCGCGAATCGCGCAGCCTGATCGGAAACATGGCAATCTGCGCGGCCGTGCTGGGTTTCTTATACGTCTTTACTCAGGGCAGCACCGTCCTGGGAAGTTCCGGCCTGATCCCGCGTCCGGACCTGGCCGCCTGGATTCCGGTCATCGTCACCGGCAGTGCCAGTGTCTGGACGGCAGGTTACGTCCAGACGTGATGGCTGTCTGAAAAAGCGTCAGACCCATTGAAGGGCAGCAAAGTCACGGCAAAAACGGCTGCCCGGAGACGGTCAGGCCCCTTTTTCAGATTGCTCTGGCAGACATATGCAGTCGGCAATCCTCCCGGAAACTGACGACGACCAGTTAGCCAGGACAGCGCGAGGTTCCGTGAGCGGCACGGCGCAAGCCGCCGGTTTTGCGCAGCGTTTTTCCATGCAGACACCGGCGGCTAGCGCCGTGCCGCTCACTTCGACGA
>CAZHET010000096.1:0-15728 GCA_964531585.1 uncultured Planctomycetaceae bacterium | reverse complement strand
GGTGGTTTGCTGCTGATGTCGTAGACGACTCGATTGATGCCGCGGACGCTGTTGATGATGCGTGTCGAAATGCGGGCCAGCACGTCGTACGGGATCGGGTACCAGTCGGCGGTCATGAAGTCTTCCGTCTGCACGGCGCGAATCGCCACGACGTTTTCGTACGTGCGGTCGTCCCCCATGACTCCCACGGACTGAACCGGAAGCAGCACGACGAATGCCTGCTTCACTTCGCGATACAATTTCGCGGCGTGGAGTTCCTCGATCAGGATTGCATCGGCCTCGCGGATGATTTCGAGCCGTTCTTCGGTGATTTCGCCAAGGCACCGGACCGCAAGGCCGGGACCTGGAAACGGGTGACGCCAGACCAGAGTTTCCGGCAGGCCCAGCTTCAGGCCCATCCGGCGAACTTCGTCCTTGAACAGATCCCGCAGCGGTTCGATCAGTTCGAAGCCCAGTTCAGCCGGCAGTCCTCCGACGTTGTGGTGGTGCTTGATCGTTGCTGCGGGGCCGTCGAGATTTGCTCCGCTTTCGATCACGTCGGGATACAGCGTGCCCTGAGCGAGAAACTTTGCGTTTTCGATCGCTTTCGCTTCGTGACGGAAACAGTCGATAAAGACCTTACCGATGATCTTTCGTTTCTGTTGCGGTTCGGAGACACCGGCCAGTTCTGACAGGAAACGATCTCTTGCGTCGACAACGTGCAGGTCTGTTTTGAAGTGGTTGCGGAACTGTTCTTCCACCTGCCGTCGTTCGTCTTTTCGCAGCAGGCCGTTATCGACGAAGATGCACGACAGTTGTTCGCCAATGGCTTCGGAAATCAGCGCGGCGACGACTGACGAATCGACTCCGCCGGACAGGCCGCAGATGACTCGATCGGTGCCGACACGACTGCGGATAAGTTCCTTTTGCTGTTCAATCAGCGACGTGATGCGCCATGTCCCTTTGCAGCCGCAGATATTGTGCACGAAGTTGCCGAGCAACTGGCCGCCGAAATCGGTGTGAGTGACTTCCGGATGAAACTGCAGGCCGAACAGCGGCCGATCGGAATGTCTCATTGCCGCGCTGGGGCACGTTTCTGTTGATGCGAGGGTTTCGAAGGCTCCGGCCAGCGAGTCGACCTGGTCGCCGTGACTCATCCACGCCGTGAACGTGTCGGGAATCGCTTCAAACAGCGGATGCCGCCGTTGAACGCGGCAGGGAGCCCGGCCGAATTCCCGCGAATTCGCCGGCAGAATTTTCCCGCCCAGTGCCTGACACAGGATCTGCATTCCGTAGCAGATGCCCAGCACCGGAATTCCCAGATCGAAGATCGCCGGATCGATTCCAGGAGCCCCTTCGGCATAAACGCTGGCGGGGCCGCCGGACAGAATTAACCCGCGAGGATTCAGGTCGCGGATCCGGTCAGCGGTCAGGTCGTGTCGCACAATCTGGCAGAACACGTTCTGGTCGCGGACTCGCCGGGCGATCAGTTGAGCCGTCTGGGATCCGAAATCCATGACGAGGACGCATTCGTCCTGGGCCTGCGCCAGCGCCGGCGTGTCTGTTGCATCAGGTGCAGTTGCGGGCTTCGCCATCGTGATCCTGCTGTCGCCGAGTCGGGAAAAACGCGGCAGCTTACCACACAGCCGGCGATTCTCAATGTTGCGTGTTTCCGCGGGCTGTTCGGCCGCAGGAACCCGCTGTTGACGCAATCTGAAGTTCCCGGCAGAATTGCCGGCTGTGCCAGGGCGGGATGCCTGGCGGGGGTTGTTGCCATGGATGACTCGCAATGAATCCGACAGCGTTAAGCCTTCAGCGGTTGTTTCCGGCAGCCAGCTTTGTCGGGTGCGGCAATGTCACGGTCTCGCGAATCTGCTGCGACAGTCGGCAGGTGGTACCTGGCGACGTGTTCATCGCGCTGCCCGGCTCCAGATGCGACGGCCACTCATACGTTCGCCAGGCCATCGCGGCCGGAGCATCCGCGGTGCTGGTGCAGCGTCCCGTGTCCGGGCTGCGAGTGCCTCAGTGTGTCGTCAGCGACACACAGATTGCGTACGCCCGCATTTGCTCCGCGCTGGCCGGAAATCCTGATCGGCGGCTGACGACTGCCGGAATCACGGGAACCAACGGCAAGACGACAACTGCGTTTCTGCTGCGATCCATTCTGGAACAGGCCGGTCACCGCAGCGGCCTGCTGGGCACTGTTGAGTTCAACGACGGCCTGAACAGCATCGCAGCTCCGCTGACAACGCCCACGGCCGATGTGATCGCCGGACTGATGAGCGACATGGTGCACTGCGGCAGCACACACTGCGTGATGGAAGTCAGCAGCCACGCTTTGCATCAGAAGCGGTGTGCCGGCCTGCAACTGGCAGCCGCCGCGATCACCAACATCACGCAGGACCACTTCGACTACCATCAGACAGCGGAAAACTATCGTTCCGCAAAGGCTCAGATCGCCACGCTGCTGCACAGCGACGCGCCGCTGCTGCTGAACCTCGACGATCCCGGCTGCCGTCAGTTGCTGGAAGAAAACACGTTCAGCAATCCGGTGATTTCCGTTGGGCTTACAGATACGGCCGAACTGCGGGCCACCGTACTCAGTACCACGCACCGGTCGCAGCGCGTCCGGCTGCATCTGGCTCAGGGCGACGCCGAAATCCGGTTGAAACTGATCGGTCGCCATAACGTCATGAACGCGCTGATGGCTGCCGGCCTTGCCGAACAACTGGGAATGCAGCTTCCGCAGATCACTGCGGGTCTGGAGCGTCTGACGGCGATCCCCGGCCGACTGGAACGCATTGATGAAGGTCAGCCGTTTCAGGTTCTGGTCGACTACGCTCATACGCCTGACGCTCTGGCCAACTGCCTGAGCACCGTGCGGCAGTTCACGCCAGGGCGACTGATCTGCGTCTTCGGTGCCGGCGGCGAACGCGACCGAAGCAAGCGACCTCTGATGGCTGCCGCCGCTTCAGCAGCGGACGCCGTGGTGGTAACTTCCGACAACCCGCGCTCCGAAGATCCAAAGCGGATCATCGACGACGTGATCAGTGGTTTCCCCTCGACATGCCGCTTCGAATGCGAAATCGATCGTGCTCAGGCAATTCTGCATGCCTTCCGCAAGGCCGAACCGGGTGACGTCGTGCTGATCGCAGGAAAGGGCCACGAATCCACTCAGACGATCGGTGACGTCACAACGCCCTTCGATGATCGCGAAGTCGCTCGCCGACAACTGCACGAATTCGCCGCCAGCGGTGCCTTCACACAGATGCACCCGGTGTATTCGCTGACCCGCGCCACGTGAGACTGTCGGCATGTTTCCGCTTACCGTTGAACAGATTTGCCAACTGACGGGCGGAATTGCCGCGGGCCGCGTGCCATCTCGGGCAGTCGTCGACAATGTGGTCATCGACAGCCGCCAGGCGCGGCCGGGTTCTGCGTTCGTGGCCCTGCAGGGAAGCCGCGCTCACGGCTGCGACTTCGCCGAAGCCGCGGTTGCTCAGGGAGCCTGCGTGGTCATCGTCGACGGCGAGCGTGGTGCCGACGACTCACTGCCGCGCGTGCTCGTTCCCGATGCCGCAGCCGCGCTGACACAGATCGCCGTCAGAAACCGGCGGCAATCAGAAGCCCTGACGATCGGTATCACCGGCAGTGTCGGCAAGACGACGACGCGGCGGATGATCTGCAGCGTACTGGATGAAGGCTTTCGCGGCGTTCAAAGCCCCGGCAACTTCAACAACCGTCTGGGAGTGCCGCTGAGCCTGCTGCAGTTGTCGGCAAACGATGAATTCGCCGTCATCGAACTCGCCGCATCAGCTCCCGGTGAGATTGCGGATCTGGCAAAGATCGTTCGACCCGATTTCGCCGTCGTCACCCGCGTCGCTCCCGCCCACCTGGACGGCTTTGGGTCACTGAAAAGCGTGCAGGAAGAGAAATCCGAGCTGGTCCGCAGTCTGACGTCAAACGGCGTTGCGTTTCTGAATGCCGACGATCCCCGAGTTCAGGGAATGGCCGGGCTGACCAGAGCCAGGACCGTTTCGTTCGGAGAATCCAGCAACGCCGACGTACGCGCGCAGGACGTTCGCGTCTGCAATCAAAGCCTGTCACTGGTCGTCGATTCGCAGACGTACGTGGCTCCCGTGTGCGGACGACACCATGTCACATCTGTGCTGGCGACGGTCGCCGTGGGCCGCGAACTGGGGCTGACGGCCGACCAGATCAATCAGGGACTGTCGCGATATCAGCCGGAAGCCGGCCGGTGTCGGGTGCTGTCGATCGGCAGCCTGTCCGTGATCGACGATACCTACAACGCCAGCCCGGCCTCCGTCGCCGCTGCGGCGGAAGTACTTCAGAAGTGGTCGACGCCAAAACGCCGGCTGCTCGTGCTTGGCGACATGCTGGACCTTGGGGATCAGGCCGAAGAATTTCACTACAGCGTTGGTGCCAGCCTTGCCGGTTCTTCAATTGACCACGTGCTGAGCTTTGGTCGTCATGCCGCCGACATTGCGGACGGATTTCTGGAAGCCGCCGGTTCGCTGAACCGGATTTCGGTCTTTGCAGATTTCGCCACGCTGTTGCTGATGCTGGACTGCCTGCTGAGCCCCGGCGACGTTGTGCTGGTGAAGGGGTCGCGCGGCATGCAGATGGAACGAGTCATCGCTGCATTACACGATGCCGCCCTCCCGTCGTCGACGATCGACCTGCCGCGCTCGCCTTCACTGCCGATGCCCGCCCGGGCCGACGACACCTACATCGCTCGTCGAGCCTGAACAGATACTCCGCAACCACGCCGGCGCGATCCGTTCAGACCATGTCCTTCAACCCCTTCAGCGGCAGAATTTTGACGACATTCCGCGCGGGCTTCGCTTTGAAGATGGTTTCTTCCTTCGTAAACGGGTTGATGCCCTTGCGTGCCTTCGTGGCGGGTTTGCGGATTACCTTGACTTTCATCAGACCGGGAATGTTAAACACGCCGGGACCGCGCTTGCCGAGATTCTTGCCCAGCAGCGTGCCCAGTTCGTTCAGGACGCTGGCGACGTCATTCTTGCTGAGACCCGTGCCCTCTGCCAGAGCCGCCAGGATCTCGGTCTTGCTCATTGCCTTCGCCTGTTCGCTTGCAGTCGTCTTTGCCATTGGTTTCGTTCCTTCATGGAAGTGGGGTTAATGGAAGGCGGGAACCTATAGGCCGGACCAGGCCGTGTCAATGAGCACGCAACGCCCGCAGCACTGACTTTTCCGGACGCCGGTGCCGGCCAGCGGCCGTGAACCTGGTTCCGGCGACACGCTACTCCGTGGCTTTTCTCGCGCGCCATGCGGAATCCCGAGGGCTGCCGTCGCAGTTCGCCAGACAATCTGCCGTCCGCCATGGAGAGCGTCAGTTGATATTCGGAACGGCGCCGCCCGGACGAGCGGTCCCACTTCCACAAACCTGAAGGATCGACGCTGGCGCTGCGATCGAATCCGGGAAAAAGTTCCTGCCGCGTGGGCGGCATCGCGGCGGCTTCGGCAACCAGGTCACCTGAAGGATGTTCGATGCCGGGATAGTCGCGCCAAATCCAGCGCAGCATCTGTGGCAGCATCGCCCCGCTGACCGGGCGTGATAAAAATTCCGATCGTCACCGGAATCTGTTTTTTTGCGATCAGGTTCTCCAGCACCTGAGGTACGCGAATCACGCCGTCGGGGTTGATCGCCCGAGCACCGTCCTGAAACACCAGCACGCAGGCTGGCTCTTCCGGCTTATACTGCGCCGGTACATAGATCCAGTACCTGCGAACCGTGTCTTTGATAATGTTGCTGTGGAACAGAAACGGTCCCTCCAGTTTTCCTTTCGGCACACCGTCCTGTGGCAGCGAGTCCGGCCCGAGTTCGTAGCGGACCTGCGGCACGGGATCGCGACGCCCGGCTTGTTCCGTCTGCTGGGCGAAAATGCTCACCGAGCACAGAGAACAACTGACCAACGCAGTGAAAACGAGGCACTTTGACATTGCTTATCCTTGTCGAATTTCGAACGTTGTCAGCTTTTCGCTGAAGGGATCTGCCGCGCCTCGAATGGACACGGTGTGAGTTTCTTCGCGCCACGCATGTTCGTCGCGTCGCGAAAACAGCACACGGACTGTTGACCAGCCGCCTGGCTGCTTTGCTCTATTGTGAGCCGGTGGGAGTCTGACTCCTGCGGCTGACAAGATATTCAAGCAGATCTGCCGCCTGCTGTGCCGTGAGTCCGGCCATCTGCCCCTCTGGCATAATCGAAGTGCGCAGGGGACGCAGCTCTTCGACGGTTTCGGCGGCGAGAGTGATCTCTTTCGCTTCACTGTCTCGCAATACCACCGCGCGTTCGTCCCGGCTGACCAGCAGTCCGGTTGACGCACGACCATCGTCTGTCAGAGCAATGAACACGGCATACTTCGGCTCGATTCGCTGGGACGGTCGCAGCAGGCTTTCCAGCAGCTCCTCGGTCGAACTAAGTCTTCCGATGCTCGACAGGTCCGGCCCGACATCTGCGCCTCGGTCCCCGACGCGGTGACACTTACCGCAGTTGACTGCCTGCGACCAGAAGAGCGTTTCGCCGCGATCGGCATCCCCTTCGAGTGCAAGGATGGCTTGAGGACGAGGGTTGGAACCGAGCTTCCGTTCGCCTCGTTCGTCCACGGGCAGGTAGCCTTCGAACAGCTCTCTTACGACACCGTCGGGAATCTGCGCGGCCGCCGCCAGCAGTTCGTCGCGCTGGCCGTCATTCAGCGCGTTTTGTCCGAGCTTGCGTGCCAGCCGCATGGCGAGCTGCGGGCTGCTAAGCAGCTCATCCGCAGCCGTGCGCGCCGGGACAGGGTCTGGCGCGATGGCGTCGGGCTGCATCCCTGCGATCCAGCGTTCGATCAATGCCAGCCCCGCCTCGTCGGGCCACTCGGCCCCGATGTGCGGCATCCGGTCGCGTCCGAATTTTGCCATGCGAAAGTACAATGTGCTGGCGAACGGGTCGCCGGGCCTGATGATTGCCGCGTTCGCCAGAGAAAAGTCACCACGAGTCGGACGCACGCCAATCGCCTGCATCTCGTCATCGGGGACGGAAAACTGCAGCCGCAGCGAGACCGTTCCGCCGCCGTGCAGGGAGTGGCAATGGCCACAGTTCGCGTGAAGGTAAGATCTGGCGCGCGCCGCCAGCGGCTGACTCTCATCCGTGGGGTCGGCGATCCTTGACAGCTCGGCTGCCGATACCTCGTCGAACGGCGGCAGAGATCCGTCAGCGCCGTCCGCGCGACGGATAACCCCGTCTTCTGTCAGAGCGACCAGTTGGTTTCGTCCGTCCGGACCGGGGCGATTCAACTGCTCAGGCAGGAACGCCAGCGCATATTCCGACTGGTTGCTGTGGCACAGCATGCACTGCGTCCGGCTTTGGAACTGCCACAGCCGAGTCTGCTTCCCGTCGTGCAGTTCCTTCTCACCGCCTTCCGCCGGAACCAGGTCGGCGTCAGTCTGGTCGTCACGCCAGGCGTATGTGTAGCCGCGCCAATCCATCCCGTCATAGTGCAGCATTTGCGTCTCGACGCGACGGTCCGCGACAGACAGTGTCCTGGTCAGCACAGCGTCCTTCGGGAAGTGCATCCGGAAGTTGTGCCACGACACCAGCCCTGGAACCGGTTTCCCGCTCGCGTGGTAAACGACGGACGACGTATCCGGAAACGCGGCGCAGTAGTCGGCCGTTGCTCCGTCCTGCCACTGCCGACTGTTTACGCGGAACGGCACGACTCCTTCCGCCGGCTGATGGTCGCGAACGGACGAAAAGATTCCGGTTTGCGTCAGCGTCGTGGGGAACTCCGTGTTTTGGCCGTCGGCATCGTTGCGTTCCAGGGTGTGGAGTGTCCCGTGATCGTGGTCCAGGAAGAAAAGTTCGCCGTTGTGGTCTTCGCCAAAGGCAACGACGCGCACGGAGGGATGAGTGATCTCCGGCATTTCTTTCGTCTGATTGCCCTCGAAGCGAGCGGCCCACAGGCGGCGAGTCTCCCAGTCCCCGAAGATGTAAGCCCCGCGCAGTTCGGGCAACTTTTCTCCGCGGTAAACGTAGCCGCCGGTGATGCTGCAGGCGATCGTGTGCGACAGTTCGATCAGCGGCGGGTGAATCGGCGTAGGCCCGATCTGATCCAGCTTGATGGGCTGCGGCCCTTCCGTGGCGGACCAGCCATAGTTGGCGCCCTTCTCGATACGGTACACCATCTCCCACAGTTCCCAGCCGACGTCGCCGACGAACAGTTCGCCGGTCTGGCGGTCGAAGCTCATTCGCCAGGGATTGCGGAAGCCATACGCCCAGATCTCAGGCCGCGCGTCAGCCATGTCGACGAACGGATTATCCGGGGGCACCGCGTAGTTTTTCCCTGTGTCCGTTTGGTCGACGTCAATCCGCAGAATGGAAGAATGCAGGTCGGAGACATCCTGTCCGGTGTTCAGCTCATCAGGCGGATTGGGACCTGATGCGTCGCCCGTCGAAATGTACAACATTCCGTCCGGGCCAAAATGGATGTCACCGCCGTTGTGACCGCCCTGCAGAAACGTCAGGACGATCTCTTCGCTGGCGGGAACGATGCGCGGCGGATCGGTGTCCGCCACGGTGAATCGTGACACTCGCGTTCCATCCTTCAGGTTCGGCTGGCCGGACTGCCTGCCGCGCAGTGTGTAGCAGACGAAGCATTGCCGGTTGGTTTCGAAGTCGGGATGAAACGCCAGGCCGTAGACCGATTCGACTTCCTTGGCGTCGGGGTGCAGGTGCAGTGTCGTGAGTTCCGTCTTCAGATCGAAGAACAGGCTGGCCTCGGCATCCTGGCGGTTGGGGAACGAATACAGAACGCCCTTCTCTTCACCCACGAAGAGCCGATCGGTGCCCGGACACCGTGCCAGCAGTAGCGGCCGTTCAAACTTAAGATTGGGAAACGCACGAACGGCTTTGTACGGGGCCGGCGGATCCGGTGAACCCACGACGCGGGATGTCGTCCAGGGCGTTCGCACAGGCTCCGCGGGCTCCATTGCCGCTGCGGAAGCACCGAGCGCCGCAATGACCGCAGGAAACAGCAGCAGCAACAATCGCTGAACAGACACCGTCAGAAACAAGCGATAATGATCATGGCAGGGCAGATTCATGGAAACTTCACTCCAAAGATAAAAGCGAGTGCCGCGGCCCTGGCCAGCCCTGGTTGATTGCCGCGAAGTGTGCAGAACGCCGGACTCACCAGGATTATCACCGAGCGCGACAGGAATCGCCAACGCCGCCGCAAATATGGACACCGGCCTCCTCCGGAATTCGGCGGCCCTTCCTGGCGGAACCGCGAGAACCGCCTCGTACCGCAAGAACTGGAAGGCGCGCCCCGTGTCGCTGTTCCGTCCGGCCTGCGACAGTGACGCGCTGCTCGTTTTCAATCGCGGCACCTGACGTTACGCTTTGAGAATCTTCCCGATTCCGCACACCGGACAATGCAGATGTTTGTTTCGCGAGCCATTTGTTCCGCCACCGTGATCGCCGTTCTGAGTCAGTCAGCACCAGCGGGCGACTGGCCGCAGATTCTCGGTCCGAATCGCAACGGAATCGCGGTCGGTGAAAAGCTGCTGGACTCCTGGCCGCAGTCCGGCCCGCAGACAGTGTGGACCGCGGATACGGGCGAAGGCTTCGCGGGTGTGGCCGTCAGAGACAGCACGCTGATTCTGTCTCATCGACTGGAAAACGAGGAAGTCGTTGAAGCCCGCAGTGCCGTGACCGGTGACAGTGTGTGGTCCGCCGGATTCCCCTGCCGTTACGAATCCGGCATGTCCAGCGACAGCGGTCCTCGCTGTGTCCCGGTCATCGTCGGCGACCGGGTTTTCGTGTTCGGCGTCACCGGGATTCTGCGGTGCCTTGACGTGACGAGCGGTGAAGAGATCTGGAGCCGTGACACATGGACAGACTTCTCGGCACCGGAAGGCTACTTCGGCGCGGGCAGCACGCCGGTGGTCTTCAATGATCGTGTGATCGTCAATGTCGGCGGTCGCGACGATGCCGCCGTGGTGGCGTTTTCCGTACACGACGGCAGCACTCTGTGGCAGAGCTTTTCCGACACCGCGAGCTATTCATCGCCAGTCGTCGTCGATGTGAGCGGAACGAAGCATGTCATTGTGGTCACCCGGCTGCACGCGGTGTCCCTGAACCCGGACGACGGGACTGTTCGGTTCAGCTTTCCGTTCGGTGCCAGAGGGCCAACGGTGAACGGAGCGACTCCGGTTGTGCTGGACGATCACATTTTTCTGTCGGCCAGCTATCGCGTCGGCAGCGTCTGGGCCAGGATTTCGGACACCGGCAGCTCGACCACGGCAAGCGGTGAGGAACTGCTGGCAACGCAGTATGCAACGCCGGTCACTTACAACGATGTCATCTTCGCGGTCGACGGCAGACAGGATGTCGGACGCGCATCGCTGAAGTGCCTCGACCCGGCCACTCAGAAAGTTCTGTGGTCAAAAGGCGGATTCGACTACGGCAGTCTGATTCGCGTGAACGAAGAATTCCTGTTCCTGAATGCAGCCGGTGAACTGATTCGCTTCGCTGCGGACACGACAGGGTATCGCGAATCGCAGCGCAGCCGCGTTCTGAAACCGACGCCCGGCGGTTACCGATTACCGGCCATCAGCAACGGTCGCCTGTTTGTTCGGGATGACGATGAATTGAAGTGCCTGCTGGTCGGCGAGTCTCAACAGCCACAGCCAGACGACAGCCCCGTCCGGTAAGCCCGTGCGACTCTGTTCGGGTTGCGTGATGGTTATTCGGGATGTGTGATGGTTGTGTCGCGATCGCCAGGCCAGGACAGTTCGTCGTCTTGCGAATACAGGAGATTCCTCGGGCATGCAGGCCGAATTAGTACAGACCCAGTACCAGCGCAACATCGCGACGAGGGTCGATCGCGATTCTTACGCGAGTCACCGTGAACACGTGATGCGGCTGATAGAAGCCACTGCGTCGGACCTGGCTGTTCCCGGCGGACCTGACCGCGGCGGGATCGCGCTGCTCGGAGCGGGAAATTGTCTGGACGTCGACCTGCCACGGCTGGTCGAGCTGTTCTCCACCGTGCATCTGGTGGATGTCGACGGGGAGTCGCTGGCTCGTGCTGTTCGTCGGACGCCACAGCCGTCCGACTCGGTATTGCTGCATGCTCCCGTGGATATCGCAGCTCCGCTGCTGTCGCTGACATCGAACGACCTGCAGCCGGTCGCTGAGAACAGTGAGCATGTTGCCGCGAGTCTGCAGGCACTGTCGGCGGCCGACGCGGACCTGGGAATCAGACCACGTTCATGCGCCGCAGTTGTGTCGCTGTGCCTGCTGACTCAGCTTGTCGGGTCGCTGACAGAAATGATTTCCGAAACTCATCCGCTGTATGCCAGCGCCGTTCGGGCGATTCGCATCGGGCACCTGCGCCGCATGCTGCAACTGCTGCGGCCGGGAGGGATCGCGGTGCTGGTCACTGACATTGTCTCATCAGAAACGGTTCCGGAACTGCCTGACACACCGGAAGCAGAACTCGGACCGCTCATCAGGCGGCTGGTCAACGAACGCAACTTCTTCACCGGAGTGAATCCGGCGGTTGTGCTGTCCGATCTGAACATGCTGGAACGACTTCCCTCCGGTCCGGAGGTCGCTCAGGTTTTCGATCCCTGGCTGTGGCACATGGGCCCGAGGGTGTTTGCCGTATACGGAGTTCGCTGTCAGACGAAACGGAGCCACGATGCCGATCACACGCCGATTTCTTGACTGGAATGCTCCGGTTCTGCCCGCCGCTGCGGACTACCTGATTGAGCGATACGCCGATGGTGAGGAACTCGATCTGAGCGGCGTTGTGACGGTATTTACCGGAAGGCGAGCCGCTCGGCGGATGCTGGAAATCCTGGTCGAAAAGTGCGAAGACCGCTGGCCCGCCTTTCGACCGCCTCGCATGGTGACGTTTCAGCGGCTGCCCGAAATGCTGTACACACAGCAGCGGCAACTCGCCGACGATCTGACTCAACTGCTGGTCTGGAAGAAAGCACTCGCGTCCATCCCGCCGCAGGAACTTCACGCCGCCCTGCCAGCGATTCCCGGCGACGAAACCGTGACAGCGTGGCTGGCGTTGTGTGAGTCTCTGCGCAGACAGCACGTCGAACTGGCAGGCGACGGTATGGAATTCGATGAAGTGTTCTCGCAGCTTTCGCAAATGGGCAATCATACCGAAGCGAGTCGCTGGCAAGCGCTGCGGCGGATTCAGGCCGAGTACCTGACTCAGATGGACGAACTGCAGTTGTGGGACCGCCAGGCGGCCCGGCTTGTCGCCGTTGAAATGCAGGAATGCCGCGCCGATTTCGACATCGTCCTGATCGGCACTGTCGACATGAATCGCATTGTCCGCCAGATTCTGGAACAGGTCGCAGATCGTGTCACCGCCTTGATCCACGCTCCGGAATCGGAAGCGGAAGCGTTCGATGAGTTCGGTTGTCTGAACGCAGATGTGTGGCAGCATCGGCGGCTGAACATCCCGCTGGAAGCCACGCGCGTTGTCGACAGGCCCGCGGACCAGGCAGTGGCTGTCGTCCGCGAACTGGCCGCAGCGAATGGCAGCCGCAGGCCGGATGAGGTCGTTGTCGGAGTGGCGAATGACGCGCTGGTTCCTTCCGTTCTGCAGGGGCTGGCGGATGCCGGTGTGTCAGGCCGCTGGCCGGTCGGCAGCGAGGTCCAGGCCAGCCGTCCTTACCGTTTGCTGGAAGCCATCGCCGCGCACCTGGCGACCGCGCGCGACGGACTGCCTGCCGACTTCGCCACGATGTCTGACCTGCTGCGCCATCCCGACATGGACCGCTGGGTGTGTCGACAGTTGCGGAATAAAAAGAAAACGGTGTTTGCCGAAACGGACTGGCTGTCGAGGTTCGACAAATACCTGGCCGATCACCTGCAGACGACACCGGGGCTGATTCTGGGCGGGAAGGAAACTCGCGATGTCGTGTCGTCTGTCTGCAAGGCTGTCGAGTCGCTGCTGGTCAATCTCGTGCCGCTGTGTGACAGGCAGCGCGTCGACGCGCAAGCGATACCCGGCAGACGGCGCGGGAAGTCAGGCGACCGGCAGCAGCGGTTGAAGTTTGACGATCAGGTCGCAGTGCAGTCGCTGTCTGTGCAAAGTCTGCTGGCGAAGAAACGGTCGTTGTCGGAATGGGCGGGCGGAATGCTGCGAGTCCTCGCGGCAGCGTATCAAGACTACCCGTTCGGCGAAGTTCCCGGCCGCGATGCAGCCGTGTCCGAGTGCTGCACAGCTCTTGCGGAATGCAGCGAAGCACTGGACAGAATCCCCGCTGCGCTGATGCCAGTCTGTACGGTGAGCCAGGCGATTCAACTGTTGCTCAGGCAGGTTGCCGATGTCACCGTGCCGCCGGATCCGGACGACGACGCGGTCGATCTCCTGGGCTGGCTGGAATTGCCGATGGACGACAGCCCGGAACTGATCCTGACCGGGTTCAACGAGGGCTTCGTTCCCGAATCGATCACGTCAGACGTGTTTCTGCCGAACAGCCTGCGTGCCCGGCTCGGCCTGCTGGACAATCATCGTCGCTATGCGCGCGACGCGTACGCCGTGACTGCGCTGATGCACAGTCGCGAACGCATCACGTTCATTGCGGGCCGAAGTGACGCCGACGGGAACCCAATGACACCCAGCAGGCTGTGGTTTGCCGTCGATCCCGAACAGCTACCGGGACGCGTCCAGTGGTTCTTTGGTGAAGACCGAACGGTTTCAAAGTCAGCCGATAACGCAGAAGCCGACGACGCAGAAGCCGACGACGGCGAGTCGTCGCTGATACCGATGCGGTCGGGCAGAGCCAGTGGGTTCACTGTCCCGGAGCCTCCCGTAATTCCACCCGCGCCGACGCAGATTGTGGTGACGGCGTTTCGCGATTACCTGAACTGTCCGTACCGCTATTTCCTGAAGCACGAACTGAGGCTCCGATCGGTCGACGACGAAACCCGCGAGCTGACGGCGGCTGCGTTCGGAAGCTTGATCCACGAAGTGCTGAGCGACTTCGGCTCGTCGGACTACCAGCACTCGACAACGAGCGAATCCATCGAACGTTTTCTGCTGGACCGGTTGCAAAAGCTGGCGAATCAGCGGTTCGGTCGCAGCCGATCAGCCACTGTGGCTGTGCAGCTTCAGATGGCGGCCGATCGCCTGCAGGCCTTCGCTCGAGTGCAGGCGGCGATGGCCGCCGAGGGCTGGAGAGTTCACCACACTGAACAGGATCTGGTGTATTCCGACTTCGCGGATGTTCACGGACGACGGATTGCACTTCGCGGGCGAGTCGACCGGATCGACCGCCATGCGGAGACCGGGGAATGGCGAGTTCTCGACTACAAGACCGGCGAAGCCGCAACGGCTCCGGAAAAGACGCATCGGAAAAGCGGCGAATGGATCGATCTGCAGCTTCCGCTGTACAGGCTGCTCGTTCGTTCAGAAGAAATTGAGGGTGAAGTCCGGCTGGGCTACGTGCATCTGCCCGGAAATCTGTCGGCCGTCGGTGTCAGCATCGCTCAATGGTCGAACGAGGATCTGGCGGAGGCCGAAGAAGTTGCGGCAAAGGTCGCGGCCAGCATTCTGGATCTGAAGATTGACCAGGTCGCCCCCGGGCAGGATCACTTCGCAACCGAGTACGCGCGTGTGTGTCAGGACACGGTGATCGACCGCAGCATCCCCTGGCTAAAGACCTGGCAGGGCAGGTCGGCCGGAAAACAGAATCAGCCGCAGCAGGATGAATTGCCTGCTGCGGCTGATTGAAAGGTCGCGTTGCGGGCCGCGACGCATTCCGCTGACGAATCAGCCTGTCTCGGACGAGGTCAGAAGGTCACGATCGCGTCGACACCGAACGTGGTCTGATCCACGAATCCCGGCTGACCGCTGCGGTTCCAGTCGTAGCGCACTTCCGGGCGAATCACGAGATTCTCCATCGGAGTCACGTTGATGCCGAACGTAGCCGCGTACTGCGAAACGCCTTCGTTCTTCCACCATTCCATTCGTGTCCCCACACCAATCTGATCACTGACCCTGTAGATCAGGTACTGATTGATGCCCAGGTCATCGTCCCGGTCACCAACGGTCGTCAGATCAGCGTCGCCGTTGTTCGTCCGGACAAGGTCACTTTGCAGCACGTAGTTCAGCTTCTCGGTCAGCGTGAAGTCGAAGACCAGGCTGTGGCCGTAGCCGTCACCGCGCCAGCCGAGATTTCCGCCGTAGCCGATGTAGGTGAAGGTCAGGTCATCGCCCAGCGCTGTGCTGAATCCACCCAGGAAGTTGCTGCCTCCGTTCAGGCGGTCGAATCCGGTGTCCCATCCGGCTGTCCAGCCGGCGTACACGCTGACGTCATCAGACGCAGTGTAGGTCGCCAGCACGCCCGTATGAGTAAAGGGCTCGCTGTTGAACATCGTCAGTGCGTGGCTGTAGAAGAAGTTGTCCGGAGCCGTCACAACTTCATAGCCGACGAGCGTAAAGAAGTGACCGGCCTTGACGCTCCAGTCACCGGCAGCAACTTCGGCATACAACTGAGGAATCGCCCAGCCGTACTGACCATGCTGGAAGCTGTTGTTGATGTCCCAGCGTCCGGGGTTGTTTCCAAACGACTGAGTGTCCGCGGCGTCAACGCCGTACATCAGGTCACCGCGGAAACCCCAGTCCAGGCCTTCGCTGCCGTCCGCGACTTTTTCGGCGTACAGCCAGCCCTGGTGCAGGTTGAATCG
>CAZHET010000095.1:2923-15837 GCA_964531585.1 uncultured Planctomycetaceae bacterium | reverse complement strand
TGCTTGCGTCGCCTCAGTACGGAGAGCAGTGGGCGCGGCACTGGCTGGACGTCGCTCGATACTCCGACACGAAGGGTTACGTCTACGCTCGTGAAGAACGATTCTGGGTTCATGCCTGGCGCTACCGCGACTGGGTCGTCAACGTGCTGAACCAGGACATGCCGTACGACCGCTTCCTGTTGCTGCAGCTTGCGGCCGATCAGGTCGAAGACCGCCGCACCACGGACCTGGCCGCGATGGGATTCCTGACGATCGGCCGACGTTTTCTCGGCGTCGACCGTGACATCATCGATGACCGGATTGACGTCGTGACCCGCGGCACGATGGGACTGACGGTCACATGTGCACGCTGCCACGACCACAAGTACGATCCGATCCCGACGGCGGACTACTATTCTCTGTACGGCGTGTTCGACAGCTGCGAAGAACAGTTCGTGCGGCTCGACGCCACTGACCACGGTGATGAATACGAAGCCGAACTGCAGAAGCGTCAGACAGCTTTGCATGAAAAGCTGCAGGAACGCCGCGACGCTTCGTCGGCAAGAGCCCGCAGCCGGGTTCGCGACTATCTGCACGCCCAGACTGAGCTGCACAGGTTTCCTGCTGCGGGATTCGATCAGGTATTCGAAGAGTCTGACCTGCTGCCCGCGTTTGTTCGCCGCTGGGAAAGCGACCTGCGCGATGCAAGCCGACGCCGCGATCCGGTGTTTGTTCCGTGGCACAGGTTTCAGCAGCTTCCGGCAGATGACTTTGCCGCGCAAGCGGTCGCTGTCGTCGATCATCTACAGCAACTGGACTCAGCGGAATGCAATGCACTCGTCGCCGCGGCATTCGTTCACCCACCGCAGACCTTCTCCGATGTGGTCGATGGTTATGCGGGTCTGTTTGCGGATGTCGATGCCGCATGGAAGCAGCTTGTCGAAACGGAAGCTCAGGCGGGGCGACCGCTTCCCGCAGCGCTGCCCGATCCAGCCGCGGAAGCTCTGCGTCGAGTTCTCTATGGCCGCGATGCACCCAGCGAAGTTCCGCACGAACCGGTCGTTCACACGGAAGCGTTTTTCACCACGGCCGTGTGCGTTGAGCTGTGGAAGCTGCAGGCCGAGGTCGATCGCTGGCTCATTCAGCCTCAGACACCTCCTGAGTTCGCCCTGATTCTGCAGGACCGACCCGTTCCCGCGGAGCCTCGCATTTTTCTGCGGGGCAATCCGGTCAACAAAGGGCAGGACGTGCCACGGCAGTTTCTGCAGGTCCTGTCTGACAACGATCGCGAACCGTTCCGTGTCGGCAGCGGACGGCTGGAACTGGCGCAGCATATTATCGATCCGGCAAACCCGCTGACCGCACGAGTCATCGTGAATCGAGTCTGGGCGCAGCATTTCGGACAGGGGCTGGTGCGCACGCCGAGCGACTTCGGACTACGAGCTGACGATCCATCGCATCCGGAACTGCTCGACTGGCTGGCAGATCGCTTCACGCGCGATGGCTGGAGTCTGAAGTCGCTGCATCGGCTGTTGCTGACGTCGGCGGCGTTCCGCCGTTCTTCTGCCGGACCTGATGATGAGGAACGGCTTGCTCGCGCCGTGGAAATCGATCCGGACAATCGCCTGCTGTGGAGAATGAACACCCGCCGACTGACGTTCGAACAATTCCGCGATTCGATGCTGGCCGCGACCGGCGAACTGACGCTTGAACGTGGCGGCAAGCCGGCCGATCTGTTCAGCGATCCGGGCAACGTTCGGCGTACGCTGTATGGTCTGGTCGATCGCCAGTTTCTGCCGTCGGTGCTGCGAGTCTTCGATTTCGCGAATCCGGATCTGCACGTGCCGCAGCGTGCCGAAACGACGGTTCCGCAGCAGGCACTGTTCTTTATGAATCACCCTCTGGTGCTGGCGCGGGTTCAACAACTCACGAAAGCATGTTCGACCGGTTCGGCACCGGATGAAACCGTGACGGCGATGTTCCAGCGCGTGCTGCAGCGGAAGCCGGATTCCCGTGAACTCAGCGACGCGATTTCGATCGTGTCACAGCCTGACTCCCCAACAGTTGCGCCGCGAATCACGGTGGCAGACTGGTCGTACGGCTACGGTCGCTATGACGAAGACAGCCAGGTTCTGCGTGATTTTCAGGTGCTGCCGCACTTCACTGGCGATGCGTGGCAGGGGGGACCAGCCTGGCCCGATCCAGCGCTCGGCTGGGTTCAGTTGACGGCGACGGGAGGCCATCCGGGCAATACTCGCGACACAGCCTCTGTCCGCCGCTGGACTGCTCCGCGCAACATGACCATGCACATCAAATCGAAGATCGTTCATGAACCGCAGGCAGGTGACGGTGTCAGAGTGTTCGTCGTCAGTTCAAAATCCGGTCTGCTGGCAAACGCCGCAGTCCATCAGGCAACGGCGGAACTGAACGTGGACTCCCTCGAAATTGCTGCCGGCGATTCCATCGATTTCGTCGTTGATATCGGCGAAATCCTGAACAGCGATCAATACCTGTGGACGACAACAATCCACGAAGTGTCATCCGACGAATCGGGTTCATCCGGCACCGACTGGAACTCGGAAGCCGACTTCCCAGCGAGTCAGTCACCGCGGCTGGGACGGTTCGAACAACTGGCTCAGATTCTGTTCTGCTCGAATGAGTTTCTGTTTGTGGACTGACCTTGAAGTGACTCCGTGCTGAGTCACACAGGTTGACAGGCAGCGTGCCAGTTTCGTCCGCACATCCGGCTGAGGCGTGCGGCAAGTGAGATTCTCCCTGTACGATGGCCTTCCAGGGCCGTCGATGCCGTGCTTACGACGGCCTTGCAAGGCCATCGTACGATACCACGGGCTAAAACGCACCTGCCGCTCGGCTTAAGCCAGGACCGCGGCACTGGGAACTACTCGTTCGGAATCGTCAGCGAAAAGCCGGAGTCGCCGTTCGACTCGATCGAGTCCTCTGCGTTCGTCGTCGGCGATTCGATCAATGTCCGCCCCTGCATGTGAATTCCCGGCGCTGGTGGTGCCGGCGCTGGTGGTGCCGGGGCATCGAAGTCAGTCATGTGGACATCGTCGAACAGCGGCCGTTCCTGATCTGCACCGCGCTGTCCCTGTCTCTGTCTCTGTCCCTGTCTCTGTCCCTGCAACGGACGACGAGGTGCCGCGTCGGCGTCTTGCTCCTGCAGAAGTGGACCGAACGCATCTTCATAGTCCGTCGGCAGGCCGACTTCGGCGGCAGACTTCAACAGTTCCGCCGCCATCCCGGAATAGCCTCGCAGATGCTGGAAGGCCGCCAGCAACAGCAGTCGGTCGCTTGATCCTGGCCGTTCGTGCAGCCAGTCCCAGATGACATCACTGTGGCTGTTGATCACGGCGTCCGCCTGGTCCCCGTACAGTTCCTCACCGCGAATCCACGAGCTGGTCGGGTCGTCAGGAAGCAGCAACGCGCGCTTCAGTGTTGCTGCCGCTTCCGCGAGTCGCTGCTGAGCGACAAGCGACCACGTCAGCCGCAACCACGGGGCACGTCGCAGCGGGGCCACCTGCACGGCGGCTCGATATGACGCTTCCGCCGCCACATAGTCACCGCTGCGGAAGACATCGTCACCAGCGGACTGCCGCCGCAGGCTCTGAATCTGCTCGACCGCACCGACATCATCACCCGCAGGCTGCGGCACTGCAGCCATCGCGAACTCGTCTACCAGCGGCTTCCGTTCACCAAACGGATTCGGCAGATTCAGGATCGGCGGTGCATCGGCCGGCGGCACGATATCCTCCTGAAGCCCGGGAACCACCACGGGCAGGTTTGCGTTCATATTTGGTGCCACCACGACCGGGGGACTCACAATCGTGTTCCCGCCGTAGCCGTACCCGCCGTAACCCAGATTGCCGTACACCGAATAGCCGTAGCCGAATGGGTTATAGCCGTACCCGAAGTTGCTCAGGCCGTAGCCGAAATATGGGTCGAACGGCAGCAGCAGAGGAGCCGTGTAACTCGTCCCGAAACGAGCGGACGTGACGGTGACGGTGTTGAACAGCGGATAAAAGCTTCCGTAGTACCCAGGCCCGGAGTAGCCGTAGCCATGATAGCCGTAGCCATGATAGCCGTGGCCGTAATGATTGCCGCGATACTGCACCGGATATCCGACCGAAGGTGAGCGATAGTTGACCGAATTGCCAAAATTCTGGCCGTAGTAGCCCGCGGAACTCCGCGAGTTTCCGCCGTAGTTGCGCTGCCATGTCGAACCGATCGACATGCGATTTCCACCCGCGATCCCGCGACCGCCGCCGTGTCGCTGTGCGGTCGCGACCGGCGCACTGAGAGTCGCTGTGAGCGAAACGATCAGCAGGAGCAGAAATCCACGCCGCGCGTTCGCGAAGCCACAAACCTGCGTCCGAGGCCCGCAACCTGTGCGGCAATTGTGAGCATGGCAATCGTAAGCATGGTGACTCATCCGAAACTCCTTTGCGTCGGGGCGTCGACGTTAGCAGGACAGCGCCAGGTTGGATGCATCAACGGATAATCCGCAGGATTTCGTCGATTGTGAGCGGCACGGCGCTAGCCGCCGGTGTCTGCATTGAGAAACGCCGCGAAAAACCGGCGGCTTGCGCCGTACCGCTCACAGAACCTGGCGCTGTCCAGTTAGGTCCGCCTGAAATCATTGTTGGCTTTCCGATTGAACTTAGCAACAGGCTGTCTGAACACATCGAGTTCTGCTCCTCGCTGCTAAGACGCAGAACGCGGATTGGACACAACACCGATTGGACCGATTTGAAGAAACGGGCCTGCCGCAAACGAACCGGGAGCCCACCGTGCGGAATCGTGCGAACGGCTGGCCTGAATCGAATTCTGAACGCCATTCGCTGGGCGAGCCTGGCGTACCCGAAGGCGTCGCGATGTGGTGGCGCAGGCCGTCAGCTTCCATCGTACCGGTAGCCGACGCCATGCACTGTCTGGATGAGTTGGGGGACTTTGGGATCCCGTTCGATACGTTTACGCAGCTGCGAAACGTGCTGGTCGAGAGTTCGGCTGTTGGGGAAGTAGTCTTCTCCCCACGCGTGACGGAAGATCGTGTTGCGGTCGAGAGCCTTGCCCTGGTGATCACTCAGCAACTTCAGAATTTTCACATCGCGGGGGCTGAGTTCAATGACGTCCGATCCACGCCGCGCTCGCAGCTCTGCGGGCAGGATCAGCAGGTCTCCCATGTGAAATTCCTTCGGCGGGTCGACGCTGGCGGCACAGCAGCGGCGAGCGACGGCGCGCACGCGAGCCAGCACTTCACGCACACTGAACGGTTTTGTGATGAAATCGTCTGCTCCCAGTTCGAAACCCACGAGCCGGTCAACTTCTTCCGCCTTGGCACTGATGAAGATGATGGGGATATCGGGAGCTTCGGCGCGGATGGCTCGGCAGGCTTCGTAGCCGCTTTGGCGAGGCATCATGATATCCAGACAGACGAAGTCCGGTCGATGGCTGCGAAATTCCAGCAGCGCGGAAGTGCCGTCTGCTGCGGCAACCACGTCATAGCCTTCGGTCTGCAGCACTTCGACAAGACCGTCGCGCGTGAACCGGTCGTCTTCAGCGATCAGAATTTTCATGTGAGTGCTTCGTCAAAGTCAGGTGAACAACGAGATTGTGGCCAGCCACGCATCCTGCGTGCCGCCGACGTGGACGCGGTGTCGCCACCGGGCCGAGTGCTCGACGGCAGTGCAATTCGGTTTCCGGGTTGCGACGCGACGGGAGCCCGCATGGACGTCACTCGACTCGACACATCAGCGTGACTCGAAAACAGCAGCCGTTGTGGCAGGGCACCAGCACGATGTTGCCGCCGTGGAGACGTGCCAGCTCACGAGCGATCGACAGGCCAATTCCTGTTCCTGCGGCGTAGCTGACGCTGCGGGATAATCGCGAGAACGGCCGGAAGACTTCGGCGCGTTTGGAAGCTTCAATTCCCGGTCCGGCGTCTTTGACATCGATTGTCAGAGAATTCGCATCCTGTGAACTTTGAATCCGCAGCAGCCTGCCGTCGGCCGCGTACTTTTCGATGTTGCTGATCAGGTTCCCCAGAATCTGTTCGAGAAAGTCAGAGTCGAGCGGCATGGGTTGATTCGCGGCGAGGCTTGATTCGACAGCGATTCCCAGATCGTCCAGAGCCGGCTGGAAGCGGTCGATGATCTGGTGGATCAACTCATCCGGAATCTGCAGTCGAAGCTGAGGCTGCAGCGACTTCTTTTTCTGGCGCGCGAACGTCAGTACATTGCCGATCAGACGGCTGAGGCGCTGCCCCTCCGACAGAATGACATTCAACCGGCCTCGCGGACGTTCGGATTCGGCCGCAGGAAACGCGTCAAGATCCGTTTCCAGCAGTTCGGCATAGAGGCGGATATTTGTCAGCGGCGTTTTCAGTTCGTGCGAAACCTGATTGACAAAGCTGACCTGCTGAGCCGCCTCATTCATGTCGCGAGCATAGTCGCGGTACAGGACGAAGGCCATGGCCGCCAGCGCACACGCGACAGCGATCAATCCTCCAACAAGGCCCGTATAGGCACTGCGCCCCGAGACGGCCAGTTGCTGCGGGGGAACAAAGCACTGCAGCCTCCACGACGACAGCGGAGCCGTCAGGGGAATCTCGCAGTATGGAGCCGCTTCGTCATCAACTTCGAACAAGCCCCACTGATAGACGGTTTCGGTGGATTCGGTCGTCAGTCGGATGCGGGATTCAAACGCGGTCCCCGGCGACGTCGAACCACCCGCAGCTGACGAGGCATCGAAGGCCGCGGTTTGCGGCAGTTCGGCGATCAGGTCAGCCATCCAGCGGGCTCGTTCCAGAGCGACTCCCACGATGCGACCGGATGGTCGGCGCTGCCAGTAGATCAGATTCAGCCCGCGATCCCAGTACCAGACAAACCATCCGCTGGACGATCCAAACAGTGTGGCGCTGTCATTCGCAAGGGACTTCTTTGGAACCGGTACCGTGAGTGTGCTGCTTCGGGATTGTTCGGCCAGAGCCGCAGCCGGTGCCGCTCGGTTGGAGAACAGTGGACTGCTTTCTGTGGTCGCTTCCTGCTGCAGCACGGCCTCGCGCAAATCCTGTCCGGTAAACATCTTTGCGGTGTGGAACAGGAAATTCTGTTCCGATGCGTTCAGCGGCTGCGTCGGATCCGGATACAGCAATCGATCATCGTCGGAGAGCAGAAATACCTGCAGGACTCGCGGCTCTGACCGGTTCAGTTGACGCAGCTTCTCCACGTCGATGTCGTCGATCTCCGTGATGCGATGCATCGTGCGAGCCACGTCCTCGAAGTGACGGCTGATGGTGCCGTTGATGTCTCGCAGGCGTTCTTCCATGAGTTCGCGGAAGCGCTGTTCGACAACCGCTCGTTCCCCGCGAGCGAGCCGCACGGTGGCCCATGTCAGAAGCGCCAGCGGCAGCAGCACAATCAGCAGAATCAATATGAGGGAACGCGGCTTCATGGGTGGCAGTGTAGACGATTGCCTGCGGGTTGCTGAATTGTCCGGCGGATCGCCGACCGCGCAGGTTGAAGGGAACTCGAACCACAGGGCGATTGCAGGTCACCGGGCGGCGGCGTTCGCCCGCGTTTCGATTTGCATCGCGGGGAATCGAAAAAGCCCGGCACCGTACCGGCACCGGGCTTTCGATCTGCGACACGCGTTGCCCAACGGCTACGGCTTGACGCTCGGCGCGTCAGGAATCGCCTGTTGCTGATCCAGGCTGAAGGAAAGTGCCCGCTGCCCCTTCCGAAATTCGTTGGCAGCAGGAGCGGAGTTACTGGTGACCCCCTCCAGTTGCTTTAACTGCACTTCGTTGATGTTCGCCAGTGACTTCAACCGGTCGTCGGTCGGGCACAGGTAGGAATTGATCTGCAGGAAGTCCACGTTGCCTTTCAGTACCTCGCGGCACTTCATGAGATCACCGGCGTCGAGATATTTCGTGGCAATCTTGCTCTGCTCACTGGAGACCAGTGCCACGACGTCGGCCAGGACATCACCGTTCAGACTATTCTCCACTTCGGACTCTGACGCACTAAAGCTGACCTGGGTGTTACCGGACAACTGATCGGATTCATGAGTCTTCATGTTGGCGTACGATACGGCAACCGTCGCCAGTTTCAGTTTGGTGCCGGCTTCTGAAGAGGGCACTTCCACCTCGACCACAACGTGCTTCTTCTGATGGCTATAGATCTGAGCCATGCGAATCACAATCTGCTGGCCATTGATGTCCGCTTCATTGCCAAGGACACGCACGGGCCGGATGCCTTCCGGGATGGTGATTTTTACGTCCACTTCCTGAGCCACAACAGATAACACATCGTCAAATTCCCGGCGGAACACGTCCGCCAGTTCTGTGGCTTCTTCAATGAACTGATGATTGCCGCCGCTCTTGCCTGCCAGAGCCACCATCAGGTCTTCGTTGTAGCCCAGGCCCAGACCCAGCGTCGACACGCTGATGTTCTCTTCCAGCAGCGTGGCTCCCAGAGCACCCAGCTCACCCGCAGCAGAGGGGCCGACGTTGGCGAGACCGTCCGACAGAAGAATCACGCGGTTGACACGTTCTTTGTCCAGGAACTTCCGTACTTCCGCGGCCCCCTTGCTGACTCCGGCGAACAGCGCCGTGTTGCCTCCGGCGCTGATGCTGCGAATCGCCGCAGTGACAGCCTCCCTGTCCGTCAGTTTGGTTGCCGGAACCAATACGTTGACGGTTGAGTCGTAAGTGATGACGGACACGATGTCATTCGGCCCCAGCAGACTGAGTGCGTCGATTGCGCCGTTGACGGCCTGCTGAATTTTCTCGCCCTGCATGGAACCGGATTTGTCCAGCACGATTGCCAGATTCACCGGCGGCCGCTGCTTTTCTGACTCCAGCTCAAAGCCCTCCAGTCCCACGCGAATCCACGTCGTTTGTTTCTCGCCTTGCCTGAGGACGCTGCGAACGGGCGTGACGTCCAGTTGCACCTGATTCGATGCGGCCCGGGCGTATCCAGGCATGGCTCCGCAGACCACCGCTGCTGCCAGTATCAATTGAAATGCTTTCATCACTTGCCTCCATTTGTTGTCTACGGGAAATCGAGAATTCAGTGACACCGCGTATTAGACGCCATGTTCCCGATGGAATGGTCAGATATGTGTAAGAAGTGTGTCAGAACCTTGTGAGGGCGTAAGTTGCTGTGCACTGCTCGCGGAATACCGGCCTGGTCGGCCACGATCGGGGATTTCCGCAGGAATCCGCGGCACCTTCTGCGACGAACCGCGTTAAAGCCTATGTTCGAACACCACACTGAACCTTCTGCAAACTCAATAAAAATTCGGAGACGTGCGATGAACAAATCCCTGTATGCCTTGCTGGCAGTGGCAGCTTTGATTGTGGTGGTGGGCACAGCAACAGCTCAGCCGCCCGAAGGTGACCGTCCTGGCGATCGGCCGCCCGAAGGTGAGCGGCCTCGTCGTGATCGCGGTCCTCGCGATGGCGAAGGCCGTCCAGGTGGCCCGTTTGGTTTCAACCCGATACTGGCCGCTCTTGATGCAGACAACGACGGAGAGATTTCTGCAGAAGAGATTGATCGCGCTGCGGCCGCTTTGAAGACACTCGACAAGGACGGCGACGGCAAACTGACTCGCGGCGAACTGCGTCCGATGGGACCACCTGAAGGCCGCGGTTTCGGCGGCCCCGCGTTCGGCCGGCCGGGCTTTGGTGGCCGGCCGGGGTTCGGCGGCGGGCCGGGACAGTTCAGCCCTGAGCAGATCGTTGCCCGCATCCTGGAAGCGGACACGGACGGTGACGGCCGAATCTCCCGCGATGAAGCACCGGAACGCATGAAGCAGCGGTTCGCTCAACTCGATACGAACTCTGACAACATGCTCGACAAGAGCGAACTTGAAGCCATGACAAAGCTGATGAGGGATCGTTTCAGGGAAGGTGGCCGCGGTCGTGACAGCGGCGAAGGGCGCGGACAAGGGCGCGGACAAGGGCGTCGACCCCTCCCGGAAAGCGAAGCCGGTGCCGACCGCAATCGTCCGGAAGCCGACACCAAATAGGTCGCAAACACCAACACCGGATTGTTCTCGGGAAACTCGCAAATCCCATGCTCCTCTGGGCTGCGAGGACTTCTCATCGGCCGCGTCGATCGCTCGACGCGGCCTTTTTTCGTAAGCGGCAGAGACGCAAGCGTGTCTGAGCCGCATCCGGCAAACCCCTGGCCGAAACGACGTGCGCGGCTTTCGAAAGTGCCGCCCGCCGCAGGTGCGAACAAGAACGGACGGTTTCCAGGCGAGCCGTCGAGCTCAGTCCCACATGCACCACCCTGTCAACCGGCCCAATCCGCACAGTCGGCTGCCGAGATGGTGGCGGGAACATTCTGTCGCATTGGCATCTGGTTACTGCGCAGGTTCCCGCAACAATGTAGTTGTCAGAGACCGCGTAATCGCACCATCCGGTCCGGACTCAGGCGTCAGAAACGTGCGGTTCAGCATAGAACGGCGATTCCTGCCGGAACCGGTGTTGCAGAACGGCAATTTTCGCGGGAAAAAGGCATCACCGGCCGAAATACTGACTTAGATTCCAATCACGAACGGACATGTTCCGCACGTGGATTCTGCGTTTTTTTTGGCACGGCTTGCCCTGGCTTGACTGCGAATCGTAGCGGTCAGCCAATTGGGGACGGGCGGCGATCGTTCAAGATGAAAGATTGACCGGGGAAACTAACATGCTTGTACTCAGCAGAAAAAAAGACGAGAAGATTGTCATCGGTGACTCCATCACACTGATGGTGATCGAAATTCGTGGCGACAAGGTTCGCCTTGGCATTGATGCTCCGCGTGACGTCACTGTGCACCGCGAAGAGATCTACGAAGCCATCAAACGCGAAGCAAAACAACAGCCGCAGCCTGAATAGTCGGCATTGTGCGACCGACCGGACGGTGCTCGTCAGGTCGCTGGCTGCTGCGAGAAGTATCGCCGAACACGCTGCCTCCCGTCCCGACTCAATCCGGGCAGTGGCGTTCGGCAGGAACGCCGCGGTTAAGCGCAAGTCGCAGTCAACACAACAAGCCGCATCATTCCGTCTCGAGTCACTCGACCGGCGGTGGAGTGGTGACGGCTTTTTCTACGTCCGTCAGGAGCTGCTCAACGCGAAAAGGCTTGTATAAAACCGCCTTCAGGCCCTGCTGGCGAGCCTTCACCACGGAATGCGATGCATCCCAGCCAAAGCCCGTCATCAGAATCACGGGCATGTGCTCATTGATCCTGCGAATGCTGCAGAAGCATTCGTATCCGGACATGTCCGGCAGACGAATGTCCGCCAGCACGACGTCGTAGTGATGGGTTCGAGCCATCTGACATGCCTGTTCGCCGCTGCGGGTCCCTTCGACTTCACAGCCGTAGGGGAAAAGCAGGTTGTAAGCAGACTCGCGAACGCTGTCATCGGCATCTGCCACCAGCACTCGCTTGCCCTTCAGGCCGGGGCGGTCATCGTGTAGGGTCAGCACGACCGGGCCATAGTCAGCCTCGGGAGCGAAGTCCTCCGAGACCTTGTCGATGTTGCCGCGGATCAGGCGCGTGTTGTCGAGGATTCGATGCAGTTTGTCGCAGACGTCCGGATCGTGGCCAATATACTTTTCCAGAATGGCCGTGGCATCACACAGAATATCGTTCGTGGGCGTGGCGACTCCGCGACGCAGCTTCAGTGAGTTCTCGGCGGTGGTTGTAAACTTTTCTGCCATCAGCAACTGGAGCTGGTTCAACGCAACGGCGACGACATCGCCGAATTCCTGCAGAAACTCCAGATCTTTCTGATCGAACGACTGAGTCCCCGGACTTTCGACGTTGAAAGTGCCCAGTACTTCATCATGCATGATCAACGGCACAGTCAGTGAACTGCGAGCTCCGGCAGCCCCGGTCAGATAAAGCGCGTCGCTGCGTGTGTCCTGGCACAGATAGCTTTGGCCGCTGGCAGCAACATATCCCGTGACGCCGTTACCGACTTCACGGGCGTACAACTGGCGGTTGACGGCTTCTTCCTGCATGCCGACATCCAGCAGTGGCTTCAGTTGCCCTGTGGCCGGATTAAGCAGGCGGATTTCGATGGTTTCGAACCCCAGGGTCTCTTTCGTGTACTGCAGGATGTTTTCCTTCAGCAGATCGATCCGCTGATCGTGCGACATCTCTCGAACGTCTTCGGGCGACAGGTTACCGAGTTCGATTCCGGCCTTATGGATGGCTTCCACTTTCTGCCGGCTGGCGACTTCGTCCGTAACGTCACGCAGCACAATCGACGTGAAGGCGGCGGTCTGGCTGTGCCCCACAGGAAGCTGAGTTCGCGATGCGCGGAATTCGGCATACCGGCGGTCAGTCAACCGGACGAGGCCCGCCATCACGCGGTCCGAACCCGGGTCAGGCTCCAGCGTGGAGAAATTCGGGTCAAGCAGTTCGGGGCTGCCAAGCGCCTCCAGAAGAGACTGACCGGTTAGTGAATCATCGCGGCCGGACATGGCTCGGAAAACCGCGTTGTGCCAGACAACTTTCTTGTCGGCATCGACCAGCACGAGTGCATCGGGAATGCTGTCCAGAAACCCCTGGGCGCAAACCTGCAGGTCTTTCGCGCGGGACGCGAACTGTCCCGCAAACATGACGGCATCGGCGACCGCAGTCCCGCACGGGTCAGGCACGTCGCCGTTCGCCTGAACGACCTCGATTCCGTCGCCGATCACGCGGCAAAGTGCGGCAGTCGATTCATCGGTATCGCCGGACACCAACAGACGCAGTCTTTCGGCACCCACTGTCTGCCCCCTGAACGAACCCATCTCACCACAACGAAGCGATCGCCCGCATGGCGAGCGACGCACCAGGCGATTAGACAACAACCCTGAACCCGCGGAAAGCCCAACGATGAGTGATTCCCGCAGTTCTCATAAACCGCCGAACC
>CAZHET010000095.1:0-2823 GCA_964531585.1 uncultured Planctomycetaceae bacterium | reverse complement strand
TGGTCGTCAAAGTCACGTTGAACGGCGATCCTGCCCCGCACGGACGAACGTGCCGCCTGACTGGTGGGCGAACTTCGCTCACGCGACAGCCAGGGCGGCAAGAAGTTTGACCGCTGCCAGACTTCCCGACCAGGCTCGCCAGCGACCGATCATGCCGGACGTCTTTCCGGTCGTGCCCTGAAGGCCGGCTTGGATGCTCCAGCCGGACTCTCTTTCCTCCGGACGGATTTTTCTGCGATCATCGCTAACCCGCTGGACTTATCTCCAGCCGAATCACTATACTCCGCGGCTCGATTTTCAGGAAATGGACTGTTGTTCAGGTTGTCGGATGTGTTAGCGGGCATGCGACCTGGTGGTCGCCTGCCAGGCAGCACACGGCCTGCTCAACCCGAAACTCAGCGACGAGTGCAGGTCATGCCAAAGCAGAAAACACACAAGGGAATGAAGCGGCGATTCAAGATCACCGCTTCCGGAAAAGCCAAGCACCGCAGTGCATTTCGGGGACACCTGCTGAGTGGCAAGAGTGCCAAGCGCAAACGGTATTTGCGGAATCACGGCATCGTCGACGGCAAAGATGCGAAGAACATTATCGAAGCACTGCGACCAAGCTTGTAGGGGAATCAGGTCTGGTCGTTTCCCGAGTACTGTAGACGGCCACTATCGGGGCAGGCGGTTCCATTGCGGCAATCGGGGCGGTTGTCGCCGTCTGGCCGACGTCGGTGGTCCAGCCAGCGTGGGGTATCGAACCCATTGTGTGAATTTCTTGCCGCTGTGAATTAACTGTGAGAGTCTGAAGTCATGCGTGTTCGTACAGGAAAAGCCCGGCGTCGTTCAAAAAAGCGGCTGTTCAAGGAAGCTCGGGGCAATGTCGGCGGCCGGAGCAAGCTGCTGCGGACAGTCAAGGAGACAATCCTGCGTTCGCGCACGTTTGCGTATCGCGACCGCCGCGTTCGCAAGCGGGATTTTCGTCGTCTGTGGATTACTCGCCTCGCAGCAGCCTGTGCTGAACGAGGCATGACGTACTCCCGATTCATTCACGCTTTGGAAGCGGCTAATATTCGGCTCAATCGCAAGTCGCTTAGCGAACTGGCGATTTCGCATCCGCAGATCTTTGACGAGATCGTCGATGCCGTGAAGTCAGCCAAAGCCGCCGCCTGACGGGCTCGGTACGAACTTTCCAAAGGGCGAGCGCCTGACATCGGGCTCTCGCCCTTTTTTTCATTGCCGCGACGGCCATGTGATGCCATCTGTGAGTCGCCGCTGATCCCGGACACGTGACGTCATGGATATCCTGGAAGCCTTCGACGAATACCAGGCGGCCGCGATTGCCGCGATTGCCCTGGCGACATCAACTGAGGAACTGGAAGCCGTTCGAATCGAGTTTCTCGGCCAGAAGAAAGGGAAGCTGAAGGAGCTGCAGGGTCTGGTAGGCAAGGCGTCGAAGGAAGTGAAGCCCGCCGTCGGTAAGAGGTTCAACGAAGTTCGCACGGTCGTCAGCTCAACCCTGGAACAGGCTGCGAAGCAACTCGCTGGCGCTCGCGCCCCGGCCGTCGCAACGTTTGACACAACGCTCCCCGGTGCCGTCCCGTCGCTGGGCAATCTGCATCCCGTCACCAAAACGATAATGCACTTCAGGGACCTGATGGGGCGGTTCGGTTTTGAAGTGGCGGAAGGCCCGGAGATTGAGGATGAACGTCACAACTTCGACGCGCTGAACATCCCCGAGGACCATCCCGCACGCGACCCGCTGGACAATTTCTACATCGCCGCCGCCGCAGTCACCGCGGGCCGCCCGGTGCTGCTCAGAAGCCAGACATCGACGGTGCAGATCCGGACCATGGAAACTCGCAGACCGCCAATTCGCATCGTGTCACTCGGACGCGTCTACCGCCCGGACACGATTGATGCGACGCATTCCTGCATGTTCCATCAAATGGAAGGTCTGATGGTCGACACGTACGTCACCATGGCGCAGTTGAAGACGGTATTGAGCCTGTTCGCTCGGTCATTTCTCGGTCCGGACGTGCAGATCCGATTTCGCCCGTCGTTCTTCCCCTTCACGGAGCCGTCAGTGGAAGTGGACATGAAATGGGGCAACGCATGGATGGAAATCGGCGGCGCGGGCATGGTGGACCCCAACGTGCTGAAGGCAGTTGGTTATGACCCCAACGCGGTGACCGGCTTCGCGTTCGGCCTGGGGATCGAACGCTTCTGCATGAAGCACTACGAAGTCGACGACATTCGACGGTTCTATGAGAACGACGTCCGTTTCCTGCAGCAGTTCTAACGGGTGACGGCTGCCGCCCAGGAGGCGGGTGACGGCTGCGAGCCCCGGCCTGCACCCGGCATCACAACTGCAATGCGCCTTCGCAGAAACGGCAGGCGACTTTCTGGCCGACGTACTTCAGACCGGCTCTAATTTCCTCGCTGCAGTGAGGGCAGGTGCCGTAGACCGCTTCCTGTGTCACAGTCGTATCATAGACGAACGGGTGCTGACAGTGCCTGCACTGCACGCTGGCCTGCAGGTACTTCTTATTGATGCGGAGTTCTTCGGAGCAGCCCGGGCAGGAAATGTAATGTCCGCGAATGTCGACGGGCTTGATGTGGCGAATTTCCGGCAAAGGTCTAAACTCCGGGATTTGAATGCTGTCTTCCTTAAGTTCTGCATTCAGCAGGAACCGGCAGGTTTGGCAGTGTACGACGTTGGCCGGCATTTCGTCACCGCATTGTGGACACGGGCCTCCCCGCCAAGCGCCGTGGACGCCGCGCATATCATCCGACATTTCTGAGGTCACCGAGCGGACTTGAAAATTCGTGCTCATG
>CAZHET010000094.1:0-15873 GCA_964531585.1 uncultured Planctomycetaceae bacterium | reverse complement strand
CAGGATTTCGGGAAACCTTCCTGCCGATTTTCGAATGTCCGTCTGATTCCGGGGATATCGATCGTCTGATCGAGTCGAATTTCGTTCGATCCGGGTTGACCAGGAAAACGAAAGGGGAGGCCATGGATGACGCTGCCGACACCGACTGATCCACACGACGAATCCGAAGTACCCGTTGGACGGTTGCCTGCAATCCTTGTCGGGACTGCGACGCCTGACACCATCCGCCGCGTAGAGTGCTTCTATGAATCACTGATCGCAATCTTCGAGGCATGGGTGACTCGCTGCGAAAGCCCGCACACGCGGCGGGCCTACCGGCAGGATGTGGTGTCGTTGATCGCGTTCCCTGGTATCCGGTGGCCGGAGGACGGTCCGCGGTTGCTCACGGTGCCAATCGCCGATGTGCAGGACTGGCGAGCCACGATGCTCGACAGCGGGGCAGCGCCGAAAACACTGAACCGACGTATCTCGTCCGTCTCCAGCTTCTACAAGTTCGTGCAGGCGTCAGCGGCCGAACTGCGTCTGCCGATCACAGTTCCGAATCCTGCTCATGCGCAGTTTATTGCGCGGTCATCGACCGATTCGGTTCACGAAACGAAGGCTCTGTCCGCAACTCGCGCCCGGCAGTTGATGAGCCTGCCGCAGGGAGACACGCTGATCGCGTACCGCGACCGGGCTTCGACGACATGTCGCGACTCGCCCGGAAGGCTCCCGGTTGGGGAATGGCCCCGGCTTGCGGTCCGAGCGATCGTGCACACACGATTTCTGCCCGCTTTGCTCGAAGCGCGTTGCTTCCGACTCGGAATGCCCCGAGATTAGCCCGGATTATTCGCGCGACTCGCGCGTTCTGACACAACACGTGCCAGCGACAGGTTTACGTCGATTGGCGAAAAAAGCACAGAGCACGACGGGACTCCGATTCCGTCGCGGCAATTCGACGGGATCGGAGTTCCGTCGTACGAAGTCGTGAATAATCCGGGTTAGCTGACCGTTGATGCAGATGCTTCGCGGCTATCTTCCAGCATACTGACGGTGGCCTTTTCAAACCTCAGGACACTCTTCAGGACGAATGCCACCATGGCGGCAGCAACCGAGAACACGGCCCCCATCTTTGCAGCTCCCTGCATTGAAGGATCAGGAAACGCCTGACCGCAGACAAACAGGGCGACCGTCAGCCCCAGTCCGGCGACAACGCTTGTCACGACCAGATGTCGCATGGTCATGCCCTGCGGCAACGGAAAGCCGATGGCCATCGCGACTCCGGAGAACAGCGTGATCCCTGCTGTCTTGCCGACGATCAGTGCCGCCAGGATCATCCAGCTCAGCCCGTTGACTTCTGAAAATCCGACGCCCGCGTTTGCCATAGCAAAGAAGAACAGGCCGAAGTCGACCAGGCGCTTCATGTCGTGCTCAAAGTTCTCCAGCGGTGAGTGGCTGTGGACCTCGTCATCTTCGACGTCCACGAACAGACCTTCGTCACGCTTCGGTGCTGGCAGGAATGGCACGATGAACACCAGTGCCAGAGCCGGATGCAGATGAGCGCTGTAAAGCCCCCACCAGCAAAGAGTTCCGCCAATTACGATGTACGGTACCCAGTTGCGGACGCTCTTTTTACGCAGCACCCAGGCCGTGGCCATACCGGGGATCAGCCACAACAGGTTGGCCCATTCCGTCGGATGAGCGGGATCCGGATAGCCGATTGCGATAATGCCCAGACCGATGGCATCGTCGGCGACGGCCAGCAGCAGAAGAAAGCTGACAGCCGGATGAGTCTTTCCAAACAGGCAGCGAATGACCAGCCACGCCAAAGCAATATCCGTGGCGGTGGGAACTCCCCAGCCTTTGATCCATTCCGGCTTGCCGGCCACGGCGTTCAGTGCCAGGAAGACGCCGATCGGACCGAGCACGCCGCCGACCGTTCCAAACAGCGGATTGATGGCTTTCGATACCGGGTTCAGAGCGCCGTTGGGCAGACAGGCTTCGGTGATTTCCTTCGCGGCGATGCCAAAGAACACCACCATGAAAACGTCGTTGATCAGGAAGTGCAGTGTGAAGTAGTGCGCCCACCCGTGAGCACGCATTTGCTGGACGCTGTCGCCCATGGCCAGCCACGAGCCGAATTCGTGGAACGGAGCATGAACCGCGGCGTAGTAGCTGTTGGGGCTGAAGTTCGCCCAGATCACAGCGACGATAACGCCCAGGATCAATGGGGCCGAGAATTCCTGAAGTCGTTCAACCGTACGTTTCATCGTCGTGCTGCCTGCTGTGATTTTGAGAAGTCGTGACACCGCTGTTCGGGCGTAGGACTTATCGACAGCTTATTTCGGCATTTGCGGGCCGCTGTGATGAAAGACAGGTGATCGACAGCGAAATTCGGGGACACGCCGAATTTGCGGACCGCGCCGCTCAGCCAGACGAAACAAAGAAAGCCCGGGCTGTGCCAGCCGGGCTTTGAGGAATCGGTGAGTCAGCCGGTGTGGGATCAGGTTGAATCGAAGAGAGAAGGGCGGCATCCCTGCCGAAAGGGCCATCCATGGAGTGAGCGGCCTTTGTGGAGGGGTTGTTGAGTGAGCAAGCGCGCCCCTCTCTCGTTCGATTCGTTCTGCTTCCTGGGTTTCCCGGGTGTGTCCTTTGTTTCGTTGTTTGTGTACTACTGCGTGAGTGTTTTAAACAGCTCGCCGAAGTCGGGCATTTCGTCCCGCAAGACTTCCATCCACTTGTCCGGTTGCCAGATTTCCACACAAATTACCGCACCGACGACAATCACTTCCTTGTCGGCATCCGCTCCCAGAAACTGCCGAAAGCTTTCCGGAATCAACAACCGCGACCGCTTCGCAAGATTCACCTGCTGATGGCGAGTCGACAGCAGTCGGCCAAGCCGCTGTACATCGCCCCACCGCTGCTCCATCCGACCGGATTCGATTTTCTGTCGCAGCAGACTGACTCCGCTGTCGAGCCGCTTTTGCCATTCGTCCAGCCGCCACAGGCTCAGGCAGCCGGATCGTTCCTTTGCCACGATCACGTTTCCGTCGTCATCCGAGACTGCCTCAGCGAACTCCGCAGGCAGTGTCAGGCGATGGCGGTCGTCGATCGTTCGCCTGACTTCTCCCGTGATGAACATCTGTGGCTGCCCGGCTGATACTGCGAATTCTCTCCTCTACAGTAATGGGCCGCCATTCCACATTCAATCCACTTTTCAACTCACTTTGGGCAAGAAACCCACCGCGAAGCGTATTGCCGCCACAGTGAATGAGCAACAAAGGTGCTGCCGGTTTTTCCAATTTTGATGGAATTGGCGATTCTGCCTTTCCGCCGTAACCGGGCTCGACAGTGCAGGATTCGCCGATCCTGTCGCCTGGAGAAACTCACTCGGCAAGGCAAGGCTGATGGGTATGCCGCGAGAAACGAATGCAATTCCCGCTGCGCCGGTCAGGTTCCCGCAAGAACATCCGGGCTCAGGTGATAGGTTTCGGCGTGAGAAGTCCACGTAGTGTGCCGCAACCAGCGGACGCATATCGGCATCGCGTTAGAGGTCTGCAGTCATGAACAAGTTCAAGCCTTTTCTGCTCGGGTGCGTCGTCGGTGCCGGCTGCATCTTTGTTGCCCTGCAGTACCATATGGTTCGCGGTCACGACGGAATTCAGTTCGTTCCGCGCACACCCCAGCATTCTCTGGGCCTGGCATACGCCGACGTCCGCAGCTGGGATGCCGCCCAGTGGACTGACCGACCGGAGCTGGCACGTGCTCTGGTGGCTCACGGATCTTCGGACCTGATCGCTTCGTCGGTGGCGGACAGCCTTGCCGACTCGATCACGTCCGGAAATTCGTCACTCGATCAGCTGCGGTCGTTCATCAACGAATCGGTTGCCAAACCGGGTATTGCCGACGATTTGCTGCATGATCCAATCTTTTCTCCACAGCCCGGCGGCTTTGGAGCGGATGAAGCCAGCGACTTGCTGCAGGTGCCGTTTCCCGATTCCGCACGCCAGATACAGCCACTCCAGCGGCTGACGACTGCGCCGGCAACACCACCTTCGGCATCCGTGGCTCGTGCCAGCGAACTCTCGGTGGAAGACGTGTTTTCTTCCGGCGTTGGGGGGCTGCGTGAGAACCTGCAGCCGGAGTTTTCTCAGAGCGACGCACCTGATGAATCTCAGACGAGTCTTCGTCAAATTCGCGAAGAAACCGGCGCGCTGGAAGACCTGCTGTTTGGTGGAAGCACTTCCAACTCGGCCGCAGCAGACGACAGCGGTCAGGATGATTCGACTGGTCTCTTCCAGGACGTCACAAGCCTGCTGGACCAGCGAGCCACGGACGCTCTCGCGCGAGCCCGCGAGGGGTTCCGTGACGACGTTGCCTCAGCCGTGGATGACGGGACGAAAGAAGTCCTCGGCTACGTGCGTGAGCAGGTGCGTGATTCCGGTCCGCAGTCACTCGCAGGGATGTTTCTGGAGTCGTCTGACGAACCTGCCGCAGATCGCTTCGCCGCAGATCGCTTTATCAGGCAGGTGCCGCCAGCCGACGAACTGCCGGAAGTCCTGAAGGCTCTGCGTGAAAACGCGGATCCGTTCCTCAACCGCTGACAGAACGCGGACCTTGTATATGGTCAAGCTCCCGCCGAGCGTTTTAGGCGAGCGGCAGGTGAGAGTTGACGCGTGGCGTCCCGTACGATGGCCCTCCGAGGCCGTCGTCAGGACTGCATCGACGGCCCTGGACGGCCATCGTATAGGGGCTGTTCTCACCCGCCGCTCGCCTAAGGGCAGCGCAGCGATCGACCGACATCCAGCGCATCTGCATTCCCCGCGAACCGGAAGTCTGGGTAGTTCTGGCGCGGTTCGCGGAATGTGCCACGGTTCTGGAGGTGCCTGTACGAACGTCCGGAAACTGCGGATTTCGACGAAAGAAGTGCTCGAAGTCTCAGAAAAAGCGTGTAAAGTCGGAACAATTCACAGGTTCGTCACAAAACCACTGCACGTCGGACCACCCAGCCACTGCTTCCGCCTGCATTTGTTCCCTACCGTCTGCACCCCACATGCAACACAACCTTAACCGGAGTTCCAGCCCCATGTCATCGGCTGACGCGGATTTCACTCGTCTGCTTCCGTCCGTCCCACTTCCTGAATACGCCTTTTATCCCGGTTCGGGGTTGCCTCATCCGATTCGCGACCCGAAGGGACACAGCTATGGCCGAAAGCATTCTGTCGGCAGCGGTCCGAAAGCGTTAAGCAACGAAAACTGGTCAGATAACCGCAATTTTCTGCTCGCGATCGACTTCTTCAATCTGGGCTTCTACTGGGAAGCACACGAAGAATGGGAACGGCTGTGGCGCGTCTCCGGAGCCGACACAACGGTCGGTCGTTTCCTGAAAGGCCTGATCAAACTGTCTGCCGCGGGCGTCAAGGTACGGGAACGCAGCATTCACGGAGTACGCCGGCACGCGGCGTCGGCCGGGGAAATGTTTGCCGACGTCGCAGCGGAAGCGGATACGGACAGCTTCTGCGGTCTGGACTTCACACGGCTGCAGTTTGCTGCTGACCGTGCTGCCCAACTGGCTTACAAGAAAGACCACGAGCCGGGGCTGGCTGTTCGCGTGTTTCCGTTTCTCCTGAAACCCGTCAGCATGGCAGCCAGTTCCTGAACTGCAGGGACCACCGTGCTGCGAAGCATCGAAAAAACGCAAAGCTCGCGGTAACCTGCCGCGGGCTTTTTTCTTTGGTCGGGTTCAACAGTATGAAGATTCTTGTGATCGGTCAGGGCGGGCGTGAGCACGCTCTGGTGTGGAAGCTGGCTCAGTCGCCGACAGTCGATACCGTGTACTGCGCTCCGGGAAACGCCGGGACCGCACTCGATGGCGAAAACGTCAACATCGCCGCGGACGACATCAGCAGGCTGCTCAGCTTTGCGAAGCAGAATGCCATCGATCTGACCGTTGTCGGCCCCGAAGCTCCGCTGGTCGCAGGGATCGTCGATGATTTTCGCAAAGCCGGGCTGAGGATCTTCGGGCCGTCCAAAGCGGCTGCTCAGCTTGAAGGCAGCAAGACGTTCAGCAAGGAAATCATGAAGAAGGCGGGGGTTCCCACAGCGGCCTTCAAATCGTTTACGCGCCTGCAGCCGGCGCTGAGTTACCTGGAGTCGATTGAAGATGATCCCCCGCTGGTGGTGAAGGCTGATGGTCTGGCGGCCGGAAAAGGAGTCATTGTCTGCCGCAACTGTCGCCAGGCCGTCGACGCGGTGACTGCCATGTTGAAGCACGACGAATTCGGCCCGGCAGGCCGACAGGTCGTGATCGAAGAGTACCTTGAAGGGCCGGAAGCCAGCATTCTGGCGATCGTCGACGGCGACACGATCATTCCGCTGGAAACCTCTCAGGACCATAAGCGAGCACACAACGGTGACCTGGGTCCCAACACGGGCGGCATGGGTGCGTACAGTCCGGCCCCGCTGGTGACGGATTCCATGATGGACGACATCATTCGCCGGATTCTGATTCCCACCATCAGCGCCATGAAGCAACGTGGTTGCCCGTTTTCCGGCATCCTCTACGCCGGCCTGATGCTGACGCAGCAGGGGCCGAAGGTGCTTGAGTACAACGTGCGGTTCGGAGATCCGGAGGCTCAGCCGGTGCTGATGCGTCTGAAGACCGATCTGGCCCAGGTACTGTCACTGGCAGCCGATGGCCGACTCGCCGAAATGGAAGGACTGGACTGGGACCGGCGTCCGGCGGTATGCGTCGTGATGTCGTCGGAGGGCTATCCCGGCAGCTACGAGAAAGGCCGCGAGATCACCGGTCTGAACGAAGCCGGTGCCGTGCCGGATACCAAAGTGTTCCACGCCGGAACTGTGCAGAAGGATGGTCGCATTCTGAACAGTGGCGGCCGGGTACTGGGAGTCACCTCGCTGGGTGACACAATTCCCGCCGCGAAAGCCGTCGCCTATTCGGCGGTAGAGAAGGTCCACTGGAATGGCGGCTGGTGTCGCTCCGACATTTCCGACAAGGCGTGATTTGGGGCCGACAACAGCGAGTTCCACAAGCTCGTTTCCGCGGCGACACCCCGATAGAATCGTGAACCATGAGAGTATCCATCCTGGAAGTCGCCAGGCAGGCGGACGCGTTCTTCATGCAGCAGTCACCGATCCATGATGCGATTCGCCGGCTGACGAAGGCGCTCACGGAGATGGATATTCCGTTTGCGATCGCCGGAGCGATGGCCGCGAATGCTCACGGCCACAAACGCACAACTGCCGATGTCGATATCCTGATTCGGCGGGAAGATCTGCAGCGATTCAAAGACAGGTACCTTGGACGTGGCTGGGTCAACAAGTTTGAAGGATCGAAGAGCTTCCGTGACGCCGTGACGAACGTCAGCATCGACGCTCTGATGGTGGGCGAATACCCCGGCGATGGACTCCCGAAACCTGTCGCCTTTCCCGAACCGGAAACCGTTGCTGAACAACATGACGAGGGCATTCCGTATGTGACGCTCAAGGCGCTGCTGGAACTCAAACTGGCCAGCGGCATGACGACCGCTCATCGGCCGCGCGACCTTGACGATGTCATCCAACTCATTCGGGTCAACCAGCTTTCTGCGGACTACGCCGAACAGCTCAACGAATATGTTCGTGAGAAGTTTCGCGAAATGTGGCAGGCCGCGCAGGTGGAGGAGGATTTCTGATCGATGAAAAATTGCATGAGTCTGTCATCACTACTGTCCCGCATCTTTTTCACCACCGGAGCATTCATCATCATGACCGCTGGTTCCACATCGGTTGCTCAGCCAACGAACACACGGGACGTCTGGATCGGCACGGCCAGAACTTCACTCAGCAAGGGCATCTACCATTCGTTACTCGACACCGACACAGGAAAGCTGTCGACCCCGACACTTGTGGCAGACGTCGGCGGTCCCGGTTTTCTGGCAATGCATCCGCGAGCCGATGTGATCTATTCCGTCGGGTCGCTCAATGACATTCCGTCGGTAATTGCGTGGTCGATCGAATCCGGGACGGAAGGCAGAACGCTGAAACTGGTGAACTCAGTGCCCGTTGGTGACGGGAATGCCACGCATATCAGTGTGGATGCGACGGCCCAGACGCTGCTGTCGGCTCAGTACGGCGGAGGTTCCGTGGCCGTTTATTCGCTGAACGATGACGGGTCGCTGAAGCAACAAACGCAGCTAATCGACCACGAAGGCGGATCGCGGGTCTTCGAAGATCGCCAGGACGCGCCACATCCTCACTGGACCGGCTTTTCGCCGGACAACCGGTTCGCATTCGTGCCGGATCTGGGGCTGGACAGAGTTGTGATCTACAAGCTGGATGCGGCAAATTCCAAAATTGAACCGCACGGTTTCGGCGCAGTTCCTCCCGGTGCCGGTCCGCGGCACATGAAGTTTCACACGTCCGGCAGGTGGGTCTATGTGCTGAATGAACTGGATCTGACCGTGACCGTTTTCGACTACAACGCGGAAGCGGGCACAATGACGGCGAAGCAAACGATCGAGGCGGTTTCGAAGGCGGAACTTGCGAAGGAACAGTTCGTGAGTGCGTCGGAAATCCGCGTGCATCCGAATGGCCGGTTCGTGTTTTCCGCCAACCGTGGCCACGACACAATCACGGCGTTCCGTGTGAACCCGGACAACGGCGAACTGACGGTCATCGAACGCGAGAATGTCCGCGGAGCGACGCCTCGAAACTTCAATCTTGATCCGTCGGGGCGGTGGCTGCTGGCCGCCGGACAGGATTCTCACACGCTGGCGTCGTTTGTGGTCAACGCAGACAGCGGTGAACTGACGTACAACCAGAACGTCGTGTTCGTCCCGTCACCGATCTGCGTGATGTTCGGGCCGGAGTAGTGACGTTTCGCCACAGGCAGGCAAATTGCAGCAAAGCCCGCTGGGCCACGGCCTGTCATTCCCGTGATCCTGCAATTCCCGTGATCCTGCAATTCCCGTGGCTCTGAGAGTCCGTGGTCCTGGCAGTTCGTGATGCAGAAGCGTTTGCGAGCCGATACGACAGAATGCTCACTATTGATGAACGGTAGTCATCGCGGTGCTTGTCGCCTGAGTCCTGCGACTCCGCTGCTGCCACTCGTTCAGTCCCTGTTCGAGGAACTCCTGAAACTTCTGCCCGGACGTATCAACGCCTCGAAAGCGAGACAGGATCTGCGTTCCGTCCGGTGACACGATCGCGTAGGCCGGGATCGCCACATCGCCATACCAGCGCTGAAGTTCGTGATTGCGACTCAGAATCCGCTGGCTGGCGTCGGCGTCTTCAACCCCCGGAATCGTGTCGACGTAAAGCTGTGCTCGCGGAAGACTCTTCAGCACATCATGGACGGCCGGCTTCTTCAGAGCCGTGCGTTCCATGAGGCGACAGTTGAGACAGTTGACGCCTGTAAAGTCGACGAAGAACGGCTTGTTAACATCGGCCGCCTGTGCCGCCGCAACGTCGAATTCGAGAGCGTATTGCAGGCCGTCGTGTTCCAGAAAATAGCCTTCCTCCGTTGCTTCAACAGTGGTCGTCGGCGGAGCAAACGCAGCGATCTGCTGCCAGAGCATTCCTTGCGGTTCATCGCGAGCAAACAGTCCCACGCTCATGTAAACGCCAAGTCCGACAAACGTCAGCGCGAAAACGGCCTGCAGCGGCCCGGTAGTCCTGTTGTTGTCGTCGTGCCCGATGCTGAACATCCCCAGAAGGTACAGCCCCGTTACGATGGAAACCGCGATCCAGGCTCCCACCACCAGGCTGAAATCCAGCAGGTAAGGCGTCTGAGTCGAGCTGAATCCGATATCCGCGACGCTGAGAAATTTCGCCACGATTGCCAGTTCCAGCAGCCCGAGCGTGACTTTGACCCGATTCATCCATCCGCCGCTCTTTGGAAGCTTCTTCAGCATGCCGGGGAAAAGTGCCAGGAAGAAAAACGGCGAAGCAAACGCTGAGGAAAAGGCCAGCATCCCGATGATGGGCCACAGGAAATCACCTTTCGCTGCCAACACCAGCAAGGTTCCCACAAAGGCGAACGTGCAGGTGAAGGACACCAGCGTAAACGTCAGCGCCATGAACAGCACGCCGACAACGCCGCCGGTCGATTCACGCTTAGCCGACCAGGTCAGCACCCATGACGGAACTCGCAGTTCAAACATTCCCAGCAACATCATCGCGAACAGGCCGAAGACCAGCGCGAAAAACAGATTCAACCACGGATTGTTGGCAATCTGATTTAGTGCTTCGCCGCCAAAGAATGCCGCAGTCAGAAGTCCCAGCACCGTAAATGTGCCGACGATTCCAAGGCAGTACACGATCGCCAGCTTCAGTGTGTTGTCCTTGCCGGATTCGCCCTGCTTCAGGAAGAAGCTGACGGTCACGGGAATCATTGGAAACACGCACGGAGTCAGCAGAGCGACGTAACCTGCCGCGACGGCAGTCAGCAGAAACGGCCACAGTCCCTGCGGTGCGGGATTTTCGTCGCTGGCGGCGATAGCCGACGACACTGATGGTTCCGAAGTCACAACGGTCGAAGCCACCGGGGTGACAGCCGCTGATGCGGGCTCGACCGCTGGCGCTCCCAGTGCGACCCGAAACGTGAAGTCCGCAGCGTTCAGGCAGGACTGATCGGTGCAGAGCTGAAACACCACTGTTCCTTCGACTTCCGCGCTGGGGTTTGTCAGCACGAACCGCCGCGACCAGGTGACTTCGTCGTGATGAACTTCCAGGATGAAGTCTTCCAGCGGCTCTTTGATCTCCGGCGGTGGCGACGCCGTGAAGTCCGTGCCGATGGCTTCCAGTCCGGTGACTGCGTCCAGCAGAATCTCGGTTGGCAATCCGCCGCCCTGCTCCGCGTCCTGAGTCAGCGAATAGGTGTGCCACGGCTGGTCGATTTTCGCGTTCACTGCCAGAGTCACTTCGTCACCAACGACTGCATCAGTCGGGCTCAGTGAGATCGTGAATGTGATCGGAGAATCGTCCACCGCAACGTCGGGCACGACGGTGACCGTCGCCAGAGAATTCGCGGAGGCCGGCGTTTCCTGAGCGTTGCGAACCGCTGCCGCGGCGTTGGGCGAGGGAGCCGCCTGCGCCGAAACAACATCTGTCAGCGTCGCAGTGAAGGTCCGGGCCGGGATGATCGGAACGCAGATGCCGCCGTCGCCGCTCGAACAGTACTGTCCTGACAGGTCACCACTCACCGCCAGCCCGGCTAAGAGCGTTCCGTTCGGTGAAACCAGCCGCCGCGTCCATGTGACCTGTCCGAAGAATTTCTCCAGGTCCTGCTGGAAGACGTCGTCGAACACCACCTTCGGAGCGTGATCGGGGACGAATCCGTCGGTGTCGGCTTTCAGTCCGGCCGTGTCCGTCAGGGTGATTCGGGTGGCCGCTCCGAAGTTCGGATTCATCGAGTAGATGTAGTAACCGCCCTGCAGCTCCGCGGTGACCCGCAGTTCGGCGGTCGTCGCGTCGATCGCCACCAGCTCTGCGGAAACGGTCAGCGCGTCGTCATCGCCAATTGAGTCGTTCAGTCCGCCGAAGTTCAGCGTGAGCGGTTTGGACGTGACGCCCTGAGCGAAGGTTGCGGTCGAAAGGCCGCTCAGCAGGGTAAACAGCAATAGTCGGAATATCATGGCAGGGCTTCCGGTGGGGAGGGCACGCCGATAACGGGTTCGATGGGGCGGGCGACTGGAGAGAGCAGTTGCGTGGTCCACCAGCGTATCGCCGAAACCACGTGCCCCAGCAACTTACGCAGGATTCGCCGCCTGTTGCTGAGTGCTTCCGCAGAATCGGCACGTTCTGCCGGTTTCGGTCGCGGTCGCCAATCCTGTCACGGCACGAAACGGAACTCACTAAACCGTGACCACTGTTGACAATCGGCCGAATGCGAACCTTACATGGAAACCAGCTCACCTGTGAAGATATCATACCGTCTGGTGGTTGCGAATGCGCCTTGTTCGGCAATTCCGGCAGCCAGGGCAGCCCCGGAAGGATGCGTCGGCCGAGTCTAAGTTGGGAGCCAGCGGTGCAATGCGTTAGTCACGGCCTTGCTTTGCGTCCCCCTGCGGGGATACTGCTTCACTGTGAAACTGAGACCGCGCGGCACATGACGTCAGTGCGGTGGAACCTGGATTTCCCTGGGCCGGAACGGCGAGGAACGACATGCGAATTCTGTTCACCACCGTCATGCTGATGGCAACCCCACTTGCAGCGCAGGAAGCTGATCCGTGGAAAGGTCCCCGGGCAATTCCTACCGAGAAGCCGCGCATCGAGATTCGCGACAAGCTGGAAATCTCCGTGGACATTCCCGGCACACTGAAAGAAGTCGCAAGAGTCGGTGACCTCGTTCGAAGGGGCGACACAGTTGTTCGGCTCAACGATGCTGTTGTTCACGGTGAACTGAAAGTGATCGAGGCTCAATACAACGAAGCGAAGACGAACGCTGAGTCCGACGTGTTGATCGATTTTGCGAGGGTCAAACACGCCACCGCCCAGGTGGAACTGCAGGTTCGCATTGAGGCGAACCAGAAGGTCTCCAAACTGGGCCGTGCACCGGTGTTTACCGCCACGGAAATCAACCGTGCGGAGCTTGACGTGAAGCAGGGTGACGCCGAAATCAAGAAGGCGATGCACGACAAGAAGGTCGCTTCGCTGGCGGCCGACACCAAGACTGTTGAAATGGAAGCCAAGCAGATTGAGCTGCGGCAGTATTCCGTCGCTTCAGAAATTGACGGCATTGTGACGGAAGTCGTTCATCCCGCCGGTGAATCGGTTCGGCAGGGAGATCCGATTCTGACCATCATCAACATTGATGTCGTCAAGGCCATCCTGCAGGTCGATGAGACCTACAAGAGCCGCTTTAAGGTAGGAGACCCGGTTCTTGTACGGTTCAATCTCGACACCAGTCTCGACCGCCGCGCGGCCGTTTCGGACCCGAATTCCTTCTTTACAGACGGTGCCGAAGCACAGGACGCAAGCTCGCAACCCAAACCCACACTGACGTCATCCAAAGCGGACGATGCGGTTGTGACATTCGAGGGCGCTGTGGTGCTGATTTCTCCCATGCTGGTTGGGACGGAACGCCACCTGGAAGTAACAGCGCACATTCACAACCAAATGGACGAGCAGGGGCGTCCACTGCTTCGCGACGGCCAGCAGGTCCAGGCGGTCATTCTGGGAGACTAGCGAGGTCAGCGGCTCCGCACTCATCGACCTGGTATCCAACGCAACACATGGCGGAATCCACCCAAGCTCAACAGAACGAAATGGTCGCTTCCAACCAGCGACCCATTCCGTTGATGCGCCGTGCCGACCTGGTGGTCGCGAAGATTGACTATCTGGGAGTCGGCTATCAGGTCATCAAAGACCCTGTCGCGCTGAAGTATCACCGGCTGCAGGTGGAACAATACACGATCCTGGAGCTGCTGAACGGCGAACGCAGCCTGGAACAGGTGCGTGACGACCTGAAGCTGCAGTTCCCCACGCTGCAGGTCACGCTCAGCGACATTCAGCAGCTCATCACAGACCTGCACAAAAAGGGGCTGGTGGTCAGCAACCGCCCGGGTCAGGGAGGAGCCGTCGTTCGCGAGCGCCGCAAGACAAAAAAGGAAAAACTGAAGCAGACGCTGATGAGCCTGTTGTATCTGCGTCTGCCCGGATGGGATCCGGAACGCACGCTGCAGTGGATGTATCCCTTCCTGAAATTCATGTTCTGGAAATGGCTCGTCGTCATCTGCGCCGTCTTCACGATCAGCGCCTGGCTGCTGCTGGGAGCGAATCTGGACGAATTCCAGAGCCGGCTGCCGGAGTTTCAGAGCTTCTTCGGCTGGCCCAATCTGATCTACCTGTGGGTGACTCTGGGACTCGCCAAGATTATTCACGAGTTCGGGCACGGGCTGAGCTGTCACCACTTCGGCAGCGAATGCCACGAGATGGGCGTCATGCTGCTGGTGTTCAGCCCCTGCCTGTACTGCGATGTGACCGACTCATGGATGATGAAGAACAAATGGCACCGCATCATTATTGGTGCAGCGGGCATGTACATCGAAGTCATCATGTCCGCAATTGCCATCTATGTCTGGTGGTTTACCAAGCCGGGCATGCTGCACCACCTGGCGCTCAACATCTTCTTCGTGACGACGATCACAACGGTGATTTTTAATGCCAACCCGCTGATGCGGTTCGACGGTTATTACATGATGAGCGACTTCCTTGAGATCCCCAATCTTCGGGCGAAGTCGGACAAAATGCTGCGGGAAGCGTTCTCGTGGTACTGCCTGGGGATCGAAAGCCGCCCGGACCCGTTCATGCCCGAAACCGGCAAGGCATGGTTCGTGACATACGCGATTGCTGCCTGGTGCTATCGCTGGGTCATTCTGGTGTCGATCAGCCTGTTTCTGTACACCGTCCTGAAGCCTTATGACCTGCAGAGTCTGGGGGTCACGCTGATGGTGTTCTCCATGGCCGGCATCTTCTTCGCCATGTTTCGGAATATCTACCAGATCGTTGCCACGCCGAGGCTGGAACCCATGAACAAGATCAAAATTGCGTTGACGTTATCCGTGGTGGCTGCCGTTTGCTGGGCGGCTTTCACAATCCCGATTCCCTGGCACAACGAAGCTCCGTTTTATATGGAGCCGAAAGACGTTGTGCATGTGACGTCGCCGTTCAATGGCCGCCTGCTGACTCCCGCGGCCTACCGCGAGCGGTACGAACAACTGCAGGAGATTGAGAACGAAGCCTTCGCCAGAGTTTCCTGGCCGAACGTCGAACGGGAATTCCAGCAGTCTCGAATTGATCTGGTCAGCTCGCTGCCGTCGCCGGATGAATATGCCACGATGGTCCGGCCCGGCGACAGAATCAGCAAGGGGCAGGTTCTGGCGGTGCTGGAAGACGCTGAGGATCTGCAGAACCTGGACGCCCTGCGAAAATCCGCCCGGAGCTGGCGAGCCCAGCTTGAGGCTGCGATTGCTTATCGCCTGGCGCAAGGGCGCGCCATTAAAGATACGTCCGCCCAGGTGCATGAAGCGGTCGAAGAGATGATCGTGCTGGCCGACGCCATGAGGGAGAAGGTCCGGCTGATGACCACTCGCGTTATTCGCGCCCCGAAGGATGGTCAGGTGGTCGCTGCCACTCGAGTGCCCGAACCGCAGCGTGACGAAATCAACTACACCCGTCTGCACCGCTGGCACGGAACGCCGCTCGACCCGGAAAATGAAAACTGTTTTGTTGAGCAGGGAACCGAACTGCTGGCCATCGCACCGACAGATCAGATTCAGGCCGTGTTGTACATCGATCAGGGCGATCGGGACGATCTCAAGGACCAGATGGAAGTCGAACTGAAACTGGATCACCTTGCCGACGTGACCTACACGGCACCCGTCACCGTGATTTCGCCACGCGGTGAGGAGGTGGCACCAGAAGCGCTGACCACGAAACACGGTGGTCCGCTGGCAACAACTCCCGATCAGCAGGGTCAGGAGAAACTGGCCAGCCCGGCATTTCGTGCGACGGTGGAAATGCACTTCATCCATCCCGAAAGCGAAGGCGACCTGGCGCTCATCAGGCCCGGAATGCGCGGCAATGCCAGGTTCCTTGTGTCTCACCGGACGGCGACCGACTGGTTCATGCGCTACTTCTATGAAACGTTCCGCTTTCGGCTGTAGCCCTGCCGGTGGTTCTGCTCTGCGACGAGTCACGGAGCGTGGCGTTTCACAATGTCCAGCACCTCAGGATGAAGCACGCCGTTGGTGGCCAGCACGGTGCTGACCTTCAGGGGCAGAGCAAGCCCTTCGCAGGTCGTAACCTTTCCGCCTGATTCTTCGACGATCAGCTGGCCCGCGGCGAAATCCCACGGAGAAAGCTGGTATTCGAAATAGGCACCGAAGCGGC
>CAZHET010000093.1:0-16127 GCA_964531585.1 uncultured Planctomycetaceae bacterium | reverse complement strand
CCTGCAAAAGCGACGTCGAGTGCATGCTGCTTCGCTGCGTTGTACAGGATCGACTCGTCGCCCATCATGTCGTACATCATCGACAGGTAGAACGCCTGCTGAGCTTCGTAGTAGTCGCCTGCAGCCTGTTGGACGGCGTGATTGTAGGCAATCGCTGTGGCGGCAAAGGCGGCGTTCTTCTGCTGTGTGAATCCTTCCACGGCCGTATCGTACGTGTTGTCGGCGGCGGCGATCACGCTGCTGAGTTGCTGCTGAACGGGCAGCATCGCGTTGTTGAACTGCGTCTGCGAGGCTGAAATCTGAGTTTCGTATTGTGCTTCGCGGGCGGCGATATCCGCGGCAAGCTGAGCGTGCAACGGAGCAACCGCAGCATGGTAGGTCGAATTCGCTGCGGCGACAGCAGCGTCATGGATGGCTTCCGCCTGCTCAATCGCCGTCGTGAAGACTCCGGAAGCTTCCTGTACGGCGCTGTCGCGAGCGGCATCGGCGGCCGCCGCGGCGGTGTCGTACGTTACCTGTAATTCAGTCAGTGTCCCGGCCAATTCAACGCCAGCGGCCTGAACGTCTTCGTTGTAGGCCGCTGCCGCGGCGGCATTGGCGGCTTCGTGAGAAACATTTGCGGCGGCGATAGCGGTGGAGTGAATCCGTTCGGCCGCATCGACGGCCGCGTTATAGGCATCGACGAGTTCGTCGACGGCCGAATCGAATGCCGCCACGGCCGCGTCCACAGCGGATTGATACGCTGCGTCAGCCGCGGTGGTGGCACTGACGACTGACGGATCGGCGTCGAGCGTACCGGTGTCCCACGTCCCGGCGGTTGTCGCCGCGGCCACGGCGGTATCGCGGACCGTAGCTGCGGCGGAAACGTCGGCTGCGTAGATTCCGGCGGTTCCGGTCGGGCTGTCGCCGGTGGCAGCTTCCCACGACGCGAACGCGGCGGCTTCTGCGGCGTTGAATGCGTCTCGCGCGGCCTGAACGGCAGCGTCATAGGTTGCATCCGCGTCCGCGATCGCGTTGTCAAATGCGTCATCGGCCGCCAGCACGGAAGCGTCGAACGCGGCGACATGTCCGGCGACGGCTGTGTCGTAGGCGTCCAGCGCTGTCGTGACGGCCGAGTCGTAGTCCTGTTCGGCCGCGGCGATCGCAGCCTGCAACGTCGCGCTGGCCGCAGCGGATGTGGCGTCAAACGCGTCCGATGCCGCGCGAGCGTCCGCCGTCAGTGTGGATTCCAGACCGTCCATGGCAGTACGCCACGTGGCGTTGACGGACTCCATGGCCGAATTGAACGCGTCGTCGGCACCAGTGAGCGCGCCGTCGAGCGATGCTGCGATGGCATCCAGATCGCTGTTGAATTCGTTTCCGGATGCGTCCAGCGCCGAATCGAACGCATCCTGAATTCCCGCCGCAGTAGCCTGGGCGGACGTGATCGCTTCTTCAAGGGAGTGCCGTGCGTCTGCGACATCCTGTCCGGCGTCACTGGCGTCAGAGTCAAGGGTGCTCGGATCGAATGAAGTGCCCGACAGCAGAACCCGATCTTCGAGCGGTTCGATGATCACGGAAGCTGCGGCCACGCAGTTCACCCTAAATCTCCTTGCCCCCCCGGGTTGCCTGAATCGCGGGAACTCGGATTGAACGGTTCGCAGCCAGTGAGTCAGTGCCATGCCTGTGTCCCGGTGACGGAAGAAGTGAGTTTTCGATTCGGATTCACGGTGAGAAAACCGCACGACCGCATGTGGCAATCGTTTCAGTGGCGAAAACCCGGACGTGGATTCCGCAAGAATCTGCCGAATTTCAGAATATCGGTGCGTTAGCGTGTCCCGCAGGAACGCGGGATCGCCGGATTGAATCGGGCGGGCCGGGACGCTACGCAAGACGATGCTCTGTTCGGTTGCCGTCCGCGTCCATCACGCCCAGCCGGACGAACTGGCCTTCATCAACCGCGACGACTGCCGTGGGCTGATCCGGATCGGACATGATGGATTCCCGATGTTCGCGGATACCGGGGCACAGGAAGTCATTGCAAGTCGAACTTCTCTGTTCACGGGGCATCGCGCAGCCGGAATTCGTTTGGTACAGGCACGCCTCGTTCTGAGACTCAGGCGGAATGCGGTCAATGTAGTCGTCAATCATTTCCTCGGCCGTCACGTCCGGTTCATTGACGAGTCGCCATGCCAGGAACTCCGGCAGCAGGTAGGCGTGCAGATGCCCCATGCGGCAGCACCAGCCCCGGCAGGTGGAACACGCGTTGATGACAGCTCGTGAGTCATAGTCGTGATCGCGCGGTTCGTAGCGGCTCAGCAGATCGCCGTTGCGATAGGGATTCGCCGCAAGTTGCGCTGCTTCGGCGAAGTGTTCCTCAAGAGTCCGGCGGAAAGCAGCAATGCGTTCGGGCGGCTGCGGGGCCTGGTCATGATCGATGCCGGGAACGACGATCAGTCGCAGTTCGCCCGATTCGGTCTGGTCCAGGACACCGGGAAACTGCTCACGAAGTTTTTCGCGAGCGCCATCGACAAGCGCGGCCTGTTCGTCGCGTTCCTTCTGCTTCTGCTTTGCGATCTGTCGTTGCAGCCACGGACCGCGACATTTCAGGTCGCTGCAGATGTTATCGTGACGTTCAAACGGCGTAGCCAGTTCTTTGCCGCATGATGGACAACGCGCAGGGCGGCGCGGGTCCGGGAAATGACTGTGATGCTGCTGCGGTCGGTGCTGAGGTGATGGCGTAGACATCAACATGGCTCCGCAGAAGGAATGTGAGCCTGACACGGCGTTGAACCAGTTTCGCTGGCGCGACGCCACGGTTGCGTGAAAACCGAGAGGAGTTGCGGTGACTTCCACGCATGTGGCAAAAGCGCAAGCTGGCAGCATCCCCGACGTGGCGGGTGCTTTCTGCATCTGGCGAGGAAATCCGAGCCGCCGGTCGCCCTACTTTGTGTCGAAAGCGGCCGCCAGTTCGTCGATGGCCTTCTGTTCGGCGGCGCTGACCGGGAGCATGCCCAGAAACCCGCCAGCGGATTCGGCCACAGACTTTGCCGCCGCGACAGTCTGAGTTTTCAATGCTGTGTAGGTGCTGTCCGGGACGACTTCCCTCAGAGCCTGAATGTAGTCCTTCCATGTCTGCAGCAGAGATTCCGGCGGACGCTGACTCAGCCACCAGTCCAGGACGTGCCACGCTTCAGAATCCGGACCCACTCCGGCCTGTCTGGCGGCGTGGTGAACGGCTTCCTTTTCCTTGTCAACCACAGATCCACTGGCCCAGGCGACATGAACAGCAGGAAACAGATTCAGTGCGTCGACAGTCTGAGGGCGAATGCCGACGTCCAGCAGTTCATCGAGCACAGTTCCGTCCAGAATGTGCGTACTTGCTTTCAGCTGCTCGCGATCTGCCTCGCGTCGCCATTTCTCTTTGAGCTTCTGCTTCAGTTCTTCATCAACGCGATGGAAAAACTCTTCTTCCAGTGCCGATTCGCGACGTCGAAATGCGTCAGTTGTCATTGTGGATCCCTTTCCCAAACAGGCTCGCCGGAATTCTAAGCCACCAACTTTATCAATCCGCCCGATGCCGTAAACCGTTAGCCGGGCAACCGGCGTTTCAGGCAGGGGAACCACTTGCCAATTGCGGGACGCCTGTTTGCGTTTCGACTGGTAGTTGCGAAGATTGTGAGCGGACCTGCGAATTGACTGGCGGGGACCGTCACGCGAGCGGCGACTCGGCGACGGTTTTGCAGATCGAACACAGACTTTCGAACCGGTACAAGGGGACAACAATGCCCGGCAAGACTTCATTCCTGACGCTGTTCCTGATTGGTGCGGTCGTTTCAGGTTCCGCGCTCGCGCAGGCCACCGCCACTGCACCGGCGAAGGACAGCGGCAAGGCGAGAGCTGCGGCGACGAAGGCCGTGATTCCCGTTTTTGAATTATCCGGTCCCGTAACGGAAAAAGCGGTCGCGGATGACTTCCCGTTCAGCTTTGGGGCAATGGGAGAGTCACTAAAAAGCCTGACAGACCGGTTGTCGAAAGTTATCGACGATGAAGATGTGCCGGCGATCGTGCTCTTCGCCGACAGTGCTCAGGTCGGACGGGCTCAGCAGCAGGAACTTCGCCGCGTGCTGGCTGCGATCAGGGCCGCGGGCAAGCAGATCCATGTTCATTCGGAACTGTTCACGACCGGCGAATTCGTCCTGATGTCCGGTGCGTCCGAAATCAGCATGGTTCCGACGGGCTACATGTTCATCACCGGACTTTACGGCGAACAGATGTTCCTGCGTGGCCTGCTGGACAAGGTCGGCGTCACGCCGGATTACTTCACCTGCGGCGATTTCAAGACGGCCGCCGAAATGTTTATGCGGAAGGAACCAAGTGCTCAGTCGAAGGAAATGAGTGACTGGCTGTACGGCGGAATCTTCGATGAGCTGATCACCGACGTCGCCGAAGGACGCGGTGTGGAGAAAGTTGTCGTCAAGGGCTGGATCGACGAAGGCGTGTTCACCGCTGAACGAGCGGTCGAAAAGGGCATTATCGATGTCGTCGAGCACCGTCAGGACTTCGAAGATCGACTGAAGAAACTTTACGGCGACGATCTGAAGTTCGACCGAAAATACGGGAAAAAGAAGGGCACGGAAATCGACCTGTCGTCACCTTTCGGCATCCTGAATTTCTACGCCGAGCTACTGTCGCCGCCGTCGACAAAAGCCAGCACCAAACCCGGCGTTGCGATCGTCTACCTGGAAGGCAGCATCCTGCCGGGAAGCAGCCAGGGCAATCCGTTTCTGGCGGACGCGGCTGCCTTCAGCGATTCCATTCGCAAGGCTCTGGACGAAGCGGCCAACGACGAGGCGGTGAAGGCGGTTGTATTTCGGGTGAATTCACCGGGAGGTTCCGCCGTCGCCAGTGAGATCATCCTGAACGCGACGCGGCGCGTTGCTGCCAGGAAGCCTTTCGTTGTATCGATGGGCGATGTTGCCGGCAGCGGCGGTTACTACGTGGCCTGCGGAGCGAACACGATCTTCGTCGACCCTTCGACGATCACGGGATCCATCGGAGTCGTGGCCGGAAAATTCGCAACAACGGGACTGTGGGACAAGGTCGGCATTAACTGGTCACCGATCGCGCACGGCAGGAACGCCGCTATTCTCAGCAGCTCTGACGTGTTTTCCGATTCCGAGCGGCTTGCGATGCAGAGCTACATGGACGAGGTTTACGAAGTCTTCAAGGGGCACGTCGTGAAGGCTCGCGGCGACCGGCTGAAGAAGGACATCGATGAACTGGCCGGAGGACGTGTCTACACCGGTCGGCAGGCCATTGAACTGGGGCTGGCGGACGAATTCGGCGGACTCGCCGACGCGGTCGCGTTCGCGGCAAAAGAAGCCAGCCTGGAAGAAGGCTACGATGTTCGAATCGTGCCCCGCCCGAAGAATTTCATGGAAGCTCTGATGAGCGACCTTTCCGGTCCGAAGGACGACGGTCGTCATCTGCAGATGGGCCTTCCGGGTGGGTTCGCGCAGAGCCAGCCGCTGATTGACACAGTCCTGCCGCTGCTGAACGGCATCGATCCTCAACGGATGTCGGCCATCAAACAGGCGCTGCTGCAGATGTCAATTCTGCAGAAGGAACACGTCAGCCTGATGATGCCGGTGATGAGTTTCGCCCCGTAACCGGCGTGATCTGTCGATGGGCTCGCCAGAGTTCGGGCGGCTCACTCAGAATTTCTGCATTCCGGCGAATCCAGCCGCGAGGTGCGATTTGTTGTTCTACGCTGGCTGGATTCTGTTTGCATTGATCGCTGTGTGGACGATTCCTCCGGTGCTGTGGATGCTGTCGCGCGAACTTCAGCCCGCGTCGCCGTTCGCAGACGAGTCGCTGCCGTCTGTCAGCGTCATCATGCCGGCTCGCAACGAAGAGGCGGCGATCGAGTCCTCACTGCGATCCGTGCTGAACAGCGCCGCGGTGAGCTTTGAACTGATCGTTGTCAATGATCGCAGTACCGACGGCACCGGTGAAATCATCGACTCCATTGCCACCGGCGAAAACCGCGTGCGGGCGGTTCACATCAGCGAACTCCCGCCCGGCTGGCTGGGGAAAAATCATGCCATGCACGTTGCCGCCCAACGCGCGACAGGTGACCTTCTGCTGTTCACCGATGGCGACGTGATTTACGAACCGGCAGCTTTGCTGACCGCCGTGCGGTATTTTCAACAGCACAACCTGAAGCACCTGTGTCTGCTGCCGAGGATGCTGCCAGGAGGCTTTCTGGAAAACAGCGTTGTCGCCTTTTTCGGTCTGTCGTATGCGATTGGACAGCAGGTGCATCTGGTCGGTACATGGTGGCCGTTCGCGTATGCCGGAGTCGGAGCATTCAATCTGCTTGACGCAAAATTCTATCGCAGCTTTGGCGGTCACGAGCCGATTGCGATGGATGTTCTGGACGACGTGAAGCTTGGGAAGCTCGTCAAACGCCACGGCGGACGAGCCGACTTTCTGGCGGCTCCAAAGCTGCTGTCGGTGCGATGGCAGCCGTCGTTGTGGGGAGTCGTCACCGGGCTGGAAAAGAACGGTTTTGCCGCGCTGAACTATTCCGTGCCGTCGATTCTGCTGGTGACCGTGCTGTTCTTCGTCACGATGGTGTCGCCGTATGTCATGCCCTGGCTTGTGCCGCTGCGCGAAGGTTCCGGGTTTGTGGCATGCGTGATTCTGTGGCACATGCTTTACGGAGTGACGGCCGTTCGAGTCGGCGGGTCGGCAATGCTGTTTCTGTTCTTCCCGTTTGCGGCGTGGACGCTGGCGTTCACATTCTGGCGATCGGCATGGATCACTCTGCGGCAGGGCGGCGTGCGGTGGCGAGCCAGCTTCTATCCGCTGTCCGAACTACGTCCCGGCATCTACCGATGAGGCGTCACGACCAGGCTCGCCGGAAGAAGTTCAGCCAGTTTTTATGCATGATCCCCGCGATCTGTTCGTCGGTGTAGTTGCGCTGGCTGAGGATGTCCGCGATGCGGTGGAGATCGGCGATCGTGTCGAGATCATGCGGTGTCTGCTCTTTGCCGAAGCCGCCGTCCAGGTCCGTGCCGATTCCGCAGTGCTGAGTCGTTCCTGCCAGTTGGCAGACGTGATCGATGTGGTTGACAGCATCTTCCAGGCTGACGGTTGCCGGATCGGTCTGGCCACGCACCCAGCCTGGGCGAATCATCCACGCGTCCAAAGCCAGGCCGATGACAGCATCGCGTTTGACCAGGGCCTTGATCTGGTCATCGTCGAGCTGGCGATCACCAGGAACCAGCGATCGACAATTGTGGTGGCTGGCGAGAACCGGGCCGGTGTAGATGTCCAGAGCCTGCCAGAAGCACTCGTCTGACAAATGCGTCGCGTCCAGCAACATGCCCACACGATCCATTTCGCGAAGGAGTTCCGGGCCTTTCTCCTTCAGGCCGCCCGGACTTCCGGTTCCGTGCCCGTAGTCATCGGGGCCGTAGTGTGCCGGCCCAAGAAGTCGCAATCCTGCGCGATACCAGCGTTCGATGTATGACGGATCGGGAATCGCCCAGCTTCCTTCCATACTGAGAATGAAACCGACGGGCACTTCGGGCGCAGGTGTTCCGGTCGACCAGTCCCGTACGTGCGCTTCCAGTGACTGCAGATCGGAGAGTTCGCGAAAATGCCCGAGTCGCGTCATTTCGCGGTAATACGCCAGTTGTCCCTGCATTGCCGCGAAGGCGGCGTGGCGCGAACGATAGAACGTGCGGGGCGATTCCTTTCGTTCGAAGCGAGGCAGCAGCGTGGCGATGACGACACCGACGCCGCCGTCACGCAGCGCGGGAATCGAAACCGTGGCATCACCGGGGACGCAGCCGGGAAACTGTCGTTCGAATTCGCGGATCTGCGAGACCGGCCATAGCAGATCCCGGTTCCATTCCAGAGCGTTCCAGGCGAGGTCAAGGTGAGCGTCGAAGATCAGCATTTACGGACTCCGGATGGTGCGTGGCGAGATGCAGAAAAAGTGGAGTGATTGAAAGTCGTACCGTCAGTGAATCCTGACGGCGGTCAGATCTTCCGATGTCGGATACCGCGGATTCATCTGTTTCAGCGAATCGATGATGACGCGCGCGATGGCCACGTTGCGATACCACTTCTGGTCAGCGGGAATGACGTACCACGGAGCATGCTTCGTTGTGCAGTTGTTCAGCATGTCCTGAAACGCGGCCTGGTAGTCGTCCCATTCCTTTCGCTTTTCCAGATCTTCGCGGTCAAACTTCCAGTGCTTTTCCGGGTCGTCAAGCCGGTCCTGAAACCGCTGCCGCTGCTCGTCCTTTGAAATATGCAGAAAGAACTTCAGGATGGTCGTGCCGGACTGCGTCAGGTGTTCTTCGAACTGGTTAATGATCTCATAGCGAGGTCGCCACACCGTTTCCGGAACGAGATCGTGGACTCGCACGACAAGGACGTCTTCGTAATGCGACCGGTTGAAGACTCCGATCATGCCCGCGGCGGGGACGGCGTTATGAACTCGCCACAGAAAGTCGTGCGCCCGTTCCAGCGAAGACGGAGCCTTGAAGGATGTGACTCGAACGCCCTGCGGATTCACGCCTTTGAAGACCTTGCGAATGGTGCTGTCTTTTCCTCCGGCATCCATGGCCTGCAACACGACCAGCAGCTTCTGCGTGCCTTCGGCGTAGAGCATTTCCTGCATGTGAATCAGCTCGTCGCGCAGGTCTTCGAATTCCTTCTCGGCGGCTTTGCGGTCATCGTGAAAGTCGTCGGCGCGAGTGGCTGCTTTGGCAAGATCGATCGATCGGCCGGGGACAAGGCGATGCGTGTCGGGCATTGGGAAGGATTTTTCCTGTGGATCGGAAGGATATTGGCGGGGTGAGAAATCGCAGCCTATCGCGGCACTTGTTTGGTGAGAAGCGTTGGCAGCGTGGAGCCGCGATCCTGCGGTCGCTAGACTGCGTCGCCAGTTACACACAGTCGCCAGTTACACACAGTCGTCGAGTACACATTCCCACAACCTGTTTTTTCCCTCTCGTCTCATGGCTGCCGATCATTCTCAGCGATTTCTGCAGATCGTCAATTCTGTTCGTGTGCAGATCACCGAATGCACCGTGCATGAAGTCGTCGCCCGGCGGCAGCAGGGTGATGCATTTCATCTGGTCGATGTTCGCGAAGAAAGCGAATTCGCCGCGGCTCGTATCCCGGGGTCGATTCACATTGGCAAGGGTGTGATCGAACGCGACATCGAACAGAAGATTCCCGACGAAGACGCGGCCATCGTGCTGTACTGCGGCGGAGGCTACCGTTCGGCTCTGGCGGCACTGAACCTGCAGCAGATGGGCTACCGCAACGTGATTTCGATGGACGGCGGATTCCGCGGCTGGAAGGAAGGCGGCCACCCGGTCGAATCGTAAGCTCCCTGTCCCCATTTTTCCCCTGCGTGCGCTCTATTCACTGACGGCAATTCATCATGGGTCGAGTTGGTCTGGCGTTCAAAATCCTGTTCAACGGCAAATTTGCCAGCCAGGCGATGGAAGCGTTGTCGCGCAAACCGGCGGGCCTTCCAGAGCCTGTTGGTGCAGTTCCAGAGAAGGCGAAGGAACCGGCGGCACCGAAGCCGGCGTTGCCGAAGCCCGCTCGAAGTGACGCCGTGACGCTGCTGGCAGCGCTGCAGCGGGAGGCTCGGTTCGTGGACTTCATTCAGGAATCGATCGACGGATACAACGATGCACAGGTGGGAGCCGCCGTTCGGGAAATTCATCGCGGGTGCCGGGATGTCCTCGATCGCATGTTCGCACCGACGCCGGTCATCGATCAGAGCGAAGGCAGTACGGTCAATGTTCCTGACGGCAAGTCAGAACGTTACCGATTGACAGGTAATGTTGCTCAGTCCGCCTCGGGTGCGGCGTCCGGTCAGCTTGTCCACCACGGGTGGCGGGCGGCAAAATGCGAGGTTCCAAAATGGTCCGGCAGCGACGAGGGTGCCGCGGTAATTGCTCCGGCAGAAGTTGAGCTGAAGTGAAAACGCTGCGACGCGTGTTCGCTTTGCGTTTTGCGCAGCGGTCGGCAGAATGTGCGAGCGTCGCGTCGGTGTGTTGTCGGTTGCCCTGTTTCGTCGTGAGGAGATCAGGTTATGAGACAATTGAGCCGTTTCTCTTCGGCGTCGGAGCTTGTGGTCGCCATGGTCTTGATTGGACTCGCGTCGACCATCATTGCCGATGACAAGGCCGACGAAGCCGTTTTTCAGCCGCTGTTCGACGGCCAGTCCTTCGACAAGTGGGACGGCGATCAGAAGTGGTTTCGCATCGAGGAGAAAGCCATCGTCGGCGGAACTCTCGATGAAAAGATTCCGATGAACTTTTTCCTGCAGCACGAACGCGAATTCGGCGACTTCGAACTTCGTCTGCAGTTCCGGCTGAAGGGTGATGACACCAACGCGGGCATCCAGATTCGCAGCGAACGCATTCCCGATCATCACGAAATGATCGGCTACCAGGCGGATCTGGGTCAGGATTACTGGGGAGCACTTTACGACGAATCTCGCCGTCGCAGAATTCTGGCCGGGCCCGACGTCCGGAAAGTGAAAGCTGTCCTGCGAACGGACGACTGGAACGACTATCGCATTCTTTGCGAAGGACCGCGGATTCAGTTGTGGATCAACGATCTGCAGACCGTGGACTACACCGAAGAAGATGCGGACATCCCGCTGACCGGCCACATCGCTGTGCAGATCCACGGGGGACCCCCAGGGGAAGCATGGTATCGCAACATCCGCATCCACGAGATCGAATGAATGTCCTCAATGACAACAACCCAGGCACCGAACGCACCGAACTGGAACAGCTCACTGCTCACTCACGGCTGGCAGAAGGGCCTGACCGCGTTTTACTACGCGCTGGGAATGACGGCCGATGACTTCGACAAGCCTCAGGTAGGAATTGGAGTCCCGCTGCTGGACGGCAATACCTGCAACGTTCACGCGTACGAACTGGCGAAGGAAATTCAGGCCGGCTGCCGGGACGCCGGTCTGCTGGCCTTTCCGTTCGGCACTCCGGGAGTCAGCGACAACATCTCACAGGGACACGAAGGAGGCAACGCCAGCCTGCCGTCCCGGAATCTGATTGCCAACAGCGCGGAATGTGTGGTGACGGCTCACTGCTACGACGCATTGATCGGCCTGCATCACTGCGACAAGAACGGCCCCGGTTTCGCGATGGCGCTGGCTCGCACGAATTACCCCGGGCTGATCGTCAGTGGCGGCAGTATTCTGCCTGGTTGTCACAACGGCAAAGACATCACGATTCTGGACGTTTACGACTCGCAGGTCGCAGTGGCGATGGGATCGATGACGTCAGAGGAAGGCGACGAAATCATCCGCAAAGCGTGCCCCGGTCCCGGCGGCTGCGGCATCGCGGCGTCGTTCAACACCTGGGGGCTGGCGATGGAAGCCATCGGCCTGATGCTTCCCGCCAGCAGCTCAATTCCGGCCATCGAGTCAGCCAAGCGGGAAGAATGCCGCAAGGTCGGCGCGGCTCTGAAACTGCTGCTCGAACGCGGCATCCGTCCGCGAGACATTCTGACGAAGGCAGCGTTTCGCAATGCCGCTGTGACGATCGCGGCGGCAGGTGGTTCGACGAACGGAGTACTGCACCTGCTGGCACTGGCTCGCGAAGCCGGCGTCGATTTTACGCTGCGAGACATGCAGGCGATTTTTCGGGAAACGCCGGTGCTCTGCAGTTTTGCTCCGCGCGGGCCGCGGACGATGGTGGACCTGCATCGCATCGGCGGAACTCCGGTGCTGCTGAAGCATCTGCTCGATAGTGGTTTTCTGGACGGAACCTGTCTGACCGCCACCGGTCGTTCGATGGCGGAAAACCTGGCCGATGTTGGTCCACCGCCCGACGGACAGGATCTGATCGTCTCCGTCGACAACTGCTACAAACCGTTCGCCGACATGCAGATTTGTTTTGGCAATCTGGCCCCCGAGGGCATCGTGTTCAAGGTGTCCAGCATGAAGGAGCCACACTTCGAAGGCAAAGCCGTCTGCTTCGATGACCCGCTGGACATCGTGCGCGCTGTTGAACAGCGGCGCATCCAGCCCGGTACGGTGATCGTGCTGCGGTACTGGGGACCGGTGGCTTCCGGGATGCCGGAGGTTCTGGTGGCAAGCGCGGCTCTGGCGGTGCCCGAACTGGACGGTCGCGTGGCCTTCATTTCCGACACGCGAGTTTCCGGAGTATCGCACGGAGCGATCGGCGTCCATTGTTCTCCGGAAGCTGCTGTCGGGGGACCGATCGCCTGTGTCGTCGATGGCGATGTGATCGCGTTCGATCTGTTGAAGGGCACGATTGACGTCCATGTGACGGATGACGAACTGCAGCGGCGACGTGAGGATCTGCCGTACTGGAAACCGCGTGAACCTCGGCGAGGCTACCTGGCAGATTTCTCGGCAACAGTCTCGCAGGCTCACCACGGCTGCGTCAGTACTGCGCTGATACCGGACAACCTGTAAACCTGTCGGTTCATCTCCGAGTGGTAGCGACTGAGCGAGTGCCATGAGGCGGCGTCGCCGGTCTGGTGTTGTGTCGTTTCCGGCCGTCCAGCTGTCGCCTCGTCTGTCGGACGCCTTGTGCGGGTTTTGCCGGACACCACTGCCCGCAAAAGTGCTTCATCACGCGCCACCGGGCGATTTCACGCAACCGGGTCGGTCTTTCCGCGAAAACAAATTGCTCAGACGTCCGTTGCGGACTCAGCTTGATTGTTGGATTCGCCTGCATACGATTTGTCAGAGTCATGGAATTCAGGATGCGGCACACGTATGCGGCGGCTTTGCTGGCTGTATCCCGATTGGATATTCGGGACACGGCGACAGGCCAAATCTCCTCCTTCCCGTGTGTGCCGCATTCCTGGGACGCGCACGGACTGTTGAAACGACCTGCGACCTGCATTCTTTCGGTAACCAGAATCATGAAATCACTGCGGCTGTGATTGCACACGCACCGGTGGAACATCGCCGGTGACATGCGGCAAACAGGCTGCTCTGGACATCGAAAGCCAGATCGCCTCATGGAGCCAACCATGGAGTCGCGCGCCAATAACTGACGTGCAATTGTCCACGGACGGGTCACTCCGAAAGTGAGGTGTCAGATGGCAACTGCGATTCCGACTTCAAACGCGGCTGGTGACAATGTTCTGCCGATGGCAGAGATCTATCCTGCCGGTGTACCCCGGACGCTTGATTACCCCGACATCGCTGCGTGGGGGCTTCTTGAACGAGCCGCGCGGCTGATGCCCGGTCATCAGGCCTGTCTGTACAACAACGTCTCGTGGTCCTGGGAAGAACTGCAGCAGGCTGCCAGCAGGACCGCGGCCCTGCTAAAGAAGCAGGGCGTGGAACCGGGTGACCGAGTCGGCATACTGCTGCCCAACATTCCCGAATACATCATCGCACTGAACGGCATCTGGCGAGCTGGCGGAATTTCCGTCGCCATCAGTCCACTGTCGGTCGCGGATGAAGTCACGGTGCTGGTCAGCGCAACTGACTGCAAGGTTGTCATTTGCCTGGACATGCTGGCTCCGCTGCTGAGCACCGGCAGCGAGGAATCCACCGGCAGGCAGTCCCCGAAAACGCTGTTCATTTCCCTGCGACCGGGCCTGTCTGCCTTCGAACAGATCGGCTACCTGGTTTTGCGACGAAAGAAAACCGGTCGCTGGTGGCTGGCAGAAAACGATCGAGTCGGCTGGTTCTGGGAAGAGCTGGACAACGTGACTTCCGAAGAAGCCGCTGTCGCACCCGTCGAAGTTGATGCCGCGACGACTCCGGCCTACATCCTCGCGACCGGCGGCACAACCGGAATGCCCAAAGCCGTCACTTTGAGCCATCGCAATATGGTGGCCAACGCGTGGCAGCAGTACTTCTGGGCGGGCGCTTCCGTGGGCCAGGAACGTCTGTTGTCGGTGCTGCCGTTTTTCCACAGCTATGGTCTGTCGACAAACGTGATGGGCGGAGCGGCGATGGTGGCGTCGCTGATCATGGATCACCGCTTCAACGTGCGTCAGGCAATTCGTCTGATCGAAAAACACAGGCCGACGGTGTTCCATGCGGTGCCGGCAATGCTGGCTGCAATGAACGAACACCTGCGGCAGCACAAGGCGGACCTGACTTCGATCAAATGGGTCATTTCGGGCGGTTCGGCACTGTCGAAGAAAACTGGCGAAGAATTTGCAGGCCATACCGGAGCCATCATTGTCGAAGGCTACGGTCTGTCAGAAGCATCGCCGGTGACTCATGTCGGTCCGCTCAACGAGAATGCCCGCTATGGCACGATCGGCCTGCCGCTTCCCGACACTGACTGCCGCCTGGTCGATGTGGCCGACGGAACGACGGACGTTGCCGAGGGTGAACCCGGCGAGCTGCTGGTGCGTGGTCCGCAGGTCATGCTGGGCTACTGGAAGAACGAAGAGGCCACGCGAGACGTCATTCGGGACGGCTGGCTTTCGACCGGCGACATCGCTCAGCGAACCCCCGAAGGTCTGTACCAGATCGTTGATCGCAAGAAGGATCTGATCATCACTTCGTCATTTAACGTGGTGCCGCGCGAAGTCGAAGAGGCGCTGCGAAAGTTTCCGAACGTGACGGACGTCGCTGTCGTAGGAGTCCCTGACGAACAGAAGGGTGAGATCGTCAAGGCATTTATCGTGATGAAGGATGCGTCGCAGTGGGACGAAGACGCCATTCACAGTTACTGCCGCACACACCTGGCGGCCCACAAGCGCCCGCGCCTGCTGGAACGCTGCGATGATTTGCCGCGGAACTTTCTCGGAAAGGTGATACGCCGACATTTGCGAGTGCTGCCCAAACCGGAGGACGGCTCTGCTGCACAGGACTAAGCTGCGTCACCGGCGGCGCGGATGGGCCTGTTCGGCCAGATCAGACAGCCACGCGGCCAGGACGACGATACCCGACGATTCAGAAAGGACACGGCCATGACACAACCGCTCGCTGTACTCGCCGGAGTCCGGACGCCGTTCTGCAAGGCGTTCGGAAAGTTCGCCGACGTGTCCGCGGTGGATCTGGGAGTCGCCGCCACGACTGACGTGTTTACCCGCGCGGGCGTCACGGCAGGCGATGTGAACGAACTGATCTTCGGCAACGTGTCCATGCCGGCTGATGCCGCCAACATCGCCCGTGTGATCGCTCTGAAATCCGGAATGCCCAATGATCGTGTGGCGCACACCGTGAATCGGAACTGTGCGTCGGGGATGGAATCCATTGTCGGCGGCTGGCAAATTCTTCGCGAGGGTCGGGCTGATCTGGTCGTCGCCGGCGGCACAGAATCAATGTCCAACATTCCGATGCTGGTGCAGCCGGAAGCCGCTCGCCTGCTGATTCAGGCCGGCAAATCCAGGTCACTGTGGCAGAAGCTGGGTGTGCTGGCAAAACTGCGGCCGCGACATTTCAAGCCGCAGGTCGGCGTCATGCTGGGGCTGACCGATCCTGTCAGCGGCCTGAATATGGGAGAAACTGCTGAGGTGCTGGCGAAGGAATTTTCCATCACTCGCGAAGCTCAGGACCAGTTCGCTCTGGAAAGTCACCGCAGGGCGTCCGCGGCGCGGGAAGACTGTTTCTTCAGCGGTGAAATCACACCGATCACCGTCGCCGGTGATGTTGTCGACAAGGACGATGGCCCGCGCGACAAACAATCACTGGACGCTCTGAAGAAGCTGCGTCCGATATTCGATAAAGACGGATCGGTGACAGCCGGCAACAGTTGTCCGCTGACCGACGGAGCCGCTGCGGTCGTACTCTCGTCCGCGGAACATGCGGCGTCGCGCGATGCAAAGCCGCTGGGCTACGTCACGTCCTATACGATCGCCGGCTGCGATCCGCGTCGCATGGGTCTGGGGCCGGTTTACGCGACGGCAAAGCTGCTGAAACAGACGGGGCTGCAGCTCACGGATTTCGATCTGATCGAAATCAACGAAGCGTTCGCCGCTCAGGTACTGGCCTGCCTGCAGGCGCTGGAATCGAAGTCGTTCGCAGAAAAAGAACTGGGGCTGACTCACGCGGTCGGCACGATTGATCCGGCGAAGCTGAACATTCACGGCGGAGCCATCGCTCTCGGACATCCGGTCGGAACAACCGG
>CAZHET010000092.1:8016-16185 GCA_964531585.1 uncultured Planctomycetaceae bacterium | reverse complement strand
GCCGCGGCAAGGTTTCCGTCGCGTTCGTTGAGAGCTTCTTCCACCGCAGTGGCGGCTGATGCGTCCAGCGTGCGTGTTCCCGCGATAACTGTTTCTTCGATCTGTTCGGGACGGCGCGACCCGACGATCGCCGACGTGACTTCCGGCCGTCGCAGGACCCATGCGATGGCCAGTTCCGGAATTGTCCAGCCGAGACCATCGGCGATTTCCTGCAGTCGGTTTACGAAGTGCAGATTGATTTCGAGTTGCGGACTTTGAAAACGAGGGTCACGGCTGCGATGGTCCTTTGCGGAAAGCTGAGCGGCTCTGCCGGGCGTGAATTTTCCGGTCAGCAGCCCCTTACCCATCGGGCTGTAGACAATGACTCCGATGTTGTTTTCACCGCAGAATGGCAGGATTTCTTCTTCCACGTCGCGAGCAATCATGCTGTACGGTGGTTGCAGCGACGTGATCGGAGCGATCGGCTGCAGGCGCTTCATCTGCGACACGGAATGATTGGAAACGCCGATGTGCTGCACCTTACCCTGCCGCCTCAGATCCAGCAGTGTCGACCAGCCTTCTTCGATGTCTTCGTCGGGTTCCGGCCAGTGCATCTGGTACAGGTCGATACAGTCGATGCTCAGTCGCCGCAGACTGGCTTCGCACTCGGCGATGATGCTGTCTCGCTTGAGGTTCCTGCCGATCTCTCCGCCGCCGACGGGAACGCGTCCGCACTTGGTCGCGATCATCGGACGGTCGGCTTCGGGAATCTGCTGCAATGCCTTGCCGACAAGAATCTCGCTGCGCCCTTCACCGTAGATCGCCGCGGTGTCGATCCAGTTGATGCCGAGTTCAACGGCGCGAACAATCATCGAGATCGCTTCGTTCTCGTCCTGATCGCCCCAGCCGAATTTCCAGTCACCACCGCCGATTGCCCACGTGCCGAGACCGATGACGCTGATGTCGAGGTTGCTGTTGCCGAGAGTGCGATGTTGCATGAGTGGACCGAAGAGATTGGGGCGAGGTTTCCGGTGTGATTCGTTTGACCGCCGGGCAGACGATTGATTTGTGGACCTGTACGATAGGCGACGATTCCGCGGCGTGCCATACGGACGAACACACATCATTCCCGCGGAGGCGTGAACCGCCAACGCGAGGGCCAGGCTCTGCGCGGGAATGACGGTGTGACGCGTGCTACGTTCGTAGTTCGCTGCGATGCATCTCGCTGCCAAACACGCGGCTCATGTCCAGTCGCCGCAGGGCCACGTCCGCCACGAACAGTACCAGAGCGGCGCTCAGCAGCCACGGCCACAGTGGAATCACGGCCCACGCAGATTCGCCCGGCAGGGGCTCGAAAACCTCTTTCGGGTCGATGCCAAATGAACCGCCGTTTGTTGCGGCCACGGATTTCAGCAGGTCCTCGTTCACCGGGCGCAGCCGCAGTTCATCACTGTAGCCGACGACGATACCGCGAGTCTGCCGGTGCAGCACCTCGCCGGCTCGGCGCTGAGTGATCTGCAGGTTCCATGCTCCTGGTTTCCGCAGATTAATTTCCGTTTCGTAGCGACCAGGAGCCGTCTGCGGCACGCTGATTGACTCCGTCGACAGGTCCGGGTCGATCAGCGTCAGTTCCGTTTCAACGCTGTTCAGAAACTGACCGTCCGGTTCCGTGGCATCGATCGTGATGGTGGCCTGATCACCGCGACGAACGACATCGACGGCAAACCCCTTCGATTCACTCGTTCGCATTGCGTGGCGAATGACCTGCGCCCAGAAGCGGTTGAAGCCGTCCCACGTGAGCCATTCGGCTGCCCACAGACTGCTGGCGTCGCTGGTGAATGCCACGCTGATGCCGGTCCCGTAGCGCCACCATGACAGCAGCGGATCGCCCGATTCCGTTGCCAGGATCACTTCGCTGGTCGGCTTTGGACGAGTCACCACATAACCCAGCAGAAACGGAGCAGCGTCGAAGTCGATGCCCGACAGCATCGATGTGGATCGCATGACCTGTGGCAAAAACGGATCTTCGTTGATCGCCGATTTGCCGGCCGTCAGAGTTTCCTTCGCGAAGATCTGCGGGATCGAAGACGGATCGTCGGTGAAGTAGTAGCGGCCGCTGCCGAGTTCCGCGATCTGCTGCAGCAGAACCTGATCCGTGTCGCCGATGCCAACCGTCGATACCGTAATGCGAGCATCCACCATGTCCTGTGCGATGGTCTGGAAATCTCCGGGCGTCGAGTACCCGTCAGTCAGAACGATCACATGTTTCAGTTTCGCGGTCGTGGCGTTCAGCGCGGAAAACGCGGCTTCCAGTGCCGGATACATCGTCGTTCCTCCGCCAGGTTCAATGGCTGCAATGCGGTCAGTGACGACTCCCTTTTGTGTCACGGGCCGCAGTTCGCTGACCCACACGGGAGCACCGTCGAAGGCGATGACACCGATCTGGTCCTTCACACCCAGCAGATCGACGGCACCGCGGGCGGCATCCTTCGCCAGTTCAATTTTCTGGCCGCCCATTGAGCCGGACTTGTCGATAACCAGAACCATCGCAAGACCGGGTTTCTCCTTTTCCTTTTCGAAGTCACTGCGAACGGGCAGGACTTCTTCGATAACGGTCTTGTAGTACCCGCCCAGGCCGAAACTTTGGTCACCGCCAAGCATGACCAGCCCGCCGCCGATTTCGCTGACGTACGATCGGATGACGGTCATCTGAGGAATCGTCAGGTTCGTTGCCGGAATATTGGAAAAGATGACGGCGTCGAAATTCTGCAGCTCAGCCAGCGATTCCGGCAGACCCTTTGGCGGGCGCGCTTCGACCGCGATCCCTTCTTCTTCGAGCGCCCAGACAAGGTTCTGGTCAAGTCCCGGTTCGCTTTCGATGAGCAGAACTTTTGGCTTGCCGCCGGTAAACACCAGCCCGGATGCCGTGTTGTTGTCGAGCAGTGAATCTTTGAACCCGTCAATGTCCGCGGTTCCCGGCGAGCGGATTGTGGCTGTGTATTCGGTCGGTTGTGTGATCTGGTCGGTGAAGGTGAAGCGGTTTTCACCAGCCTGAATCGATCTGACATCCGACGCAATGCGGAAGGCGCCGCTGAACAGTTCGATGCGGGCGATGTCGTTGTGGTTGGCACCGACGACAACTTCGATGCTGAACGGTTCACCTTCGGCAACCTGAGCGGGAACGTTGACGGCGGTGAGCTGCAGTTCCGGATCGGTGCGAACGGGCAACGGCACCGTTGAGACTCGCATTGCGGCGGATGCGACAGTTGTCAGAACATCGCCGGAGGTTTCATTTCCGTCCGTCATCAGCACGACATGCGGAGTGTAATTCGGCGGAACCGCGGCCGCGGCGATTTCGACTGCCGAGGCAAGGTTGGTGCCCGTGCGACGGGACTCCGATGCCGTCGCGCTACCCGTACGATGGGATTCCAATCCCGTCGGAGTATTACGCCGTGAAGCAGCATCGACGGGATCGGAGTTCCGTCGTACGGAAAGCGATTTCGCAAACTCTCCCGGTTCCACCGCGAACGGCAGCACCGCAAACCGGTTGCCGGACTTTCCTTCGGTTGCCGTTTCGATGAAGTCCCGCGCGGCGGCGTGTGCCGCTTCGTCATCGACGCTCAGGCTTTGGTCCACGGCGAACACGACAAAGACGTCGTCGCCACGGTTCAGCAGATTCAGTCCCGCGAGGCTCAACACCAGCAGCGCCACGATCACGCAGCGAACCACCAGCGACGTCAGCAGTTGCATCTGCGGCAGATCGACGAGGCTTTTCAGGAAACCAAACACGAGCAGCGGAATGACCAGCAGCGCGAGCAGCCACTCGGGCCGGGCGAGTTCGAGTTGAAAGGGCAGGGCAGACATGCGGGAACGATAAGCTTCGACCAGTCGTTCGGCGAGCCGTTGGACGGCAATGCGCTTCGAATGCGCTCAGCCACGGCGCCCACCGTTTCATGGTCGCGGAATCGCTGGCTGACCGCAGATTGCCCTTGCGACGGTTTCCTTGATCTCACGGTGGCGAGGCACGGCTGCACAGCGACCATTCTCAGGATTGCGGTAGATCGAGTGTTTGGCACCCTCGCGGTCCGGTTCGGAGCCGTATTGACCTATTCGCCGGATTAGGTCGCGACGCTTCATACCACAGGCACATCAATGGAAAGGCTCTCCCAAACGGCATTGCCGGAGATGTCGCGGCAGGCATTCTCCCGGTAGCTCTCCAGCAACAATTCCACCGCATCTTTGATCATGGCTCGCGCTTCATCCATGTCACGGCCTTGAGTCACGGCTCCCGGAACTTCGGGGACCGTGGCCATGATCCAGCCGTCTTCGACAGTCTGATAGACAACCTGGTATTCGCGTTTCATAAAGGCCACCTCGGTTGAATATCGTAACCTGTCGTGAACGGGTCGCAAGGTGCGACATCGGCGAGTCAGCCAACCGGGCAACGTCCCGAGGCGACTAAGCGCGGAAAAGCCGACTGTTCCGGCCCGCCTGAACTGCTCGCCGAATCGTGTTGGCGCGGTAAACTCCGCGCATGACCGAATATCCAGACTCTGAAGAAATCGCACTGCGATATCTCGAACAACTGCCGTGGCCGCCGTATCCGTTTCAGGAACAGGCAATTCTGGCGTGGTTTGATGACGACGACGGCCTGATGGTGTGTGCTCCGACGGGCACCGGTAAAACCGTTATCGCAGAAACGGCACTCTACGAAGCGCTGCTGACCGGGCGGCGAGCATACTACACGACTCCGCTGATCGCTCTGACTGAACAGAAGTTTCACGAACTTCAGGTGTCGGTGGAACGCTGGGGATTCTCGCGCGACGACGTGGGTCTCGTCACCGGTAACCGGCGAGTCAACCCCGACGCGAGAATTCTGGTTGTCGTCGCCGAGATTCTGTTGAACCGCCTGCTGAGTCCCGATGAATTTGACTTCGACGACGTGTCGGCCGTGGTGATGGACGAGTTCCACACGTTCAACGACGAAGAACGGGGCATCGTCTGGGAACTTTCGCTGGGACTGTTGCCGAAGAATGTCCGAGTTCTGCTGATTAGTGCCACAGTCGGCAACGCCGTGGATTTCGTCGTCTGGCTGAACCGGCAGCACGATCGGCGGCTGCGTCTGCTGCAAAGCGAAGAGCGCCGCGTGCCGCTGGACTTTCGCTGGGTGCCGGATCAGTTGCTTTCTGAACAACTTGAAATCATGGCCGACGGCGATGACGAGTCTCGCTACACGCCGGCTTTGGTGTTCTGCTTCAATCGCAGCGAATGCTGGAGCGTTGCCGAACAGTTGAAGGGCCGCCGCCTGCTCGCGGACGGCCAGCAGCAGCAGTTGCAGCACGAAATTGATCGCATGGACTGGTCGGCCGGAGCGGGAGGCAAGCTGAAACAGATTCTGATACGCGGAGTCGGAATTCATCACGCGGGCCTGCTGCCGAAATACCGCCGAGCGATCGAGCACCTGTTTCAGAAGAAGCTGCTTTCCATCTGCGTATGTACGGAAACGCTTGCTGCGGGCATTAACCTGCCGGCCCGGTCGGTTGTGATGACATCTCTGCTGAAGGGGCCGCCTCGCAATCTGAAACTGATCGACGCCAGTTCGGCTCATCAGATGTTCGGTCGAGCCGGCCGTCCGCAGTTTGACGATCGCGGCTACGTGTTCGCGGTCGCTCACGAGGACGACGTCAAGCTGTTTCGCTGGCAGGAAAAGTACGACGCGATCCCCGAGGATACGAAGGATCCGCTGGTACTGCGGGCGAAGAAGGCTCTCAGGAAAAAGATGCCGAAACGCCGGCCGGGTGAAACCTACTGGACGGAAAAGCAATTCGAAGCGCTGCGCGCCGCGCCTCCGGGAAAGCTGGCCAGCCGCGGTCGTTTTCCCTGGCGGCTGCTGGCGTTTCTCGTTCGCAAATCGGGAGTCGTCTCATCGCTGCGTGACGCAGTGCGTCGCCGATTGCTGGATTCACAGGAGAAAGAAGTCGCCGAAAAGTCACTGAAGCGAATGCTGATGACTTTGGAAGCCGGAGGTTTCATCACGCTGGAACCTCCGCCGCCGAAGCGTGTTGCGACAGCCGACGATGCTCCGGCGTTTCGCAGCCGGGTCGCGGGAACGGAAGCCGCCTTCGAAGTCTCAATGGAAGCACTTCGCAGCAGCGCGAAGAATTCGGTCTGGGCGGCAGGGATCGTGCCCGATGAATCGCTGAGCGAGATCCACGACTTCAGCAGCCACGAAGACATCGACGACAGCGACTTCGGAGAAGGCGTGCTTGATGACGAGAACGACTCCGAATCTCCCGTCATTCCCGCGGAGGCGGGAACCCAGAGTGATTCAAACGGCGACGACACACCAGAATGCGCGCCGACTGCCCCCGGTTTACTCGGCCAACTCATCAAGGAAGCCCGCAAGACCGGCGGAGTCGCCACGACACAAGTCGCGAAGAAAAAACGATCCTCGACTGCTGAAGCCGACGCCGACAAACCCACCGAAGCCGCTCAGCGTCTCGACGACTACGATCCACAGTACGCGCTGGCGACTCCGCAGTTGGAGATGCTGTTCGCCTTCCGCAGTATCAATTCGATCTACGGAATCTTTCTGGCCGAACACATGCACAAGGCCAGCTACGAAGAACGCCTGCAGCTTCTGGAGGCGGCGCTGGATATGCCGGGATCGGTCGCGAAAATGGTTCGCGTCCCGTTCCCCGACCAGATGCCTCCAGGCCCGCTGGCGACGGAATTTCTGGACGAGAAGATTCTTTCGCGAGGCCTGGCGACTCAGGACGAATTGCTGGGCTACCGCGATGAAGTGCTCGGCAAACGCATTCCCGCGCTGAAGCTGGCGGAGAAGATGCACCTCTTGTTCAACAGCGAGTTTCCGGGCATCCACGACGCTCGATCAACAGCCGTGTGGTGTATCGGCGATCTGCTGAAATTCGGCGGTGACTTTAATAAGTACGTGCGAGCACGCGATCTGACAAAACAGGAAGGCATCATCTTCCGTCACTGTCTGCGGATGATTCTGCTGTGCGGCGAGTTCGCTCAGATCGAACCGCCGGAAATCCCCGCCGCCGAATGGCGCAGTGATCTGGCAGAACTGGCGGCGCTGCTGACCGATTCCTGCCGCACCGTCGACCCGACCAGCACCGACGAAACGCTGTCTCAACTGGAAGCACGGCGGCTGGACGCGGAGCAGCTGGTGGTTTGAGTGGCTCAAACCGAACTTGACCCGAATTTTGATTTTGTCGTATAACGCCGCGCGTTGAGTCTCTCTCCTCACGTACTGACTCGCTGTTTCCGCCGTCCGGCGGGTTCACTGGCGACGTCTCACCATCTCTCCAGTCCGCTCCGAAACCATCCGGTTTCGACTCTCCAACCTACAAGTCTCAATTCTTACGATTCGCCCGGACCTGACCGGCAAAACGGCCATGCGATCCGGTTGACCGTCACAGGCATGGTGCGCGCGACGGTTGCGGGACGGACCCTTCTGATTTTTCGGGAGCTGTTACCATGCAGGATGCATCTCAAACCACAAACACGGGAACTGCGACCGGCAACTCGGCCGGCGCGCATGTCGGTCGCCGCAGCACAATTCTGGTTGGCGGCACTCTGATCGCCCTGGTCGCGGCCGGCCTGGTTATGCAGGTCTGGCGGGCTCAAAACAGCAAAGCGGCCGAACAGACCAGTTCCACCGCCGGGACTGCACGCCTTGACGACACGCTCGCGCAGCCCGTCGGTCGAGTCAACGGGCAGGCGGTCACCTATGGAATGCTGGCGAAGGAGTGCATTGAACGGCACGGCAAGGACGTGCTGGAGAATATGATCAACCGCACTGTCATTCAGCAGGCCTGTGCCAACGGCGGTGTGACAGTGACGGATGCCGAAGTCGAACAGGAAATCGTCAAGATCAGCAAGAAGTTCGGACTGCCCGTCAGTCAGTGGTATCAGATGCTGGAAGCCGAACGCGGTCTGACGCCGATTCAGTATCACCGCGACGTGATCTGGCCGATGCTGGCGCTGAAGAAGCTGGCCGGTAAGGAAGTCGAAATCACTCGCGAGATGATGAAAGAAGCCTACACTGATAACTACGGCCCGCGCGTGAAGGCTCGCATGATCGTGATGGACAACCAGCGGCGGGCAACGGAAGTGTGGGAGAAGCTGCGACAGAATCCGGAGGAATTCGAAAACTTCGCCCGC
>CAZHET010000092.1:0-8006 GCA_964531585.1 uncultured Planctomycetaceae bacterium | reverse complement strand
CCCGCGACTATTCGATTGAGCCCAACAGCCGGATTCTGGGCGGCAGCATTCCGCCGATCCGCCGCCATTCGGGAGCGCACGAGAACATTCGCAAGGCCGCGTTCAATATGAAGGAGCCGGGCGAGATCAGCAACAGCATCATTCAGATCGGCATCAATCAGTACGTGATTCTGCAGTACGAAGGCCGGACAGACGTCATCGAGCACGATCCGAAAGACGTCCAGGCTCAGCTGCACGAAGAACTGGTCGAGCGCGAAGTTCAGAAGATGGTCGCGGAAACCTTCAATCATCTGAAGGAAAGCGCTCGCATCGACAATCTGCTGACTGGTGAATCAAAGGTTCCGGCGGACGAATCGGCTACGGCACCGAGTCCGACTCAGCAGGTCAGTTTCAGGAATCTGAGTGAACCCGCAGCGCCGGCACGCTAGTTCGTGATAATCGGCCTGCACAATTCTCAACGGCTGCAATGAAGTCTGCGGACTTTGTTGCAGCCGTTTTTTTTGGCGAGTCCGGTGCGTGCTGTCGCGACACACTGCGGTCGGACCGAGCCGGACTATCGAAGCGTCATCACCAGCGAATCATCCTGATCAGTGTCGCGCTGCTGGCATGGCGGTGGCGGGGGTTCAGCCGGAAGCCAGAAATACGCCGACCAGCAGGTCGTAGGCGGCGTGGCATCCGACCGTGATGCCGAAACCTCGCACGAAGAAGACGGTCGCGAAAAACACTCCGGCGGCGGCACGGAACGAAAACGCGAACAGGTTGAACGCATCTGCATTCGGCCCGATGTGATGAGCCAGGGCGAACACGAAGCTGGTGGAAATCGCCGCCAGCGCCGCGGCCCACTTGTGCGGGAATTCAAACAACCGGAAGACGAAAAACGCCAGCGGCACCAGCAGCAGCCGAAACATGACTTCTTCGTAAACACCCGCACCGATGAACGTCACGGCCTGAGTCAGCTTGCCGTTCAGCGCCAATTGCAGCAGCCTTGTTTCGGCATCGGCGGGTTGCAGCCGCTGAAACAGCAGGTGGTGCAACTGCCCGACCCCCACCAGAATCACCGCCAGCAGCAGGCTTTCGGCCAGCATCCCGATCTGAGTCTCGACGCGCACGTGCCACGGGTGTTTTCTCAGTAGATGCCATGTCAGCAGGATGGCAATGACCAGTAGCGGCAGCAGCACCTGACCCAGGCCGGCTCCTGACAGCAGCGATCGCATCCAGTAGTCAGCACCGTTGCGCAAGTGATCGGGCTGGCTGTCGGCCAGCATCAGCACACCGGCTTCGTAAATAACGATCCATGGCGCAAGAAACAGCAGGCACGACAGTGGCCGCCGTGCATCGGACCAGTATTCGTCAGGTTGTCGCTGAGCCGCTGTCATTCCGCCCCTGGACGTGCGAATCCCGGAGTGTCGAATCCCGGAGTGTCGAATCCCGGACATATTGACCACCGTCATTCCGGCGAAAATTGCCGCTGTCCAACGGGAACGAATGTGTCCTGCTTCGAAGAATCGGCCGCAACGACCAAGGGCGTTTAGGGAAACCGGAAGACGCAGAGCGGACGCATCAGGAAAGCTGTACCGGGTCTGCACGACGTAACACTGCGCTCGATTCATCCGGCGCAGTCAACGATCGGCCCGCTTCAGGCTGCGCGCCCCGTGTGCCGATGCTTCAGCAGAAGCGTTGGCGTCAACACCGGGGAGCGACGAAGGAGCGTTTGGCCATGCGGTTTCGAGAGAGTCAGGCAGTCGATGTCGATCAGATCGTCCGGGAACTTCTGAGCGAGTTTGCGGACGGAAGCGATCGGGCTCACGAGAACGCCCTGCCATCTGTTGAAGGTGTGATCGCTGTCGCGGCAGACATCCGCGACCTGCTGCTGCCCGGATATCGCCGTCACCGGACTCCCGGTGCCAGTAGCCTGAAGGTCGAATTTACCAGCCTGATGCACCGGGTGAATTCCCGCTTGCGGATAGAAATCGGCCGCGCGATTCTGCACGATGGCGGAGGGCGGCTGAAGATTCACGACAGTGGTGATGTGGCTGGCGATTCCGGCCATTCGTGTCCTACGGCACTGACGGGCGAGTTTCTGAAGCGGTTGCCTCACCTGCAGCGAATGCTGCGGGATGACGTGCAGGCGGCATTCGACGGCGACCCGGCGGCGAAGACTCCGGACGAGATCATTCTGTGCTATCCCGGAATCGAAGCCGTGCTGATGCACCGCGTGGCTCACGAACTGTTGCTGCTGGGTGTTCCGTACCTGCCGCGAATCCTGTCGGAATGGGCTCACCGCGAAACGGGCATCGACATCCATCCCGGAGCGTCCATCGGCTCGCGATTTTTCATTGATCACGGTACGGGTGTCGTCGTCGGTGAATCGTGCGTGATCGGTGCTGGTGTGACCTTGTATCAGGGCGTGACTCTGGGAGCCTGGTCATTTCCACGCGACGAGGACGGTCACCTGATCCGCGGTACAAAGCGGCATCCGACGCTGGAAGATGGCGTCACCGTGTATTCGAACGCCACGGTTCTGGGCGGCACGACGGTGATCGGATCGGGATCACAGATTGGCTCGAACGTGACCCTCAGCCGCAGCGTCCCGCCGAACACGATCGTGACCATTGAACCGCCCTCACTGCGGTTCCGCGAAGCGGGCTGAGGCGCTGGTGACGAGACACAGGGAAGCGTCAGCCCGTCCGACCGGTGATTCGACCGTTCCGCAAATAGCCGGCGAGCTGATTTGAGCCGTTGCGAGTTTGCCGTCATACTTCCGGCCGAATTCACCCGCCGTCAATCGCGTTCTGACAAGGTCGCTCAATGCTGTCGCACATGGTTTATTTTACTCTCAACGATGCTTCCGCGGACGCTTGCCGACAACTCGTGGCTGCCTGTCACAAGTATCTGAAGAACCATCCCGGTGTTGTGTTCTTCGCCGCCGGGACGCTGACACCTGACCTGCAGCGGCCGGTGAATGATCTCGAGTTTCATGTTGCCCTGAATGTGGTCTTCGATTCACGAGCGAACCACGATGCCTATCAGGTCGCTGAGGACCACCTGAAGTTCATCGAAGAAAACAAGAGCGGCTGGGCGAAGGTGCGCGTGTTCGACGCGGACGTGGCGTAGATCGCCAGATGAACTTTCGTGCCGCTCAACTACAGACGGACGGGCGAAACACCGTTGCATGGCACGAGTGGCTGCTGGCCGGCGCGGTCGGGATGGCGCTTTCCCTGGGCATCTGGCGGGCGCTTGTTCTCGGCGGCGGGCTGGTCGGCGGTGACACATACCCGTACTTCATGCCTCAGAAGCAGTTGATGGCGGAAGAGTACGGGCGCGGTGACCTTCCGCTGTGGCACGACCGCACCGGCCTGGGTTACCCACTGATGGCCGAAAGTCAGGCGGGAGTGCTGTATCCGTCGAATCAGATTCTGTACCGCATACTGAGCGTCACTAAAGCGTACAGCGTCAGCCTGCTGCTGCATTACTGGCTGGCATTTGTGTTTGCGTGGCGGTTTGCTCGCTGTCAGCAGCTTTCGTTGTGGCCGGCGATGCTGGCAGCGCTGGTTTACGTTTATGGCTGGTTTCCGGCTCGCGCGTCGCTGGAATGGAGCATCATCGGCGGTGTCTGGCTGCCGCTGACGTTGTGGCTGACAGATTCGCTGCTGAACGTTCCGTCGCGAAGGCTGTTTGTCGCGCTGGCGGCGTGCCTGGCGGTGCATCTGCTGGCCGGACATTTCACTCTGGCGTTCATCAATCAGTTGTCGCTGGTGTTATATGCCCTGTTGTGGTGGTTTCAGGGGAACGCATCGCTCCCCAGCAAACCGCGGGAGGGCGAAGTTTCTGCGCAGCCGCCTGTGCCGAAAGACGCCCAGGATGGCAGCGGTTCCGCGGATCCCCGTGGCGGATCACACCCCCACAGCCGAGACGGACGCAGGCGTCGGCTCGGCGCAGTGCTGCTTGTACCGACGGCGATCGCCTGCAGTCTGCTGCTTGCGGCAGTTCAGTTGCTGCCGACTCTGGAACTGAAACGGACCAGCCAGCGCGAAGGGACGCATCAGGCGTTCAATCCTGCCTATGGACACATGCCGCCGTTGTACGTGACGCAACTGCTGGCTTCGTGGACCTACTGGCATTCGCCGGAGATTCTTCTGGATCGCCAGATGCTGCGTGATCCGCTGGCGATTGAGGCGGACACGAATCCCGTAGAAGCCCATTTGTACTCGGGACTGATTCCTCTGGCATTGATCGCGTTTGCGGCGATGCCTGGAGTCCGTGCTCAATTGCCGCGGCGCGCATTCAACACGTGGGCGATTCTGTCGCTGCTGGGAATCGTCTATGCAACGGGGTGGCTGCTGCCGATCACTCGTCATCTGCCGGGGTTCACATTCTTCATGGGGCCGGCCCGCTACACGATCGTCGCTGCGATGGGAGGCGGAATTCTGTCCGGGCTGGTGCTGGATTATCTGTTGCGCCGTCGTGCGGCATGGTTTCGCGCGGCGGTTACGATCTTCGTCGCTGCGGTGACTCTGGCGGATCTGCTGGAAGCGTCGAAGTACGTGGCCGATGCTGTCATTGTGGAGAATCCGCCAATGTCGCGACTGAACGAAAGCTGGCTGCGGAAATACTTCACAGTCGAGGATTCAGGACACTTCCGTCTGCTGGCTCCCGGACCGAACGTCGGCAATCTTTACGGTGTCAGTTGCGTGCCGACGTATCTGGGACTCGGACCGTCGTTCTACTTCAGCGACGAGTTTCAACTGGAAGCCACGCCAACATCGCCGGATGAGACTTTTCCGTCGCAGGTACAGGTCGCACGGCTGAGGAATCTGGGAGTGACTCACATCCTGACCGAGGACCCGATTGCCGCGCCTTCACCGGAAATCGAATTCGTTCGCAGCGAACCGGACGCGCTGCTGAATTCGCTATGGCATCGCGGAATGAAGTCGGTGTGGCTGTATCGATTCAAAGAACCGGAGTCGCGGGTTGTTGCTGTCCCACACGATGCGACGACCGACGTGAAGGTTGTCGTCTCTGAACCGCGGCACGTCGAATTCGACGTGGTGCTTAAGCAGGACGCGGCGGTTTTCCTGCGCGAACTGATGTCTCCGGGGTGGCGAGTCATGGTTGACGGCGAAGACCGTGAGGCGGGCGAAACGGTCTTCCGATCGGTGGGACTTTCCGCGGGAACTCACCGTGTTCGCTGGGAATACCGGCCTGACAGTTTTCGCATCGGAATGTGGGTTTCGCTGGTGACGGCAATCGGACTGCTGGCGTCGTTGAAACGAAAACGAACGGCCGGAAACGATTGACTCACGAGAATTCAGATGTCTGACCAACGCGAAAAGTTCTCTCTGCCCGCTGTTGCTCCGCTGCAATCGATGGACGAATTGCGCGAGCTGATGCCGGTCACTCGGCAAAGTGTGTATCTGGATCACGCTGCACTATCGCCGATTCCTCAACCCACGGCTGACGCCATGCGCGGGTGGGCGGACGACGCGATGCTCAGTGGTGTTCTGCACTGGAAGTACTGGCAGACTCGCATTCGTGAGACTCGCGAACTTGCCGCGGCGCTGATCGGGGCTTCGCCGGAAGACATTGCGTTCGTGCCGAACACTTCGGCCGGAATCGCGATTGTGGCGGAAGGATTCCCGTGGCAGCCGGGTGACAACGTGGTGGTCCCGCGCGGTGAGTTTCCCAGCAATCGCTATCCGTGGATGTATCTTCGTTCGCGGGGCGTGGAAGTGCGACTTGTGGACACAGGCACAGCGCAGGCAGCCATCGCCGCGGCGTGCGATTCGAAGACGAGAGTCGTGGCCTGCAGTTGGGTGGATTTCATCAGCGGCGAACGCCGCGACGTTGCGGCGATCGCCGAGATTACTCACCGGAGTGGTGCTCTCTGCGTGATTGATGCGATCCAGGGGCTGGGAGTGCTGGATCTGAATGTCGCCGAATGCGGCGCGGATGTGATCGTTGCCGACGGGCGGAAGTGGCTGCTGGGACCGGACGGAACCGGGTTACTCTACGTGCGCCGTTCGTGTGCGGAGCGACTGCGGGTGCTCGGACCGAGCTGGAACAGCGTCGTCAATCCAACCGACTTCGAATGTGCTGAGCTGCAGCTGAAGTCGGATGCAACCCGCTTCGAGACCGGGGTGCTGAACACCTGCAGCATCGCGGGCCTGTATGCCAGCCTGAAACTGTTGAGCAACATTCCGCCGACGGACCGGCAGTCGCGACTGCTGGAGATTCGACAGCGGTTGTTCGATGTCGCGGCGACCGCCGGTATTCACGGCGACGAGCTTCCGGCGGCGCGCCAGTCGGGAATCCTGTCGCTGCATTGTGGCGACCGCGAGCCTGCTGTCGTCGCTCACAAATTGCGGAAGCAGGGAGTCGTGGTCTGCATGCGTGGCGGCCGACTTCGCGTCAGTCCTCACATATACAACAACTCCGAAGACGTGCAGCAGTTTGCGGACGCCTGCCGAACTCTCTGAGCTGCGTCAGCCTCCTGAGTCAGCGTCCTGCCGGAATCGCGAGGCCGTACCGAGCCGACGATCCGGCAGCGGGCGCGGTCATGGCTGCCGGCGAATCGGAAGTCTCACCTGTGCCGGAGAGCCCGGGCGGACCGAATAGCGGCCGCTCGCGGGAACAACCGCGGTCGCAGGTGTGACCGTTCCCGCCGGTCCCGCGGGCCGTTGCGCGGTGTTCGCCTGCAGCCGCTGCGTGAATGTCGGTGCTGCTGCGTTGGACGAATTCGAAACGGCCATTGCGCCCGACATTGCTCCCGAAAGACCGTAGCGCGACGATGACGGCGTCGCAGTTCCGTGACGGAAGCCGGGTGCCGTCGTGGCTGCTGCTGCGTTTGCAGGTGGTGGCAGGAACGGGCGCGGATTCCCCTGTGACACCGGCCGCTGCATCGACACATTGCGCATCACACCGGTCGCGGGTGCGTGATATCGGGACTGCGGCAGCGGAGGAGTCTGCGGAACCGGTGCCGACGGGATCGGATTCCCGGTGGCCGGGGCTTGCATCGGAACCGGTGGCGGAGGCGTCATGGGGCCAAAGCCACCGGCAGCAGGCGTCGGCGGCGAACTTGTGTTCGCCCCCGGATCGTTGTGGTACACGTGCTGCGGTTTCATCGACGACGCGCCGTAGCGGCCGGATTCGTAGCCGAAACCTGCCGACGGAAGGCTGCTGCCGAGCCAGGAACCATCGCCCGAGGACCTGGCGAACCCTGCGTCACCACCGTTCATGCATGAGCAACCCTCTGCACCGATGCCCGAGGAATCGCATTCGGCCAGCGGTGGAAAACGCTTCCAGCAGGTTTCGTGAAATCCCCAGGCAGGCTCACAGGCCGGTGACGTTTGAGGCCGTTCGGGTTCCTTCTTCAGGCAGTGTTCCGCAGCGGCGCTGCCGGTAAGCAGCAGGCCGCCTCCCAGCGACAGGCTGAGCGCACGATTCAGAGCCATAGACTTCAGTTTTCGCAGCAATGCCAGATCCATTTTCCTATGCCCTGTTGTTCAGAAGTTTCGCGCGTCGAAGGTCGCCAGTCGCGGCCTGATGGAATCGAACCATGGACTTCTCAAGAGACGCACCGATCAGGAGACGCATGACGTCGAGCGGCGAGAAAGAACATCTCTGCCAACGCCAACATCATCGGCCAGATGGCGGACGCTGCCAGCAGCCGGATCGGTAAATGTTTGTCTGCCGCTCGCTTAATTCCCCAGCCCGAGACCGCCGGAAGAACCAACGCCGAATGCCGCGGGGTGACCGGTGAGCGATGCGCCGGGGCCGACACCGCCGAGTCCGATGCCTACACCACCACCACCACCACCGCCGCCGAAGCCGCCGTCCATTCCGCCGCCAGCAAATCCGCCGCCGACACTGCCACCGAGTCCGCCGCCGACATCGCTTAAGCCACCACCGCCGAGACCGGCACCGCCAGGTCCGCCGGCTCCACCGAATCCGCCTCCCTGCAGACCGCCGCCAAATCCGCCGCTCAAACCGCCGCCGAATCCGCCGCC